>NZ_JBIAXG010000013.1:32832-156408 GCF_042896465.1 Streptomyces sp. NPDC001292
ACAGGGGCCGGCCGCTGTCGAGCGTGAGGCGCGGTGGCGGGCGTGCCCGCTGGGACGCGCGGACGGGCCGATGCCTTCGCCGTGGGCGGCTGCGGGCCCGCGGGTGGGGACACGGCCGCGGTGGCGGCCGGAACGTCCGGACGGGCGGACGTCCTGGCCGTGAGCGGCGGAGCGCCCAGCGGGCGGGGACACGGCGTGCGGCGGGGCTGGGGTACCCGGCGTGCGTCCGGCACGCGCGCGTGGCCGTCGCGTGGCGGCATCGCACCGCGCGGGCCGCGCCCGCCGTTCAGGCGGGGAGGGTGCGGGCCTGGCGGGCCGTGGCCACCACCGTGCTGCTCTGGTGCTCGATCTGGTGTTCCAGGGGGACCCAGCGGGCGTGGAAGCGGTGTGCGAAGGCCTCGCTCCAGGCGCTCACGAGGTGTTCCAGGCCCGGGGCGGCGCGGTCGTCGGTCTCGCGCAGCGTCCGCAGGAGCATCGCCGCGGCCCGCAGCGGCAGTCGGCGGCCGAACGCGTCCACGCTGCCGACATACGCCATCGTCGTGTCGGCGGGCGGGGTGTGCATCCAGTCCGCGGCCAGTCCCGGCACCAGGCTCAGCCCCCACTTCGCCGCCCGCAGCAGCGGCCCGTCGGCCCCGTGCAGGCGCGGCAGCGCGTCGGTGAGCACCAGCTCCACCTCCCGCGCGTCCCGCAGCAGCCGGTGCGCCAGGCACCGTATCGCCGCCGCCGGGGCGGGATGCGGCGCGGGGTCGTCCACCAGGTCGCTCGCCCACATCGGCACCTCCACGACCGCGGTCATGCCGCCGTACCGGTGCGGGTGGTACCAGGTGCTGTGCCGGGCGTCGTCCGGCATGCTCGGATACGCGGGGCCCGTGCCGGGCCCCGGCATCACCCGCACCCCGGGCCCGGAGACCGGCCAGCCCGCCGCGTCCGAGGCGCCGGTCTCCACCGGGATGTGCAGCCGTGCCGCCGACTTGGCGAACGGTTCGGCGAGCCCGGGCACGTCCCGGGTCAACTGGACCCAGCTGCCGCCCAGTTCGGTGCCGTGCAGCGTCACCTGGAGGTAGGGCCGCAGCTCGTCGATGACCCCGGTCAGCGCACGCGTCTCCGGCGGCAGCCGGTCGGGCGGCAGCACGGAGGGCGACCACTCCGGCTGCTCGGGTCCGGCGGGGCGGAAGAAGCCGAGGTGGTAGTCGAGCAGGCTGCGCGGGGCCGGGGTGACGTGCAGACTCGCCCCGTCCGGGTCCGCGCACAGCAGGAAGTGCCAGGAGGTGTCCGCCCGCAACCGCTCCTCGCGCAGCACGCGGTGCGCGACGGCGAGGAGGGTGGGGCCGCCGGTGGGCTCGTTGGCGTGGGCGCCGGCGACCACCAGCACCGCCCGCCGGGCCTGCCCGACGGACAGCAGGTGCAGCGGTCTTCCCGCGCGCGAGTGGCCGACCTGCCTCAGCACGCACCGATCCGGCCGGTACTCGGCCAACGCCCGGGCGGAGGCGACCAGTTCGGGAACACTGGGGTAGCGCAGCTCCGGCAGGAGACTCACCCCCGACCTGTCCGCCCGGCTTCGCATTCCGCAGTACCCCACGGACGCCGGGTCCTGTCAAGCGCGCTCCAGCAGTGCCACCGGCAGCCGCTCGAAGAGCTCCGTCACGAGCACCTGCCCCTCGAACTCCCGCCCGGGGGTCAGCGTGTCGGACCACCGGCCCGGCGGCAGGGGCAGCCGGGTGTCCCGCCAGCCCCCCGCCTCCGCCAGGCGCAGCGACAGCCGGGTCACGGCCGTGACCACCTCCCCCGAGCGCTCGAACGCCGCACAGTGGGCCGCCGCCGGCCCCTCGGCGGGCAGTGGGGCGTACATCGCCGCCGGGCCGAAGGCCTCCGGCCGACGGGCGCGCAGCCGCAGCGCCGCCACCGTCACCGCGCCCTTGTCGCCGGCGTCGGCGGGCGGGAACCGCGCCGGGAGCCGGTTGTCCGGATCGACCAGAGCCCGGTACTCGGCCTCCGTGCCCTGGTACACGTCGGGCACGCCCGGCATCGTCAGGTGCACCAGGGCCGTGCCCAGGACGTTCGCCCGGATGTGCGGTTCGAGCGCGGTGCGCAGGGCCGCCACCGGCCCGGCCGGCGCCCCGCACGGCCCCTCGGCGACGAAACGCGCCACCGCCTCCTCGTAGGCGGGATCCTGCTCGGTCCAGCTGGTGTGGAGGCCCGCCTCGCGCACATGCTTCAGCAGGGCCTGCCGCACCCGTTCCCCGTCCGCCGGGCCGAGGCCGAACACCGTCTGCCAGGCCGCCCACGCCAGTTGCGCGTCCGGCACGCCCTCCCCGCCGCCGGTCACCACGTCCAGCAGGTCAGCCCAGACCCGCGGGCACTCGGTGAGCACGGCCAGCGCCGCCCGTACGTCGGCGCTGCGCTTGGTGTCGTGCGTGGAGACCACGGTCCCGGTGACCGGCCAGTCGCGCTGCACCCGGGCACAGTACGCGTGGAAGTCCTCCGGGGACACCGCCGGGTGACCGGGGTCGCCGCCCACCTCGTTGGCCGACAGCAGCGGCACGTACCGGTAGTAGGCGGTGTCCTCCACGGACTTGGCGCGCAGCGCGGAGGCGGCCTGCGCGAACCGGGTGCGGAACTCCACGGCGCCGGGTCCGGATCCGGCCCGCCCGACGACCAGGTCGCGTACCACGTCGACGGCCTCGCCCTCCTCCGGCACCGTGAAGGCGAGCCGGGCCTCCTCGGCGGCCTCCTCGGTGACCACGGACGCCGGGTCCACGGAGGCGTAGGGCCGGTAGACCCGGAGGCGGACCAGCAGCTCCCGCAGCGCGGTGCGCAGGGCCCAGGGAGCGCGGTCGCGCAGCGCCGGGTCCGGCGAGGTGGCGCACAGCCGGCTCGCCACCCGGGTCAGCCGCTCCGTCTCGGCGGCCAGCTCGTGCGTGATCACCGTGTACGCCGCCCGCCGTACCGTCGCCTCCCAGTCCCCGCCGCCGTCGTCGCGCGGGGCGGCGAACCGCCGGTACCGGTCGACCAGCTCGCCCGCTCCGGCCGGGTCGGTGAACAGGCCGTCGACGTGCCGCAGGGCGTCGTAGCCGGTGGTGCCCGCGACCGGCCAGGAGGCCGGCAGGTGCTCTCCGTCGGAGAGGATCTTCTCGACGACCGTCCAGCGCCCGCCGGTCGCCTCGTGCAGCCGCCGGAGGTAGGCGTCGGGGTCGGCGAGCCCGTCCGGGTGGTCGACGCGCAGCCCGTCGACCACCCCCTCCTCCAGCAGCTGGAGGATCTTGGCGTGGGTCGCCCGGAACACCTCCGGGTCCTCCACCCGCACCCCGATCAGCTCCGAGATGCTGAAGAAGCGCCGGTAGTTCAGCTCCGTACGGGCCAGCCGCCACCACACCGGCCGGTACCACTGCGCGTCCAGCAGTTCGGGCAGCGGCAGCCTCCCGGTGCCCTCGCGCAGTGGGAAGGCGTGGTCGTGGTAGCGCAGGACGTCGCCGTCCGCCTTCAGCTCGCCGGTCTCCCGGCCGACCGGGTGGCCGAGCACGGGCAGCAGCACCTTGCCGCCCTCGGCCTCCCAGTCGATGTCGAACCAGCGCGCGTACGGCGAGTCGGGGCCCTCCCGCAGCACCTCCCACAGGGCGTGGTTGTACCGCGGGGCCATGGCCATGTGGTTCGGCACGATGTCCACGACCAGGCCCAGCCCGTGCTCCCGCGCGGTGCGCGCCAGCGCCCGCAGGCCCTCCTCGCCGCCGAGCTCGTCGCGCACCCGCGTGGGGTCCACGACGTCGTAGCCGTGCGCGGAGCCCGGCACGGCCTGGAGGACGGGCGACAGGTGCAGGTGCGAGACGCCGAGCGAGGCCAGGTACGGCACGGCCCGCGCCGCGGCCGCGAACGGGAACTCGGGCTGGAGCTGGAGCCGGTAGGTGGCCGTGGGCACGACGGGTTCGCGGCGCTCGGATGTCTCGGACGTCATGGAGAGCTACGTACCCGCCCGGCCGCCTTTGGTGTCACCCGGCCGCCATGTGCCCGGGGCCCCACCCGGGCGGGTGCCCGTCCTCGCCCGGGTGGGCGCCCGTCCTCGCCCGGGTGGCTGAGCGCTACGCCGGCCGCCGCAGCACGGTCAGGCTGCGGTCCCTCAGGGTGATCCGTTCCCCGGCCCGCACCTTGGGGCCGGTGCCCGGCGGGACCGGGTCCGTGCGGGCGGTGTCCACCACCACCTGCCACTGGCGTCCGTGATCGATCGGCACGGCGAAGTCGAGCGGCTTCGGCGCGGCGTTGAACATCAGCAGGAAGGAGTCGTCGGTGATCCGCTCCCCGCGCGTGCCGGGCTCCGAGATCGCGTTGCCGTTGAGGAACACGGTCAGCGCGGAGGCCCGCGCCGAGTCCCAGTCCTGCTGGGTCATCTCCCGGCCCTCGGGGGTGAACCAGGCGATGTCGGACAGATCGTCGTGCGTGCCTTCCACAGGCCGTCCGTGGAAGAAGCGGCGCCGCCGGAAGACCGGGTGGTCCCTGCGCAGCCCCGCCATCGCCCGGACGAACTCCAGCAGCTCGCCGTCGTGCTCGCCGGGCTCCGGCCAGCGCACCCAGGACAGCTCGTTGTCCTGGCAGTAGGCGTTGTTGTTGCCCCGCTGGGTGCGCGCGAACTCGTCACCGTGGCTGATCATGGGCACGCCCTGGGACAGCATCAGCGTCGCGACGAAGTTCCGCATCTGCCGCGCCCGCAGCTCGAGCACATCGGGGTCGTCGCTCGCACCCTCAGTGCCGCAGTTCCAGGACCGGTTGTGGCTCTCGCCGTCCCGGTTGTCCTCTCCGTTGGCCTCGTTGTGTTTGTCGTTGTACGACACCAGGTCGCGCAGGGTGAAGCCGTCGTGGCAGGTGACGAAGTTGATCGAGGCCAGCGGGCGGCGGCCGTCGTCCTGGTAGAGGTCGGAGGAGCCGGTCAGCCGGGAGGCGAACTCGGCGAGCGCCCGCGGTTCGCCGCGCCACAGGTCCCGCACGGTGTCGCGGTACTTGCCGTTCCACTCGGTCCACAGCGGCGGGAAGTTCCCCACCTGGTAGCCGCCCTCGCCGACGTCCCAGGGCTCGGCGATCAGCTTCACCTGGGAGACCACCGGGTCCTGCTGCACCAGGTCGAAGAACGACGACAGCCGGTCCACCTCGTGGAACTGCCGCGCCAGGGTCGCCGCCAGGTCGAAGCGGAAGCCGTCGACGTGCATCTCGGTGACCCAGTAGCGCAGCGAGTCCATGATCAGCTGGAGCACGTGCGGCGACCGCATGAGCAGGGAGTTCCCGGTGCCCGTGGTGTCCATGTAGTAGCGCGGGTCGTCGGTGAGCCGGTAGTAGCGCGGGTTGTCGATGCCCTTGAAGGACAGCGTGGGACCCAGGTGGTTGCCCTCGGCGGTGTGGTTGTAGACCACGTCGAGGATGACCTCGATCCCGGCCTCGTGCAGCGCCCGGACCGCCGACTTGAACTCCAGGACCTGCTGGCCGCGGTCGCCCCAGGAGGCATATGCGTTGTGCGGGGCGAAGAAGCCGATCGTGTTGTAGCCCCAGTAGTTGTTGAGGCCCAGATCGACCAGGCGGTGATCGTTCACGAACTGGTGCACGGGCATCAGTTCCAGTGCGGTGACGCCGAGTTCGGTCAGATGGTCGATGACCGCCGGGTGGGCGAGCCCCGCGTAGGTGCCGCGCAACTCCTCGGGCAGCCCCGGGTGCCGCATGGTGAGGCCCTTGACATGGGCCTCGTAGATCACCGTCTCGTGGTAGCCGCGGCGCGGCAGCCGGTCGTCGCCCCAGTCGAAGTACGGGTTGACCACGACGGACGTCATGGTGTGCGGCGCCGAGTCCAGGTCGTTGCGCCGGCCGGGGTCGTCGAAGTGGTAGCCGTAGACCTCCTCCCTCCACCGGATCGAGCCGCTGATCGCACGCGCGTACGGGTCGAGCAGCAGCTTCGCCGAGTTGCAGAGCAGTCCGCGCTCCGGGACGTACGGGCCGTGCACCCGGAACCCGTACCGCTGTCCCGGCATGACGCCGGGCACGTACGCGTGCCGGACGAACGCGTCGCTCTCCCGCAGTTCCACCGCCGTCTCCGAGCCGTCGTCGTGCAGCAGACACAGCTCTACTCGGTCCGCGGCCTCCGTGAAGACCGCGAAGTTGGTGCCGGCGCCGTCGTACGTGGCGCCGAGTGGGTACGCCTCTCCAGGCCAGACCTGCATGGACAAGACTCTTTCAGGTGCGCGGCGCCGCGGGTGGCGCCTTGGCTCCGAGTCTCCACGAAAGTCGGGGAAGCACCTATGACACACGTCCGTGTGCCGAACCGGTGGGGTCAACGGTGCCTGCGTGACGAGGAGGACCCAGGTGTGCGGGTGAGTCGATTGGGCCATGGGGCCGGGTGTGCCCGCACGTCAACGGGCGGGGCCGGCACTCACCCGGTGGGGTGGCGGACACGGGGTTCCACGGCGGCGCCCGGGACCCGGACGGCGGCCGGTGCCGGTCACCGGCTATGAATCAGCTCACTCGGCCGGCCCCGGCCCGCCGGAACGGGCAAGTGGCGTGCGGAAGTTGAGAAAGGAGCTGTGCATCCGGCTGCGTCGCGCGCCGCTCCCGGAGTACCCTTCCTTGATCGTTGGGACGGGGAGTGCCCGGGGGAGCGGAAGGCGGTGCACGGGTGGGCTCGGGAGGCCTGGAGCTGCCCCCTGGTGACGAGGGTCACGAGGGGAACTCCGCAGACGTCCCGTCCGGCGCGGTGTCCCTGGCCCGGCCGATGGACGCCGGTGCCATCGGGCCGGAGCTGGACTGGGACGCCGGCGCCTGGCGCGAGGTGCGCACGCGCGCCCAGCGGGCCGGCCGCGCCTACATCTGGCTGAACCTCGTCGAACAGCGGCTGCGCGCCGTCGTGGCCGCCGTGCTGCGCCCCGTCTACGAGCCCGTCCACGGCGACGACTGGGTGGTGGCCGCCGCCGGGCCGGCCGGCCAGGAGTGGGTGCAGCGGGCCGTCGCGGTACGCGAAGTCAGCCGCCGAAAGGGCTACTTGCTCGACCCGGCCGACGACAACGTGATCAGCTTCCTCACCCTGCCGCAGTTGCGCGAGCTGGTGGTGCAGCACTGGCCGTGCTTCGCGCCGTACATAGACGAGCGCCGGGACGTCGAACTCGCCCTGGACGAGCTGGAGGTGGCCCGCAACGTCGTCTCGCGCAACCGGGCCCTTTCCGAGGCGGTGCTGAGCCAGGCCGAGCGGGCCTCCGCGCGGCTGCTCGACATCCTCGGCACCGGTGGCGACGTGCCCTCCGCCCGGCGGCTGCCGGTCGACGCGGTCGAGGACCTGGTCGGCGACCGGTACGCGGACGTGGTCGCGGTGCACCCCGACCGGGTGCGGCTGCTGCGCCAGTTCCCGGCCGAGGACATCTTCGGCGGCGCCCGCCGTCTGGACGCCATCGGCATCGGCCTGAACCTGCTCGTGCAGAACTTCTCCGGCCGCCGCCTGGTGCGGCTCGCCGAGTCCGGCTGCCGGGTGCGGCTGCTGTTCCTGAACCCGGCCTCCAGCGCGGTGAAGCGGCGCGAGCGTGAACTGGGGCTCAAGCGGGGAGAGTTGAGCCGCTCGGTGGAGATGGGCATCCTGCACATGCGCCGGGTGCGCGGCCGGCTGCGCGACCCGGGCGCCTTCGAGATCCAGGTCTACGACGAGACCCCTCGTGTCACTGCCTACCTGGTCGACGGCGACGGCTCGGACGGCATCGCGGTCGTGCAGTCCCATCTGCGGCGCAGCCGGGGCATGGAGGCCCCCGTCTTCGTCCTGCGGAACGGGAACAAGGTGGTCAAACCCGGCGAGATCGACGAAGGTGGGCTCTTCTCCGCCTATCGCGAGGAGTTCGAGATGATGTGGGCGGATTCGCGACCGGTGTCCTGAAACGCCCTCAGTCCCCGGGCCAAAAGCGGAACGTGGTCCTCGGATTGTCAGTGGCGCGTGCGATCGTGGAGGCCACTGGGGGAAAGCACCACGGAGAAGGGGGGCCGCCATGGGCTGGCACCGGGAGCTGCTGATCGGCTTCGACCTGGAGACGACCGGGACGGATCCGCGCGAGGCGCGCATCGTCACCGGCGCCGTGATCGAGGTCAGGGGAGGGGAGCCGGGAGGACGCCGGGAGTGGCTGGCGGACCCCGGCGTGGAGATCCCGGCCGACGCGGTGGCAGTGCACGGGATCAGCAACGAACGCGCGGCCGCCGAGGGCGAACCGGCCGACCGGGTCGCGGACGCCATCGCGGACGTCCTGACCGGCTACTGGAAGACGGGCGTGCCGGTCGTGGCGTACAACGCGGCCTTCGACCTGACCCTGCTCTCCGCCGAACTGCACCGGTACGGACTGCCGGCCCTGAGCGACCGCCTGGGCGGAGCGGAGCCGGGCCCGGTCGTCGACCCGTACACCATCGACCGCTGGGCCGACCGTTACCGTCGGGGCAAGCGCACCCTGGAGGCGGTCTGCGCGGAGTACGGCGTCGTCCTGGACGCCGCCCACGACGCCTCGGCCGACGCCCTCGCGGCCGCCCGGCTGGCCACCGCGATAGCCGGCCGCCACTCCAAGGTCGCGGCCCTCGGCCCGGCGGAGCTGCACCGCCGCCAGATCGAGTGGCACGCGGCCTGGGCGGCGGACTTCCAGGACTTCCTGCGCCGCAAGGGCGACCCGGACGCGGTGGTCGACGGCGCGTGGCCGCTGCGGCAGCCGGCGGGCGAGACGGTCTGAGCCCCGGGCACCGGGCACGCGGTCCGGGCGGCCGGCTCGCCGGTCCGGTCACGCTCGTCGTACCCTCGGACCGGCTCCCGCTCGCCGTGCCCTCGGACCGGCTCCCGCTCGTCCCGTGTCGGCGGTTGCTGCCGCTTCGGCGACCGGTCCCGGGCCGGGAACGGCCGGAGCGGGAAGCGCCGGAACGGAAGGGTCAGAACGGATACCAGCGCACGGTGGTGTCCCCGTCCCGCAGGGACGCCACCCGGCGCTCGAACTCGGCCAGCGCCCTGGGGTTGCTGGAGGCGTGCTGGGCGACCCAGGCGCAGCTTGCCGTCTCGCGGGCGCCGCGCAGCACCGGGCAGCCCTCCCACTCCCGTACGTCCCAGCCGTACGTCCTGGTGAAGGAGTCGTACGCCTCGGCGGGCAGGCCGTAGCGGTCCCGGGACAGGGCCAAGACCACCAGGTCGTGCTCGCGCAGGTCGAAGGAGAAGGTCTCCAGGTCGACCAGGACCGGCCCGTCCGGGCCGACGTGCACATTGCGCGGCAGCGCGTCGCCGTGGATCGGGCCCGGCGGCAGCTGCGGGGTGAGCGCGGCGGCGGCCGCCGCGAAGCCGTCGCGGCGCTCCCGCAGGTATGCCGCGTCGGCCGGGTCGATCGTGTCGCCCGCGAGACGCAGCCAGCGTTCCACGCCGCCGAGCAGCTCGCGGGGCGGCAGCTCGAAGCCGGGGGCGGGCAGGACGTGGACCAGGCGCAGCAGTTCGGCCAGGTCGGCCGGCTCGGCGGGCCGCACCGGATCGGGCATCCGGTGCCACACGGTCACCGGATGCCCCTCGACGAGGATCGCCTCCGCGGCGGCGGCCCGCACCGCGGGGACACCGGCCTCGGCCAGCCACAGCGCGATCCGCAGCTCGCGCCGCGCCCGGTCCCACAGCTCCGCGTCCCGGCCCACCTTGACGACGAGGTCCCCGGCGGTGAACACCGCGTTCTCGCCCAGGGCGAGCAGCCGCGCGTCGCGCGCCGGACCGGACAGCACCCCCGTCCCGTCCAGTACCTCCCGAGCCCGCGCCTCGTCCATCGTCCGCCTCCGTGTCCTTGTCCGGGCCCGGCAACCGCGCCGAAGCCCCGCCCTTTCGCCGGGTCAGTGTCGCATCCGCACAGGTCGGGGCTGGTGTCCGGTGTCCGGCCGAGGTGATCCGTCCGTCGGCACCGAAACCGCGTTGCACGAGACGTATCGTCTCGCCTAGGGTCCGGGGCATGCCCACTCGCGCCCACATCGCCATGTTCTCCATCGCCGCCCACGGACACGTGAACCCCAGCCTCGAGGTGATCCGGGAGCTCGTCGCACGCGGACACCGGGTGACGTACGCCATCCCGCCCGTGTTCGCGGACAAGATCGCCGAGACCGGCGCGGAGGTGAGGCCCTGGCACTCCACACTGCCCTCGCCCGACGACGACCCTTCCGCCTGGGGAGCCACGCTGCTCGACAACGTCGAGCCGTTCCTGAACGACGCGATCCAGGCCCTGCCGCAGCTGATCGAGGCCTACCGGGACGACGAGCCGGACCTCGTCCTGCACGACATCGCCTCCTACCCGGCCCGCGTCCTCGGCCACCGCTGGGGCGTGCCGGCGATCTCCCTCTCACCGAACCTCGTGGCCTGGGAGGGCTACGAGGAGGAGGTCGCCGAACCGATGTGGGCCGAGCCCCGGAAGACGGAGCGGGGCCGGGCCTACTACGCCCGGTTCGAGGCATGGCTCGCGGAGAACGGGATCACCCTGCACCCGGACCCGTTCGCCGGCCGCCCCGACCGCTCGATCGTCCTGATCCCCCGCGCGCTGCAACCGCACGCCGACCGGGTCGACGAGAGGGTCTACAGCTTCGTCGGCGCCTGCCAGGGCGACCGCTCGGCGCAGGGCGACTGGGAGCGGCCTGCCGGGGCCGAGAAGGTGGTGCTCGTCTCGCTCGGCTCCTCCTTCACCAAACAGCCCGCCTTCTACCGGCAGTGCGTCAAGGCCTTCGGTGAACTGCCGGGCTGGCACACGGTGCTCCAGGTCGGCAAGCACGTGCGCCCGGACGAACTCGGTGACGTCCCCGCGAACGTCGAAGTACGCTCCTGGGTGCCGCAGTTGGCGATCCTGCGCAAGGCCGACCTGTTCGTCACGCACGCCGGGGCCGGGGGCAGCCAGGAGGGCCTGGCCACCGGGACGCCGATGATCGCCGTACCGCAGGCCGTCGACCAGTTCGGCAACGCGGACATGCTCCAGGGCCTCGGCGTGGCCCGCCGCCTCCCCACGGAGGAGGCGACCGCCGAGACCCTGCGTGCCACCGCCCTCGCCCTCGTCGACGACCCCGAGGTCGCCCGGCGCCTGAAGGACGTCCAGGCCGCCATGGCCCAGGAAGGCGGCACCCGGCGGGCGGCCGACCTCATCGAGGCCGAACTGCCCGCCGGGCGAAGGTGAGAAGCGCTGCTCGCTGAGGGCTCACACCCCCAGTGGCTGGCCCTTGCTCGCAGCGGGCGGGGCCGCCACCGCCTCCGGGGTCTCGTCGTGGGTGAGGTCCGGCAGGCGGTGCAGCCACTTGGGCAGGTACCAGTTGCGTTCGCCCAGCAGGGACATCACCGAGGGCAGCAGCACACCGCGGATGACCGTGGCGTCGATGAGCACCGCGGCCGCCAGGCCCACGCCCATCTGCTTCATCGACTGCATGGACAGCGTCCCGAAGATCGCGAACACGGCGACCATGATGACCGCGGCGCTGGTGACGACCCCCGCCGTGGTGACCACGCCGTGCTGGACGGCGTCCTTCGTGCCGCGGCCGCGCAGCCGCGCCTCGCGGATCCGGGAGACCACGAAGACGTGGTAGTCCATCGACAGGCCGAACAGGATCACGAACAGGAACAGCGGCAGCCAGGTGACGATCGCGCCGACGCCGTGGGCTCCCACCAGGGACGCGCCCCAGCCGTGCTGGAAGACCGCGACGAGGATGCCGTAGGCGGCGCCCACGGACAGCAGGTTCAGCACGATCGAGGTGAGCGCGACGGTCAGCGAGCGGAACGACAGCAGCATCAGCAGGAAGGCGAAGACCACGACGAAGACGAAGACGGGCACGACGGAGCCGACGAGTTGGGCGTTGAAGTCGTGCGAGCCGGCGACCTGGCCGGTGATCGGCGCCTGGAGGCCGTCGACCTTGCCCAGCGTGGCGGGCCGCACCTCGTCGCGCAGCTTCTCCAGGCTCTTGCCGGCCTTGTCGAGGTCAGAGCCGCCGACCAGCGGGACGGAGACGAGGGCGACGTTCCGGTCCTCGTGCAGCCGGATGTCGACCGGGCCGCGCGAGGCGCCCGAGGCGATGGCCCGCTCCTTGAACGCGGCCAGCGCCTGCCGCACGTCCGGGGCGTTGATGTCGCCGGCCCTCACGACCACCTGGGCCGGTTGGGAACCCCCGGGGAAGGCCTCGTTGAGCCGCTTGTACGTCTGCACGATGGGCAGCGAGTCGCCGAACTCCTGGTCCAGCGTGAGCTGTGAGGTCTTCATGCCCAGTGCCGGGGCCGCGACGGCGAGCAGCGCGCCCACGGCCACCACGGCCGACACCACGGGCCGGGCCAGCACACGCCGCAGCACGGCCGTCCAGAACCTGCTCTCCCCGTTGCCGCGGCGGCTCCGCCGCAGGAACGGGACGCGGCCCTTCTCTACCCGATCGCCCAGCAGCGACAGCAGCGCCGGCAGCACGGTCACGGAGCCCACCATGGCGACGGCCACCACCATCAGCGAGGCCAGGCCCATCGCCTCGAACTCGGCGACCCCGGTGAACAGCATGCCCGCCATCGCCACGCACACCGTGACGCCGGAGACGATGATCGCGCGCCCGCTGGTCGCGGCGGCGATGCGCAGCGCGGTCCCCGCGTCCCGCCCGGCCGCCCGCTCCTCACGCTCGCGGCGCAGGTAGAACAGGCAGTAGTCGACGCCGACCGCCATGCCGACCAGCAGCATCACGGAGTTGGCGGTGTCGCTCATCGGCTGCAGGTGGCTGACGATGCCCATCAGGCCCATCGTCGCCATGATCGCGGTGATCGCCAGCGCCACCGGCAGCAGCGCGGCCACCAGCGCGCCGAAGGCGATCAGCAGAATGCCGAGGGCCACCGGCACGGCGGAGAACTCGGCCTGCTGGAAGTCGTCCCCGAAGGCGTCGGAGTACTGCTTCTGCATGCTGGCGCCGCCGATCTCCTCGATCCGCAGCGAGGAGTGGTCCTTCTGCACGTCGGCCACGGCTTTCAGCACGGGCTCCACCCGCTCGCCCGCGGTGTCCGCCTCCCCGCGCAGCGAGAACTGCACCAGCGCGCTGCGCCCGTCCCCGGAGATGGTCTTCGTGTCGTACGGCGAGGTCACGTCCGTGACCAGGCCGGTCCCCTCGACGGCCGTGATGACGTCGCCGACGGCCGCCCGGAAGCCGGCGTCCGTGGCCTTGCCGGAGCCGTCCTTCGCCTGGATCAGGACGGTCTCGCTCGCCGGTTCCTTGATCCCCGCGTCCTCGATGATCTTCGCCGCGCTGTGTGTCTCGCCCTTGAGCTGGTCGCTCTCCTTGACGTCCAGCCGGCCGGCCGCCGAACCGAGCCCCAGCGCCAGGACGACGAACAGCACCCAGACACCGACGGCAGCCCATCGATGCCGGGCACTCCAGCCGCCGGCCCGCGCGGCGAGGCCCCGCACCCGTGTCTCTCCGTTCACCATGACGGGCTTGCCCCTCCTTGAAAGGCCCTGCGGACCTCGTGCGCGGCGACGGCCCCCTGCCGTCGCCTTCCGCATCGAAGGTAGGGGCGGGGTGCTGCCCGTCTCGTCGTGCTGACCGGTGAAGTGCCCCCGCCGGGGCTCCTCCTGCCGGACCCCGTTTCCTCCGCACCGGGGAGTACGCCGACCCCTTACACCTATCCGGGCTTCTCGGGGGCGCGGATCAGGGTGTCCGGTCCGCCGGAAGGGGTCGGCTTTGTGATGACGAAGCCTTGTTGAACAAGTCACAGCTGCGTGCAGCGGTTGATCCGCACGCAGCGATCCGCCATTGTTTCGTCCGACCCCACCCACGGCCGGCGGCCGTCGTGCCCGCCCCCACGGGGCACGACGGCCGCTCTATCGTGAGCGGATGACGACGTACGCCGCGCTGCTGCGCGGAATCAATGTTGGCGGCAAGAAGGTCCCGATGGCCGAGCTGCGCACCCTGGTGGCGGAGCTCGGCCACACCCGTGTGCGCACGCATCTGCAGAGCGGCCAGGCGGTGTTCGCCGCCGGTCACGGCGACGAGGAGTCGCTGGCCGCGGAGTTCACGGCGGCGCTGGAGAAACGGTTCGGCTTCCCGGTGGACGTGATCGTGCGCGACCACGCCTATCTGCGGGCGGTCGCCGAGGCCTGCCCGTTCCCGGCCGCCGAGCTGGAGGGCCGGCAGCTGCACGTGACCTACTTCTCCGTCCCCGTCGCAGTGGAGCGCTACGCGGAGATCGACCGGGACGCCTACCTGCCCGAGGAGTTCCGCCTCGGCGACCGGGCCCTGTACTTGTACACGCCGGACGGGCTCGGCCGCTCCAAGCTCGCCGAGCACCTGTCCAGAAAGCGGCTGAACAAGGACCTGATCGCCACCAGCCGGAACTGGAACACGGTGCTCAAACTCGTCGAGCTGACGGCCCCGGACGCCTGACCCGGGCGGACGCGACCCGGGGGACCGCGACCCGGGCGGCCGCTCTCACCAGAGAGCGGCCAGCCGGGACAGCTCGGCGGCGGGGAGGGACACACCGGCCGCGTCCAGGTTCTCCTCCAGGTGGGCGAGCGTGCCCGTGCCCGGCGTCGGGCAGAGGACGGGGGAGCGGTGCAGCAGCCACGCCAGGGCCACCTGCCCCGGTGTGGCGCGGTGGGCGGCGGCGATCCGGGCGCACTCCGGATGCCCGGTCAACGCGCCGTTGCCCAGCGGGAACCACGGCAGGAACGCGATCCCGCGCTCCTCGCACAGCTCCAGCAGCCGCTCGGACGCGCGGTCGAGGAGGTTGTAGCGGTTCTGGACGGAGGCGATGGAAGTCAACTCCAGTGCCGCGGCGAGCTGTTCGGCGGAGACGGTGTCCAGGCCGATGTGGCGGATCTTGCCCTCCTTCCGCAACTCGTCGAGCACGCCGAGCTGTTCGGCCATCGGCACGGCGGGGTCGAGCCGGTGCAGCTGGTACAGGTCGATCCTCTCCAGCCGCAGCCGGCGCAGGCTCGCCTCGCACATCGCCCGCAGCGCTTCCGGCCGCCCGTCGATGTGCCAGGCGCTGTCGCTGGTGCGGAGCACCCCGCCCTTGGTGGCGATCACCAGGTCCTCGGGGTAAGGGTGCAGGGCCTCGGCCACCAGTTCCTCGGCGAGGGACGGCCCGTAGTTGTCCGCTGTGTCGATCAGGGTCACCCCGCGCTCGACCGCCCGCCGCAGCACGGCCACCGCGTCCCGGGCGTCGCCGCGCGGACCCCAGTAGCCGGGGCCGGTGAGCTGCGCGGTGCCGTAGCCGAGGCGCCGTACGGGCAGGTCGCCGCCGAGCGTGAACATCTCCGGGGTCACACGGTCTCCTCGATCGTCCGGTGGAGCGTAAGCATCGCTGCGGGAGGCTCGTCCCGCGTTACATCATCGGGGCAGGGACGGTCGGCGGTGCCATCGGGGGCGGCTGGCGCAGAGCGGGCGCGAGGTCGTGCTGGTCGCGCGCGGAGCGCACCTCGCGGAGCTGCGGGAGGACGGGCTGCGGCTGACGGTGCCGGAGGGCGATGGCGGCGCGGGCGCCGTACGCCAGGGTGCGCGCCGAGGGCGAGGCGGTGCTCTCCGCCGCCGGCATCCCCTGGGCGGGCGCCGAGGAGCAGAAGGAGGCCCGCGGCGACAAGATCAACCTGGTGCCGCTGCCCGGCGCCCCGCGCGGCGGCGGCTTCTCCTGGCAGTCCCTTGCCCGCGGCACCGGCTCCATCGAGGCCGACCACCGCAACGGGGAGATCGTGCTCCTGGGCCGGCTGCACGGCGTACCGGCACCACTGAACGAACTGCTCCAGCACCTGGCCGACACCTTCGCGCGAGAGCGCCGGACGGCCGGCTCGCTGCCGGTGTCGGAACTGGTGCGGCCGGCGGACGCGGTGGCATCGGTCGATCAGGTGCCAGGTGCCAGGTGGCAGGTGGCAGGTGGCAGGTGGCAGGTGGCAGGTGGCCCAGTGGCCTAAGTGGCTAAAGTGGCGCAGGCGGCGCAGGCGGCGCAGGCGGCGCAGGCGGCCGAGGCGGCCAAAGTGGCCAAAGGCTCAAGAAGGGCTAGCGGCTCAAGCGGCCCAGGTGGCCCAGGTGGCCCAGGTGGCCCAGGAAAAGACCTCCTGATTGGACCGCGGTCCTGTGCCAATCGGCCGCTAGCGTCGACGGCATGACCCATGACTCGCCGACCCGCGTCGACTTCTTCTTCGACCCCGCCTGCCCCTTCGCCTGGATCACCTCCCGCTGGCTGCTGGAGGTGGAACGCGAGCGTCCGCTCGACCTCGGGTTCCACGTCATGAGCCTGTACCTGCACAACACCGGCAACGAACTGCCCGACTGGTACCGGGAACTGGTCGACAAGTCGATCGGCCCGGTGCGCGTCGCGGTGGCCGCCGCCGAGCGGCACGGCGAGAAGGTGCTGCGGGACCTGTACACCGCGTTCGGCGTCCGCATCCACGAACGCGGGGTGGAGGACTTCGACGCGGTGGTCGCCGGGTCCCTGGCCGAGCTCGGACTCGACCAGGACCTCGCGGCGGCCGCGCACGATCCCTCGTACGACGAGGCGGTACGGCGCAGTCACGAGGCCGGCGCCGAAGCGGACACGGGTGCGTATGTGGGTACGCCCACCATCCACGTCGACGGAACGGTGTGGTTCGGGCCGGTGCTGCGGGCCGTCCCGCGCGGGGCCGAGGCGGCCGAGCTGTTCGACGCCTTCCGGGTCCTGGCGACCCGGCCGGACTTCTTCGAACTCAAGCGGACCCGCACCGGATCACTCCGTTTCGACTGAGCCCCGACCGACCGGACCGTACCCAGGCCGCGCGTCCCTCGACGTACGGCATGAGCCGGATGATCCACATTCGGGGGCCCGCCCGCCTCACGGCAGTGACAGTTGCGCACGGCCGCACGCTGAGCTGAACCGCGCCACCGCCAACCGATCAACGGCGGGCGGTGATCGGACCGTCCGCGGACCGGCACCACGGGGGAGTGCCGGGCCGCGGCCCGCGCCCGCCCGTCAGGCCCCCAGGGCCGCGGACAGCGGCAGCCGGGCGGCGTCGTAGCGCTCCAGCAGGACCCGGGCCACCTCCGGTGCCGGGCCGAGCACCCCGGCCAGCACGTCGGCCCCGGCCTCGGCCGCGCCCCGTGTGATGCGGTCCGGCAGGAAACCCGGTGCCAGCACGTACGGTGCGACCGCGACCTTGGCGCAGCCCAGTTCCCGCAGTTCCCGCACCGCGTCCTCGGTGCGCGGCGGCAACGCGGAGGCGAACGCAGGCCGCACGGCGCACCAGCCGGTGTGCCGCCACTCCCGCGCGATTTCTGCGATCACTGCGATCGCCTCCGGGTCGGAGGACCCCGCCGCGGCCAGCACGACCCCGGTCGAGGACTTGTCGGCGGGGTCAAGTCCCGCCTCGTACAGACGGCGTTCCAGGGCGTCCGTCAGCAGTGGTGAGGGGCCGAGGACCTCCGCCTGCCGGATCCGCAGCCGCGACGGCGCCAGGCGCAGCACCGAGGGGATGTCCGCCTTGGCGTGGAAGGCGCGGGTCAGCAGCAGCGGCAGCGCCACGACGTCCCGCACTCCGTCGGCGGCCAGGGACTCCAGCACGCCCGGCACGGACGGCACGTTGAAGTCGAGGAAGCCGGTCTCCACCCGCAGCCCGGGGCGCAGCGCCCGGACCCGGCGGACCAGGGCGTGCACGGTCGCGGCATGGCGCGGATCGCGGCTGCCGTGGGCGACGACGAGGAGAACCGGCTGGTGGATCATGGGCGTTCAGCTCTTCACGAGAAGACCGCGGCTGCGCAGCACCCACCGCTCCAGGGGACTGAAGATCAGCAGGTCGATGGCGATGCCGACGAACAGGATCAGGATGATGGCCTCGAACACCATGGCCATGGAGCTCGCGTTGCGGCCGTTCTCCAGCAGCGCGCCCAGGCCGATGCCGAGGTCGGGCGAGGAGGCGATGATCTCCGCCGCCATCAGCGAGCGCCAGGAGAACGCCCAGCCCTGCTTCAGACCGGCCAGATAGCCGGGCAGCGCGGCAGGCAGGACGATGTGCCGGGCGCCCCGCACACCCGTCGCGCCCATCGTGCGGCCCGCCCGCAGGAACAGCGGCGGCACCTGGTCGATGCCGGACACCAGGCCGTTGGCGATGGACGGGACCGCGCCGAGCAGGATCACGGCGTACATCATCGAGTTGTTCAGGCCCAGCCAGATCACCGCCGGCGGCACCCACGCCACCGACGGCAGTGACTGGAGACCGGACAGGACCGGGCCGATGGCCGCGCGCACGAACTTCACCCGGGCCACCAGCAGGCCCAGCGGGGTGCCGACGGCCAGCGCGAACAGGAAGCCCAGCAGGCCGCGCGAGACGGACGTCCAGATGAAGCCCAGCAGCTTGCCCTGCAACCAGGCGTCCTTGAACTCGCCGCCCACGTCGGCGGGCGAGGGCAGTCTGCTCGGGTCGTCGACCACCTTCAGGGAGATCAGCGCCTGCCAGACCAACAGGACCACCGCGATCGCCACGACCGGTGGCAGGACCTTGTTGACCAGGGTCTGGCGCAGCGGCGCTCGGCCGGCCGTCGTGGCCTCCAGGGCGTCCAGACCGGCCTCCACGTCGGCCAGTTCGGCGCCCCGCGCCGTCTTCGTCTCAGTGCTGGCCATGTCGGCGGATCTCCCCACGCAGGACTTCGGTGATCTCCAGGGACAGTTCCGCCACGGGTGCGTCCTCGATGCGGCGCGGCTGCGGAATGTCCACCGTCCACTCACGGGCCACCCGGCCCGGGCGTGAGGACAGCAGCACCACGCGCTGAGCCAGCCGCACCGCCTCGCGCACGTTGTGAGTGACGAACAGCACCGACACCCCGGTCTGCTGCCAGATCCGGGTCAGCTCGTCGTGCAGGACGTCGCGGGTGATGGCGTCCAGCGCCGCGAACGGCTCGTCCATCAGCAGCAGGTTGCTCTCCTGGGCCAGCGCGCGGGCCATCGCCACGCGCTGGCGCATCCCGCCGGACAGCTCGTGGACGCGCTTGCTGTACGCGCCCTTCAGCCGGACGAGTTCGAGCAGCTCCTCGGCCCGGCCGCGCCGCTCCGGCTTGGCCACCCCCCGCAGCCGGAGGGCGAGCTCGATGTTCTTGCCCGCGGTCAGCCAGGGGAAGAGGGCGTGCTCCTGGAACATCAGGGCGGGGCGGCCGTCCGTCGTGATGGACCCGGCCGTCGGCTGGTCCAGCCCTGCCACCAGGTTCAGCAGGGTGGACTTGCCGCAGCCCGAGGCCCCCAGGAGGGTGACGAACTCGCCCGGAGCGACATCGAGGCTGATGCCGTCCAGTACGAGCTGCCGCCCGCCCGGTGCCGCGAAGGACTTCGAGACGTTCTCGAGGCGGGCCGCGTGCTCTACGGTCTCGGCGGCCCTGGCGAGGGTCGTGGCCATGGTCGTCACCTCCTGGGAACTCTTCGGGTACGGGCTCTACTCGGCGCCGAGACCGGCGTCGCTGACGGTCGGCTCACCCACGGCCTTCAGGACCTTGTTCAGCGGGGCGAGGTCGTAGATGCCGGCCAGCTTCGGGCTCTGCAGCAGGCCCGCCTTGACCGCGTGCCGCGCCTCGGCGTCGAGGGTCGAGGCCAGCGGGTCGTCGGTGATCTGGATGGACTTCCACGCCGGGTCCAGGACGTTCGCCGGCAGCTCCTTGCCGGAGTCGATCCCCAGCTGCTTGTTCGCCGCGGCCTTCGCCTCGTCCGGGTGGGCGTTGATCCACTTGTTGGTCTCCACGGAGGCCTTCAGCACCGCCTCGACGGCCTTCGGGTGCTCCTTGAGGAACTTCTGCGACACGATGATGTTCGTGATCACGAACTTCTTGTCGGGCCACAGAGACGCCTCGTCCAGCAGCACCTTGGCACCCTCGGCGACCAGCTTCGACGCGGTCGGCTCCGGCACCCAGGCGCCGTCGACGGAGCCGGACTTGTAGGCGTCCGGGGTGATCTTGTTGTCGGTGCGGACGACCGAGACGTCGCCCTTGCCGCTGAGCGCGTCGACCTTCCAGCCCTGCTCCGCGATCCAGTTGAGGAACGCCACGTCCTGCGTGTTGCCCAGCTGCGGGGTCGCGATCCTCTTGCCCTTGACGTCCTTGAGGGACTTGATCTTCGCCGGGTCGACGACGAGCTTGACCCCGCCGGAGGCCGAACCGCCGATGATGCGCAGGCTCTTGCCGTCCGACTTGGTGTAGCCGTTGATCGCCGGGGACGGGCCGATCCAGCCGATGTCGACGGAGCCGGAGTTGAGGGCCTCGATCTCGGACGGCCCGGCGTTGAAGACCGACGGCTTGACGACCGTGGCGCCCAGTTCCTTCTGGAAGAAGCCCTTCTGCACCCCGACCAGCGCGGTCGCGTGCGTCAGATTGCCGAAGTAGCCGATCCTGACCGAGTCGAGACCGTCGGTCTTCTCGGCCCCGGCGGCCACCTTCTGCCGGGCGCCGGCGTCGTCGGCCTGGGAGCCGTAGCCGCAGGCGGCGAGCGCGAGCAGGGGCAGGGCGGCGACCACGGCGAGGCCGCGGCGGAGTACGGGCGCGGGGGTTCCCCCGGTCGGGCGGATGCGGAACGGGGGAAGGTTGGCAGGCACGGGAGGCTGTCCTCTCGCAGGCCCGGCGGTCACGTCCGTCAGGTCGTGGCCGGGAGGTCGGCAGGTCTTCGTCTACGCGGGGGGTGGGAGGTGAGGGCGCGCGGGCAGTGCGCGTACGTCAGCGAGCACATCGGGCCACTCCGCCCTGTCCGCTGCCGAGGGCGCCGCTGCCGACCCGGCCGCCCTCCTTGGCGAACGTCGAGTAGAAGTCCGGGGAGTTCATGGTCAGAAGTCCCAGCCGTCCTCGTCCGCCGCGTCCTTGACCGGTGCCGGCGAGGCGAACGACTCGCCGACCATCCCCGCGGTGAGCGTGGTGCCGTCGCCGGGGTCGATCAGGATGAACGAGCCGGTGCGGCGGGAGTCGGCGTAGGAGTCGACCGGCAGCGGCTCGGCGGTGCGGATCTTCACCCGGCCGATGTCGTTGGCGACGAGCCGCCCGGGGTGCGGGTGCAGGGACAGGTCGTCCAGGGTGAGCCGGGACGGGATGTCCTTGACGATCGCCTTGACCGTGCGGGTGCCGTGCTTGAGCAGCACCCGGTGGCCGACCGTCAGCGGCTGGTCGGCGACATGGCAGACGGTCGCCTCCACGTCCTGGGTGGTGGCGGGCGCGTCCTTGCTGGGCACGATCAGGTCGCCGCGCGAGACGTCGATGTCGTCCTGGAGCAGGACCGTCACCGACTGCGTCGTCCAGGCCACGTCGACCGGCTCACCGAGCAGGTCGATGCCGGAGATCCGGGTGGTGCGGCCGGACGGCAGTACCGTGACCTCGTCGCCGGCCCGGAAGCTGCCGGCGGCGATCTGGCCGGCGTAGCCGCGGTAGTCCGGGTGCTCGGCGGTCTGCGGCCGGATCACGTACTGCACGGGCAGCCGCGCGTGGCAGTGCGCCAGGTCGTGGCTGACCGGGACCGTCTCCAGGTGTTCCAGGACGGTCGGGCCGCCGTACCAGTCCATGGTCGCCGACGGCTCCACCACGTTGTCGCCGGCCAGCGCCGAGATCGGGACGGCGGTGACCTCCGGGACGCCCAGTTCGGTGGCGTACGCCGTGAACTCCTCGGCGATCGCGGCGAACACGGACTCCCGGTAGTCGACCAGGTCCATCTTGTTCACGGCCAGGACCACGTGCGGCACCCGCAGCAGCGCGGCGATCGCCGCGTGCCGGCGGGTCTGCTCCACCACGCCGTTGCGGGCGTCCACCAGGATCACCGTCAGTTCGGCGGTGGACGCGCCGGTGACCATGTTCCGCGTGTACTGCACATGGCCCGGCGTGTCCGCGAGGATGAACCGGCGGCGCGGGGTGGCGAAGTAGCGGTAGGCCACGTCGATGGTGATGCCCTGCTCGCGCTCGGCGCGCAGCCCGTCCGTCAGCAGCGCGAGGTCCGGGGCCTGCTGGCCGCGGCTCGCGGAGGCGCGTTCCACGGCCTCCAGCTGGTCGGCGAGCACCGACTTGGAGTCGTGCAGCAGCCGGCCCACCAGGGTGGACTTTCCGTCGTCGACGGAGCCGGCGGTGGCGAACCGCAGCAGGGTCGTGGCCGAGAGCTGCTCGGCTGGCATCATGCGTAATCCCTTTGCTACTTCCGTGGCGGCCGCCGGGTCGGCGGTTTCGGCCTGTGGAGCTGGTGTAAGACCTCGGCTCGGGTTCGTCCCGGGGGCTGTCGGCTGTTAGCAGGAAGCCCGGTGAGTGATCGCCGGATTTCGTGGTCTTCGGACGACGAAAGAGACCGATCTAGAAGTACCCCTCTCTCTTGCGGTCTTCCATGGCCGCCTCGGAGAGCTTGTCGTCGGCTCGCGTCGCACCTCTCTCGGTGAGGCGCGAGGCGGCGATCTCGGTGATCACCTTCTCGATGGTGTCGGCGTCGGATTCGACGGCGCCGGTGCACGACATGTCGCCGACGGTGCGGTAGCGCACGAGCCGCTTCTCCACGGTCTCGCCGTCCTTGGGGCCGCCCCAGTCGCCGGCGGTCAGCCACATGCCGCTGCGCCGGAAGACCTCGCGTGTGTGGGCGTAGTAGATCCCGGGCAGTTCGATGCCCTCGCGGGCGATGTACTGCCACACGTCCAGCTCGGTCCAGTTGGACAGCGGGAACACCCGGACGTGCTCGCCGGGCGCGTGCCGGCCGTTGTAGAGGTTCCACAGCTCGGGCCGCTGACGGCGCGGGTCCCACTGGGAGAACTCGTCCCGCAGCGAGAACACCCGCTCCTTGGCGCGGGCCTTCTCCTCGTCGCGGCGGCCGCCGCCGAAGACCGCGTCGAACCGCTCGGACTGGATCTTCTCGGTCAGCGGGAGGGTCTGGAGCGGGTTGCGGGTTCCGTCCGGGCGTTCCTTGAGGACGCCCCGGTCGATGTAGTCCTGCACGGAGGCGACGTGCAGCCGCAGGCCGTGCCCGGCCACCGTGCGGTCGCGGTAGTCGAGGACCTCGGGGAAGTTGTGCCCGGTGTCCACGTGCAGCAGCGAGAAGGGGACCGCGGCGGGCCTGAACGCCTTCAGCGCCAGGTGCAGCATGACGATGGAGTCCTTGCCCCCGGAGAACAGGATCACCGGGTTCTCGAACTCGCCCGCCACCTCGCGGAAGATGTGCACCGCCTCGGACTCGAGCGCGTCCAGGTGGGAGAGGGCGTACGGGCTGCCGGTGCCCTCGTCGCCCGACCTGGCCCTGGCGACGGTCGTCATGCCAGTCCCCTTTCAGTGAGCAGCGCGTGCACAAAAGCCGCCGACTCCCGGACCGTCTGGTGCTGCGACTCGATGCGCAGGTCCGGCGACCGGGGCTCCTCGTAGGGGTCGTCGACGCCGGTCAGTCCCGTCAGTTCGCCCGCGGCCTGCTTGGCGTACAGACCCTTCACATCGCGTACGGAGCACACCTCGACCGGGGTGGCGACGTGCACCTCCAGGTACGCCGTGCCGTTCTTCGCGTGCCACTCGCGCACCGCGTCACGGCTGTCGGCGTACGGCGCGATCACCGGGACCAGCGCCTTGACGCCGTTGCGGGCGAGCAGTTCGGCGACGAAGCCGATGCGCCGCACGTTGGTGTGCCGGTCCGTGCGGCTGAAGCCGAGGCCCGCGGAGAGGAACTCGCGGATCTCGTCGCCGTCGAGCACCTCGACGCGATGGCCCTCCGCACTCAGCCGTCCGGCCAGTTCGTGCGCGATGGTGGTCTTGCCGGCGCTCGGCAGACCCGTGAGCCAGACGGTGGCTCCGGTCGTCACGTGTGTCTCCCTGTGTGTGGAAGCGGTCGTGGAAAGCACGGTCATGGTCAGCCGTGCAGTCCGCACTCGGTCTTGGCGCTGCCCGCCCAGCGGCCGGCGCGCGCGTCCTCGCCCTCCAGCAGGCGCCGGGTGCAGGGCGCGCAGCCCACGGAGCCGTAGCCGTCCATCAGCAACGGGTTGGACAGGACGCCGTGTTCGGCGATGTAGGCGTCCACGTCGTCCTGCGTCCAGCGGGCGATCGGGGAGATCTTGACCTTCCGCCGCTTCTCGTCCCAGCCGACGACCGGGGTGTTCGCCCGGGTCGGGGACTCGTCGCGGCGCAGCCCGGTGGCCCACGCCGTGTAGCCCTTCAGGCCCTCCTCCAGCGGGCGCACCTTTCGCAGCCGGCAGCACAGGTCCGGATCGCGGTCGTGCAGCTTCGGGCCGTACTCGGCGTCCTGCTCGGCGACCGTCTGCTCCGGGGTGAGGGTGATGACGTGGACGTCCATCACGGCCTCGACCGCGTCGCGGGTGCCGATGGTCTCCGGGAAGTGGTAGCCGGTGTCGAGGAACACCACGTCCACGCCCGGCATCGCGCGGGAGGCGAGGTGTGCGACCACCGCGTCCTCCATGGACGAGGTGACGCAGAACCCGCGGCCGAAGGTGTCGGCCGCCCACTGGAGGATCTCCAGCGCGGAGGCGTCCTCCAGGTCGCGGCCCGCCTGTTCGGCCAGCGCCTTCAACTCGCCCTGGCTTTCTCCTTCCTGAGTGGGCGTCATGTGAGATCGTCCCCTTCGTGGCCGGCTCGCCGAACGCCCCGGGCGAGCAGCCCGAGGAACTTCAGCCGGAAGGCCCGGTTGCATCCCGCGCACTCCCAGGCGCCTCCCCCGACCTCTCGGCTTCGCTCGTGCAGGGGGGACCCCCATCCCTCCTCGCTGGGACGGAGGTCCTCCTCGCCGCAGTACGGGCAGTAGAAGGGGGCGGCCCGCTCGCTCATGACAGCTCCTCCTCGGACGCCCGGGCGGTCCAGGCGGCGAACCGCTCGCCGTCCTCGCGCTGCTCCTGGTAGCGGGTCAGGACCCGCTCGATGTAGTCGGGCAGCTCCCGCGCCGTCACCTTCAGTCCGCGCACCTTGCGGCCGAAGCCGGGCTCCAGGCCGAGCGCGCCGCCCAGGTGCACCTGGTAGCCCTCGACCTGCTCGCCCCGGTCGTCGACCACCAACTGGCCCTTGAGACCGATGTCCGCCACCTGGATGCGGGCGCAGGCGTTGGGGCAGCCGTTGAGGTTGATGGTGATCGGCTCGTCGAAGTCCGGCAGGCGGCGCTCGAGTTCGTCGATCAGCTGGGCGCCGCGCGCCTTGGTCTCGACGATGGCGAGCTTGCAGAACTCGATGCCGGTGCAGGCCATGGTGCCGCGCCGGAACGAGGACGGCCGGGCGGTGAGGTCCAGGGCCTCCAGACCGGCGACCAGCGAGTCGACCTGGCCCTCCTCGACGTCCAGGATGATCATCTTCTGCTCGACGGTGGTGCGGACCCGTCCCGAGCCGTGCGCCTCGGCCAGTTCGGCGATCTTCGTCAGGGTGGCGCCGTCGACGCGGCCGACCCGCGGGGCGAAACCGACGTAGTGACGGCCGTCCCGCTGCCGGTGCACCCCGACGTGGTCGCGCCACTGCTGGACGGGCTGCTCGGGGGCGGGCCCGTCGACGAGTTCGCGCTTCAGGTACTCGTCCTCCAGCACCTGGCGGAACTTCTCCGCGCCCCAGTCGGCGACCAGGAACTTCAGCCGGGCCCGGTTGCGCAGCCGCCGGTAGCCGTAGTCACGGAAGATCGACAGGACGCCCTCGTAGACGTCCGGGACCTCCTCCAGCGGCACCCAGGCGCCCAGCCGCACGCCCAGCTTGGGGTTGGTGGACAGGCCGCCCCCGACCCACAGGTCGAAGCCGGGCCCGTGCTCGGGATGGCGCACGCCCACGAACGCGACGTCGTTGATCTCGTGGACCACGTCAAGGAGCGGGGAGCCGGAGATGGCCGTCTTGAACTTCCGGGGGAGGTTCGAGTACGCCTTGTTGCCCAGGACGCGGCGCTGCATCTCCTCCAGCGCGGGGGTGGCGTCGATGATCTCGTCCTCGGCGATGCCGGCGACGGGGGAGCCGATCATCACGCGCGGGGTGTCGCCGCAGGCGGTGACCGTGGACAGGCCGACGGCCTCCAGGCGGTTCCAGATCTCCGGCACGTCCTCGATCCGGATCCAGTGGTACTGGATGTTCTGCCGGTCGGTGATGTCGGCGGTGCCGCGCGCGAACTCCTGCGAGACCTCACCGATGACCCTCAGCTGACGGGTGGTCAGCCGGCCGCCGTCGATGCGCACGCGCATCATGAAGTAGCGGTCGTCCAGCTCCTCCGGCTCCAGGATCGCGGTCTTGCCGCCGTCGATGCCGGGCTTGCGCTGGGTGTACAGCCCCCACCAGCGCATCCGGCCGCGCAGGTCGCTGGGGTCGATCGAGTCGAAACCGCGCTTGGAGTAGATCGTCTCAATGCGTGTCCGCACATTGAGACCGTCGTCGTCCTTCTTGAACTGTTCGTTGCCGTTGAGCGGGGTCAGGTGCCCCACGGCCCACTGCCCCTCGCCGCGGTGACGGCTCACCTTGCGGCGGGGCGCGGTGGGGTTCTGCGGGGAGGCGGCCATGGTCGATACGTCCTTCGGGACAGCGGGAATGCGGCTCTGACCTGCGCGGTTGCAGGCGCATGGGCAGACGCGCAGGCGTGCGCGTCCGTGCGCAGGGCGGGGTAAAGCAGGAGAAGCGGGAAAACCGGTGGTGCCGGACCGGTGGCCGTCAGGCCACAGCGGGCGGGGTCAGCTCGCCGGACAGATGGCGCTGGACATGCGGCCGTGGTCGACGTGTCGTCGGCTCACCAAGGCGATTCCAGTTCCAGACATGGCGAAAGCCTGGCACGGCGATCTGGACAGCGTCCAGCTTCGTCCGGCATGCGGACACCCCTGTCCCGGGATTCAGGACAGGGGTGTCGTCCGGCGCATCGGCCGCGATCGTGCGCGCACCCGCAGGTCAGTCCGGGTACGCCCCCGGCCAGGGGCCCGGAGCGGCCACCGCCGGTTCCTCCTCGACCTTGGTGTCGAAGAGTTCGAAGCCACGGCGCTGGTAGTTGTCCATCGCGTATTCGCCGTCCTTGCTGCACGTGTGCAGCCACACCCGCTTCGTCGGCGTCCGCCCGGGCCAGCGGTCGGCCAGGTCCCAGGCGCGGGCGGTGCCGCAGGACAGCAGGTGGCCGCCGATCCGCCGGCCGCGGAAGGCCTCGATCAGCCCGAAGTAGACGATCTCCACGACGCCCTCGTCCTGCGCCTCCAGCTCGACGTAACCGGCCGGCGTGCCGCGGTCGTACGCCACCCACGTCTCGACACCCGGACGCTCCAGGTACTCCCGCCACCGCGCGTACGTCCAGCCCAGCCGGTCCGTCCAGCGGATGTCGCCACCGACGGAGGCGTACAGGAACCGGCTGAACTCGGGGGAGGGAACCTCGGACCGGACGACCCGTACGTCCCCCTCGGGCACGGCGGCCGGCAGGAGATCGGTCGGCGAGGTCTGCTCCAGGGACCAGGTGGTCACGGCGATGCTCGTCATGCCGGTCAGGGAATCATCCGCGCCGGGCCCGTGTCGATCGGGAGTGCGGGGTCTCACTCGGGACGTGCCCGCCGGCCCGGCGCGGCTCCCGACCGACGGCCTACCGCAGCCCCCGTTCGACCGCGGACAGCGGCAGCGCGAACAGCATCCGGCCCGACAGGGACCAGACCTCGCCGGTCTCCTGCCAGTAGGACAGGGACCCGGTGCCGTCGCCCCAGCAGCGGTGGGTGTCCTCGGAGCCGCACTCGGCGGCCTTCGCGCCGCGCTGGTCCTGTCGCCACAGCGTGCCGTGGGTGCCCTCGTCCGCTGGGCGGCCCAGGTACCAGTCCGGCGGCGCGGACGGGCCCGGGCGGTGTGACAGGACGCCCCGGACGTCGTCCGCCTTCGTCCCGTAGGCCTCGTCCGAGGTCACGCTGCCGCCGGAGTCGGTGGCCAGCAGACCGGAGCGACCGGGGGCTCCGCTGAAGGAGTAGCGCCACAGGCGCGTGCGGCGGCCGCCGTCCGTGGGCGCGGCCTGGCTCGCGACGAGGCTGGCCGGCCCGGAGCTGCGGTCCAGGGAGAGGCCGTCCGGGCAGGGCAGCGCGGAGAGGTCCGCGCCGGCCGCCCGGACGCAGTTGCCGTCGGCCGGGCGGTAGGAGGCGACCGCGGGCAGCACCCACCGGTAGCCGTGCGCCGACCAGCCGCCCGCCACCCGGCCCACCGCTTCGCCGTCGACCGTGGCGCGGTGGATGCGGCGCAGGTCGTAGACGTAGAGCGCGTCGCGCTCGCCGCCGGAGGTGGTGACCAGCAGCTTGTCCCGGTACCAGACCATTCCCGACACGCTCGAGACGAGCCCGCGGAAGTCGCGTCCGCCGTCGACCGGGACGGCGAGCAGCGCCCAGGTGTAGGTGAGGTGGCCGGGGTCGTCGGCGTTGACGAAGGCCACCCGGGCCAGACCGCGGCCGTCGCCGCCGTCGTGCGTCCAGCCGGAGAGGATCACCCGGTGGGCGCCCCACCGGCCGCCGTCCTCGGCGTCCCCGGAGGTGGTCACCGACTCAGGCCGCCACAGGCGGGTGGCGGAATCCGCGGGGTCCCAGCAGTACGCGCGCGTCGCCGCCGGCTCGACGGGCAGCGCCTTCTTCTCCTCGGCGCTGCACTCGGCCGCGCCGCGCAGCGAACGGTCGGCGCCGCTGAGCACCGTGCCGACTCCGACCGGCCGGCCCATCGCCGCGGCGAGCCGGTCGAGGGTCCGCTGCGGCACCGGCTGCTCGGTCAGCCGCAGACGGCCGAGCTCGGCGGACGAGGTGAGCGGCTTCAGGGCCCCGGGGTCGTCGGCGACCGTGGCCTGCGAGGTGCTGATCATGGTGGCGGCCGCGGTCAGCGCGAGGCCGGCCCCGGCCAGGACGGCGCGCAGCGCCCTGCCCCGTCTGCGCCTGCGGTGTCTGCCGCGCTGCTTCATACAGCCCCCTTTTCAGGGCTCGGTCCGCCTACGGGGCGCCGGTTCCGCGCACACGGGCCAACTGCTTCGGGAGGTCCGAGCGTTGACCGAGGAGCGGCTGGGGCGACCCTCGGGCGATGCTACGGCAGTCCGGCCCGCGACAAGTCGAAGACCCTGCAAATATGCGGAAGATGCCACCCGGGGACCGAAACGTTGACCTGACGGGACCACACAGGTCACCCACCCGCGTCACTCACGGCACGGTGATGACGCGCTCCCCGGGTACCGCCGGTGCCGCTCGTACCGCCGGCCGCCGAGTGGGGGAGGAGGTCGGCCGGGTCGTCCGGGAGGAGCAGTTCGACGTCGGTGTTCTCGCGGAAGCGGTAGGGGCGGTGCTCCAGGAAAGGGCCCAGATAACGCCGTACCCGCGACATCTCGGCGCGGACGGTCACCTTGCGGGCCGGATCGCCGAACACGGCCTCGGCCAGCTGCGAGGCGCTGCGGCCGGAGCGGTGCACCGCGAGCAGGTAGAGCAATTCGGCGTGGCGCGGACTCAGTTCGTGGGTCCAGGAGCCACCGCCGCCCAGGACGGTCACCGACCAGCGGCGCGGCCGGGTCAGGTCCAGCACGATCCGGGCGCCGTCGTGCGGGGCAGGTTCCTCACCGGCCCGTACCAACCAGCCGTCCGCCAGCGGCTCCAGGAAGCACGGACCGATCACCGGCAGCCACCCGGGGCCCGGTGAGCGGGACTTGGGCAGCGGGATCCGCGCCGTGTACGGCATTCCGGTCACCGCCGCCGTCCAGCCGTCCGCGTCCACCACCACCGCCCGGCCGTCCAGCCGGGCCAGCACCGGCGCCGCGACCGCCCGCAGCCGCTCCAGCGAGGCCAGATGCAGCTCCCGCAGCCTCGCCTCGGCCAGTTTCGCCACCGAGCCGACCCAGGCCAGCGTGGCCGGATGCATGGTCTCCAGCGGTCCGCTGACGTTCACCACGCCGAGGAGCCGGCCGTCACGAGGATCGGTGACGGGCGCGCCGGCAGAGGTCCACGAGGTGTGCGCGCGCACGAAGTGCTCGGAGGCGAAGACCTGTACGGGCCGGCGCAGCACCACCGCCGTGCCCACCCCGTTGGTGCCGACGGCGTCCTCCCGCCAGTCGGCACCGACTTCCAGACCGATCCCGTCGGCCCGGCACAGCACCTGCGCACTGCCCTCCCGCCACAGCACCCGGCCCTCCGCGTCGGCGACCACGACGATGTGGGGGGCGACGTCCGAGGCCGGCAGCAGCCCCTCCCACAGCACCGGCAGCACATGCCGCAGCGGGGACGCCTCCCGGCGCCGCCGCACCTCGTCGCGGGGCAACAGCCCCGAACCGGCGTCCTGCTCGGGGTCCAGACCGCTGCGCAGCAGCCGCTCCCAGGACTGCCCGATCAGCGGGCGCGGTGCCACCCGGGCACGCTGCCCGGCGAGCGTCGCCGAGCGTGTCTCGCTGAGCACCCGTGCCGCCTGCGCCGGATCGACGGCGACGAGCTGCGCCACGTCCACCGGCGCCTTGGCCACTGAGTCCTCCCGTGAAAGGGGTCCGGGCAACCGGATTCCCCGGGGCGCCCGGGCCATGCCGCCGCTCCCCTTCCGGCTGCCCCGTTCACCCTGCCGCCCGTCCGCGCCGGAGACCCGCCCTCCGCTCACACGGGCGCGCGAGTTGCAACCCCTTGCAACCCTGGTGAACAACCCTGAGTTCATTGAAACTTGTTCAACGTCGCCGTGTGCGGCGTATACGGCCTGGAACGGGCCAGAGGAGCGGGGGTGGTGCCGTGTCGGCGCAGCACCACCCCCGCGTCAGTGCGCGGGGCGCGCCCGTTCCACCACCGCCGCCAGGTTCAGGGTGTGCGGCAGCGCCCCGAAGGCCGCTCCCCACTCGCCGCCCAGCCGCGAGGCGCAGAACGCGTCGGCGACGTCCGGCGGGGCGTACCGTACGAGCAGGGCCCCCTGGAGCACCAGCGCCAGCCGTTCGGTCAGCCGCCGGGCTCGGGCCTCGACGCCCTCCAGATCGGCGAGTTCGGTGAGCAGCTGCTTGATCGCCGCGTCCAGGCGGTGGTCGGCGCCGCGCGCCAGGCCCACCTCCCGCAGATAGGCGTCGAGCGCCTGCGGCTCCCGCGTCAGCGCCCGCAGCACGTCCAGCGCCTGTACGTTCCCGGCGCCCTCCCAGATCGAGTTGAGCGGCGACTCGCGCACCAGACGGGGCATCCCGGACTCCTCCACGTACCCGTTGCCGCCCAGGCACTCGGAGGCCTCCACGGTCAGCGGCGCGCACCGCTTGGTGACCCAGTACTTGGCGGCCGGCACCGCGATCCGCAGCAGGGCCCTCTCCTGCTCGCCCCCGTCGTCGTAGGCGGCCGCCAGGCGCAGCGCGAGCGTTGTCGCCGCCTCCGACTCCAGCGCGAGGTCGGCCAGCACGTTGCGCATCAGCGGCTTGTCGAGGAGCCTGCCGCCGAACGCCTCCCGGTGCGCGCAGTGGTGCACCGCCTGCGCCACCGCCTGCCGCATCAGCCCCGCCGACCCGAGCACGCAGTCCAGCCGGGTCGCCGCGACCATCTCGATGATGGTGCGCACCCCCCGCCCCTCCTCGCCGACCCGGCGCGCCCAGGTCCCGTCGAACTCGACCTCGGCGGAGGCGTTCGACCGGTTGCCCAGCTTGTCCTTCAGGCGCTGGATCAGGAACTCGTTGCGCGTGCCGTCCGGCAGCACCCGCGGCACCAGGAAGCAGGTCAGCCCTCCCCCGTCGCCTTCGGCACGGGAGGTACCTCCAGGGGCCTGGGCGAGCACCAGGAACCCGTCCGACATCGGCGCCGAGCAGAACCACTTGTGCCCGGTCAGCTCGTAGGCGCCGTCCTCGGCGAGCGGCCTGGCCGCGGTGGTGGCCGCCCGTACGTCGCTGCCGCCCTGCTTCTCGGTCATGCCCATCCCGAACAGCGCCCCGGCCTTCAGGTGCGCGGGCCGCAGTTCGCGCTCGTAGATCACGGACGTCAGCCGCGGCTCCCACTCGGCGGCGAGCTCGGGGTCGGTGCGCAGCGCGGGCACGGCCGCGTGGGTCATCGACAGCGGGCAGCAGGTGCCGGCCTCGACCTGTGTCCACACCAGGAACGCGGCCGCCCGCCGCACATGCCCGGCCGGACGGTTCCAGGCCGCCGTCAGCCCGGCCGAGACGCCCTTGCCGAGGAGCCGGTGCCAGGCCGGGTGGAACTCGACCTCGTCGACGCGGTGGCCGTAGCGGTCGTGGGTGCGCAGCCTCGGCGGGTTCTCGTTGGCCTGGGCCCCCCACTCCTGCACCTGGGCCGAGCCCGCGGCCTGCCCGAGCGTCGTCAGCTCCGCGCGCACCTCGTCGAGCAGCCCCGCCTCCACGTGCCGTCCGACCGCCTCGGCCAGGGCGCGATCGGCGGCGAAGACGTCGTAGCCGACCAGCGGCGGCGGCTGGTTGGTCACGCTGTGCGTGCTGGGTGCCATAAGACGGAACCTACCCCGCGGTACGGCGCCGGGCATCACGCGGCCGCCCGGCATCGTGCCTGCCGGGCCGGCGGGGGTGTCCTGCCTGGTGGTCGCCCCCGGCGGGTGAAGGGAGCGGGGCCGACGGAGATACCTTTGGGTCGTGCAGCAGTCAGCCAGCGAATCCCCCGAAAGGCCGTCCGGCCGCCTCCACCGGGCACGAGCCCTCTACCGGAACGTATCCAAACGCAGGACCGCCTGGCTGCTGCTGAAGGACACCGTCGACTCGTGCATGGAGTACCGGATCCTGGGGCTGGCGGCCGAGGCGGCGTTCTTCTCCCTGCTGTCCGTGCCGCCCCTGCTGCTGAGCCTGATCGGACTGCTCTTCTACGTCGACACCTGGACCGGCGCGCACACCATCGCCAGCCTGGAGCGCAACATCCTGGACGCCTCCCGCACGGTCCTGTCCGACCAGGGAGTCAAAGAGATCACCCAGCCGATCCTGCGGGACGTCATGAAGGGCGGCCGGCCCGACGTGATCTCCATCGGGTTCGTGTTCGCCCTGTGGTCGGGCTCGCGCGCGGTGAACGTCTTCATCGACACCATCACCGTCATGTACGGCCTCGACGGCGTGCGCGGCATCGTCAAGACCCGGCTGCTGGCCTTCGGGCTGTTCGTCGTGGCCCTGCTGATCGGTTCGATCGCGCTGCCGTTGATGGTGGCCGGGCCGGACGCGGTGGTGCGGATCGTGCCGTGGTCGACGACGGTCGTCCAGGTCCTGTACTGGCCGGTCGTGATCGTGCTGTCCGTGATGTTCCTGACCACGCTGTACCACGTGTCCGTGCCGGTGCGCTCCGCGTGGATCGAGGACGTGCCCGGCGCCCTGGTCGCCCTCGCGATGTGGGTGGTGTGCAGCTTCCTGCTGCGCATCTACCTCACCAGCACCGTGGAGGGCCCGACCATCTACGGCTCACTGGCCGCGCCGGTCGCCGTGCTGCTGTGGATCGGTGTGTCCGCGTTCGCCGTGCTCGTCGGGGCGGCGGTCAACGCCGCCATCGACCGGGTCTGGCCGGCCGCCGCCACGGCCTCCGCCCGTGCCGCCAACGAGCGGGTGCGCGAGGCGCAGATCGTCGAGTACGTCGCCCGCGCCGCCGCGACCCGCGAGCACGAGCCCGACGACCCGGAGGATCCCGACATGCCCGCGGAGTTCCCCGAGCGGTGGTCGCGCTTCCTGCCCCCGGAGGACGTGACGGCACGGCTGCGCGCCCATGTGAAGACCACTCACGCGCGCAGCCCGCACAAGGACGACCAGAACGGCTCGTCGAAAGAGTGACCGGACACCGGTCCGCGCCGCCCGGTGCGGCCTGGCGGCCCGGGGCCTTCCGCGACCTCCCGCGCGAGCCCGGCGGCGTAGGGTCGTCCGCCATGGACCGCCGACTCCTCGTCCACACCCGCACCGCCGACCACCGCCACGACTCCATCCCGGACGCGGTCGCCGCGCTGCGCGCCCTCGACGGCTTCGAGGTCGAGCACACCGAGGACCCCGAGCCCCTCGCCAGGCCCCTGGAGCGGTACGCCGCCGTCGTCTTCCTCTCCAGCGGCGGCGAGGTGCTCACCCCGGCCGGCCGCGAGCGCCTCGCGGCCTGCGTCGAGCGGGGCGGCGGGTTCGTCGGTGTGCAGGCGGCGGCCTGTACGGAGACTTGCCGTACTACGGCGAACTGCTCGGCGCCCGGTTCGCCCGGCACCCGGAGTACCAGCCGGGCGGGGTCCTGGTCGAGGACCGCGACAACCTTCCCCGCTCATCCCCCACCCCGTGGATCGCGCTCGTGCCGCTGGAGCACACCTGGCTGGTGGGCTCGAAACGTCCGACCTCCGAATCCGGCTCCGCCGGAACGATCCGGCGACGCTCCGCGCCGCCACCGCCGGATTCGCTTCGCCACCGGCGTGAACACCGGTGCACTGCGAACGAATCCCGGTAGCGCTCCACCGGACGGCGGTGTCGGCGGCCCGCGCGCCGGAATACCGGGAGACGATGGGGCGCTTTGGTGATACCGGTGCGGAACGCGGCGAAGGACTGGTGGGCGCATGACGGCCGACAGATCGGACCCCGTGGTCACCACCCCCTACGGGGCGGTGCGAGGCAGACGTGAGCACGGGGTGGCCGTGTTCCGCGGCGTCCCGTACGCCGCACCCCCCTTCGGCCCCCGGCGGTTCCGGCCGCCGGTGCCGCCCGAGCGCTGGGACGGTGTGCGCGACGCCGCCCTCTTCGGCCCGACCGCGCCGAAGCCTCCGTACTCCGAGGCCTTCGCCCGGTACCTGTCCGACCCGGTCGTCCCCGGCGACGACTGCCTCAACCTCAACGTGTGGACGCCCGACCCGTACCCGGGCGCCCGGCTCCCCGTCATGGTCTGGCTGCACGGCGGCGCGCTGACCCGCGGCTCCTCCGCCGTCCCCGTGTACGACGGGCGTGCCTTCGCTCGTGACGGCGTCGTCCTGGTGTCCGTGAACTACCGGCTCGGCGTGGAGGGCTACGGACTCTTCCCGGACGCCCCCGCCAACCCCGGCCTGCGCGACCAGCTCGCCGCCCTGCGCTGGGTCCACGAGTCGATCGGGGCCTTCGGCGGCGACCCGGACCGGATCACCCTGTGCGGCCAGTCGGCCGGAGCCATCAGCATCGGCGCCCTGATCGCCGCCCCGCAGGCCCAGGGCCTGTTCCGGCGCGCGGTCCTCCAGAGCGGGCCGCCGGAGGCCGCCGACCGCGGCAACGTGCGGCGGATGGTGCGCCGCATGGCGACCCGGCTGAAGGTGCCCGCCACCGCCGAGGCGTTCGCCGCCGTCGACCGGGACCTGCTGCTGCGCACGCAGGCCGAGATCGGCCGGCTCAGCAGCCCGGTCCTCGGCGGGCCCGCCTTCGGCATCGTCGTCGACGGCGACCTCGTCCCGCGCGACCCCCTTCAGGCCCTGGTGGAGGGCGACGCGGCGCGGGCAGCCGACCTCCTCATGGGCTGGACCCGCGACGAGTACCGGCTGTGGCTGGTCCCGGGCGGGCTGCTGGAACGCGTCGACCGGCTCGGAGCGGTCGCGCTGGCCGGCGCCATGGCCCGCTGCCACTGCGGGCACGAGGTGGTCCGCGGCTACCGGGCGCTGCGCCCCGGGGCCGGCACCGCCGAGATCGTCGGCCAGCTGGTCACCGACCACCTGCTGCGCCGCCCGCTGCACCGCCTGGCCGACGCCCGCCCGGGCTCGTCGTACGTCTACGAGTTCGCCTGGCCCTCGCTGCTGCCCGACCTCCGCGCCTGTCACGCCCTGGAACTCGGATTCGTCTTCGACACCGGCGACGTCCCGGACTCCCGCAGGCTCGCCGGGGAGGGCGCCCCGCAGGAGCTGGCCGACGCCATGCACGCGGCCTGGGTCCGCTTCGCCGCCGACGGCGACCCCGGCTGGCAGCCCTGGGACGCCACCCACCCGGTCCGCGTCTTCGGCGACGGCCCCCCGCACACGGTCCACGGCCCACGCGACGCAGAACTGGCCCTCTGGACGGCCACCCCCGAGCCGCCCCCCGCCCCCGACGGCACCCGAGCCCGCGCCACCGAACTCCGCGCGGTGGTACGACGCCTGCGCCGCCCCGGCGGGGTGGACGGCCACTGACGGCCCTCGCCGGGAGGAAGGAGCCACGGCCCGGGCGGGGCCCGGGACGACCGGCCGAGGCCGACAGCAACCGGGCGATTCGTGTTCGCCCGGGGCCACGCCCGTTCGCCTGGGGCCGCGCCCGCCAGGAGCCGCCGACCGCCCGGCCGGGTGCCCGACAGGGGCGCGGGTGTTCTGTCTGGCGCGTCGGCGGGCGGTAGCTCGCCCGCCAGGGTGCGGTGGGACGGCTACGGGCTCGACAGCGTGCGGGCGATCTTCCTGATGGCCCGGTTGCGTTCGGCAGGAGTCCTCGACCGGCCGGGTGCCGGAAGAGGGGCGGGGTTCTGCCTGCGGCGCCGACTGGTGGATTGCCCCAGGGTGCGGTGGCCGCTACCGGGGCGACAGCACGCGGGCGATCTCCGAGATCGCCCCCGGCCCCACTCGGCAGCAGCCGCCGATCAGGCGGGCGCCGGAGGCGCGCCAGCGGTTTACCTGGTCCGGGGTGAAAGCGGAGCGGCCGGTCCAGGTGCGGGACTCGGCGTTCCAGGACTCGCCGCTGTTGGGGTAGACCACGACCGGCTTGCCGGTGACCCCGGCTGCCGTCCGCGCCGCGGCCGCCGCGTCGCCGGGCGCGCAGCAGTTCACGCCGACCGCGATCACCTCGTCCGCGTCGGCGGCCAGGGCGAACGCCTCCTCCAGGGGCTGCCCGGCGCGCGTGCGGTCACCGGCGACGGTGTACGAGAGCCAGGCCGGCACCCCCAGCCCGCGCACCGCCCGCAGCAGCGCCCGCGCCTCCTCCGTGTCGGGCACCGTCTCCAGCGCCAGCACGTCGGGCCGGGCGGCGGCCAGCACCTCCAGGCGGGGCCGGTGGAAGCGCTCCAGCTCGTCGACGGTGAGCCCGTACCGGCCCCGGTACTCGGAGCCGTCGGCGAGCATCGCCCCGTACGGCCCCGCCGACGCGGCCACCCACAACGGCCGTACCACCCCGAGCGCACGCGCCCGCCGCGCCGCCTCCCGCGCCGACTCCACACTCAGCCGCATGATCCCGGCAGCCCGCTCCCGTCCGATCCCCCGCTTCGCGAACCCCTCGAAGGTGGCCTGGTAGCTCGCGGTGATCGCCACGCTCGCCCCCGCCTCGAAGTACGCAAGGTGCGCCTGAGTGATCGCCTCCGGCCGCTCGGCCAGCAGCCGCGCCGACCACAGCTCGTCGCCCAGGTCGTACCCGGCCGACTCCAGCTGGTTGGACATACCGCCGTCGAGCACGACCGTCCCGGCGGCGAGCGCGTCGGCGAGGGCGGCGGAGGTGACGCTGGGGATGACGCTGTTCATGGCACGACGCTAGCCGATGGGGCGCCGCATGATCCCCCTTCACGGCCCCGGTCGGCCTGACATCATCCCCGTATGACTTCCGCCGTACGCCACGTCACGATCGACTGCGCCGACGCCCACGCCCTGGGCACCTTCTGGTCCAAGGTCCTGGACCTGCCGGTGCACGAGGACGACGAGCCGGGTGACGACGAGGCGTTGATCGAGGGCGCCGGCCTGCTCTTCGTCACGGTGCCGGACGCCAAGACGGTCAAGAATCGCGTGCACCTCGACCTCCAGCCGCAGGACCGCACCCGCGACGAGGAGGTGGAGCGGCTGCTGGGCCTCGGCGCGACGCTGGTCGCCGACCGCCGCAACCCGGACGGCACGGGCTGGGCGGTGCTCGCCGACCCGGAGGGGAACGAGTTCTGCGTGGAGCGCGGTGCGGGGGAGCGGGCGGGCTGAGCGGAACGGTTCGGCCGCGGCCGAAACAACCCGGCCCTAGCGTGGGCCGCATGAGCGAGACCGTCCACGAGACACCCGCCGCAGCCGTCACCTCCATGGTCGACCACGTGCTCGAACTGGCCGCCACCTGGACAGCCTGGGACGGCACGCCCGCCCGCGTCGACGACCGTGTGTACACCCCGCACAAGGCGATCCGCCGCGTCGCCGACCACATGATCGACCACTTGGCCGAACTGGAGGCGCGGCTGGCCGGAGAAATGCCCCAGCCCGACCACTGGCACGCCTCCGCGATCACGACCGAGTCCGACCGCGCCCCCTTTACCCCCGAGGATCTCGACGAGGCGCACAGCCGTCTGACCCGACTGGCCCGGATCTGGGCCGACCGCCTGGACGCGCTCACCGACGAGCAGCTCGACCACTCGCCGGGCGAGGGCTGGAGCTTCCGCGAACTCGCCCGCCACCTCGCCGGATCCACGTACTACGCCGACGCCGTCGGTGACCTGTCGTGACCGCGTTCGCCGACCTCCACCGGGCCGACGCGCCGCTGCTGCTGCCGAACGCGTGGGACCGGGCCTCCGCCCAGTTGCTCGCCGCTCGCGGATTCCCGGCCATCGGCACCACCAGCCTCGGCGTCGCCGCCTCCGCCGGACTGCCCGACGGCGCCGCCGCGACCCGTGAGCTCACCCTCCGCCTCGCACGCGTCCTCGGCTCACAGCCCTTCCTGCTCTCCGTCGACGCGGAGGGCGGTTTCAGCGAAGAACCGGACGATGCGCCGGAGTTCGCCCGGCGACTGTGGGCGGCGGGGGCCTGCGGCATCAACCTGCAGGACGGGCTCGGGCCGCCCGAACGGCACGCCGCGAAGACCACCGCGGTGAAGTCCGCCGCACCCGGGCTATGGGTCAACGCGCGCACGGACACGTACTGGCTGGGCGACGGAGGCGTCACGCGGACACTGCGCCGGCTCGACCTCTACCAACAGGCTGGCGCCGACGCCGTGTTCGTCCCCGCACTGACCGAACCCGGGGCGATCGCCGCCCTCGTGAAGCACCTCCCCGCGCGCCGGCATCCCGCCGGCGCGCCCTCTCGGGGTCGGGTTCGGCGAGCCGGAGTCCGGATGCCGGTCACCTCTCCGTGGCCGCCGTCGAAGACGATTGGCGAGGGTGGGCGGCGGGCTCGTGCTGGTGGCGGCCGTGTCCGAGCGGTGGGGAGTGGAGCCGCGGGCGCGCCGTTCCTGCAAGGCGGTTGTGGGCGCAGGCGCGGGTCACGGAGCCAGGAGGTCGGCGAGGAAGGCGTTCGTGAACTTTCCGGCCGGGTCCAACTCGCGGGCCAGGGTGCGGAAGTCGTCCAGGCGCGGGAACCGGTCGCGCAGTACGGCCGACGGTATGGCGAACAACTTGCCCCAGTGCGGGCGGGGGTCGAGGTCCGCCAGCGCCTCCTCCAGCCGGCGCACCACCGGCAGCACGGCCGCCGTGTCCTCGATCCAGGTGAAGTGCGCGGCGACGGTGTCCCGGCCGTAGGAGGGGCTCAGCCACTGCTCGTCGGCGGCGACCGTGCGCACCTCGCACGTCCGGAGCACCGGGGCGACCGTCTCCCGGATCCCGTCGATCGCGTGCAGGACGTCGAGGGCGTACCGGCGCGGCAGCAGGTACTCCGACTGCAACTCGGCGCCGCTGCTCGGGGTGAACTCCGCCCGGAAGTGCGGCAAGCGCTCGTGCCAGGGCCCGGGCACGCCGAACTGCTGCGTGCAGTTCTGCGCCGGCATTCCCGGCACCGGGTGCAGCGCTACCTTGGCGGGCGCCGCCCATGGAAAGGCGGGCAGCGGCTGGTCGGTGCGCCGCTTGAGCCACACCTGGCGGAAGCCCGGGTCGCGCCAGTCGGTGAACAGGCTGACGCTGTACGCGGCGGCCGCCACCGTCTCGAAGTCCAGCCCTTCCAGGGGAAGTTCGGTGAACAGGTGCTGCTCGACCTCGTAGGCGGGCTCCAGGTCCAGGGTGAGCGCGGTGACCACGCCGAGCGCGCCGAGGGAGGTGACGGCCCCGCCGAACCGCGGGTCGCCCCGGCCGATGACGGCCGTCGAGCCGTCCGCGGTGACGATCTCCACCTCCCGCACGGCGGCGGCCAGCGGACCGTTGCCCACCCCGGAGCCGTGGGTGCCGGTCGCCACCGACCCCGCCACCGAGATGTGCGGCAGGGAGGCCATGTTGGGCAGGGCGAGGCCGTGCGCGTGCACCCGGCGGGCCAGCTCCGCGTACCGGAGACCGCCGCCCACCCGGACCGTGCGGGCCGCCGTGTCGACGTCCGCCTCGGCGGGCAGCGCGTCCAGGGAGAGCAGTGTGCCCCCCGCGCCCGGGTCGGCGATCTCGTTGAAGGAGTGCCCGCTGCCCAGCACACGCACCCGCGCCCTGCGGGCGACCAGCTCCCCCACCGCGTCGAGCGAGCCCGGCCGGTCCACCTCCCCGGCGGTGTAGGCGATGTTCCCCGCCCAGTTGGTCACGGCCGTCCCGGTCATCCCGCTCTTCCTCCCCGTCACGCCACGGCCCACAGGGTCAACGGGGAACCTACCCGACGGCCGCCGGGCAGTGGTTCACGGCGTCCGTGCGGGGGACCCGCCACGACCCGCGCGCGAGCGTGGGCATAACGTGAGGAGTCGTACACGCGAGTCGGGAGGAGTCAACGGGATGGGCAGCCGTACCGAGCTGGTCGAGGATCTGATGGAGCGCTTCCCGCACGTGCCGCGGGAGGCCGTCTTCAAGGAGGACCTGCTCCGGGGCGGTGTGGCCTTCGACCCGTCCGCGCTGAGTGACAACGAGAGCGGTGAGGTCAAGCCGAAGTCGTACTTCATCTTCTCCTTCGACCACGGCACCCTGCCCGAGCTGGGAGAGGCCGCGCTACGGCGCCCGCCGGAGGAGATCATCCTCACCGGCGGACCGTACGACCTGCGGCGCACCGTCGTCTCCGTACGGGTGAACCCCGCCTCGCCCTACCGCGTGGCCGCCGACGACGAGGGGCTGCTCGGCCTCTACCTCGACGGGAAGCGCGTCGCCGACGTCGGCGTGCCGCCGATGCCCGAGTACTACCGGCACACCCTCTCCAACGGGAAGTCCGTGATGGAGGTGGCCCCCACCATCCAGTGGGGCTACCTGATCTACCTCACCGTCTTCCGGGTCTGCCAGTACTTCGGCGCCAAGGAGGAGTGCCAGTACTGCGACATCAACCACAACTGGCGCCAGCACAAGGCGGCCGGCCGGCCCTACACCGGCGTCAAGGACGTCGAGGAGGTCCTGGAGGCGCTGGAGATCATCGACCGGTACGACACCCAGAAGGCGTCCACCGCCTACACCCTCACCGGCGGCGCCGTCACCTCCAAGGTGGCGGGCCGCGACGAGGCCGACTTCTACGGCCACTACGCCAAGGCCATCGAGGAACGCTTCCCGGGCCGCTGGATCGGCAAGGTCGTCGCGCAGGCGCTGCCGAAGCCGGACGTGCAGCGCTTCAAGGACTACGGCGTGCAGATCTACCACCCCAACTTCGAGGTGTGGGACCGCCGCCTGTTCGAGCTGTACTGCCCGGGCAAGGAGCGCTACGTGGGCCGCGACGAGTGGCATCGCCGCATCCTGGACTCCGCCGAGGTGTTCGGCGCGCGCAACGTGATCCCGAACTTCGTGGCGGGCGTGGAGATGGCCGAGCCCTTCGGCTTCACCACCGTCGACGAGGCCATCGCGTCCACCACCGAGGGCCTGCGCTTCTTCATGTCGCACGGCATCACGCCCCGCTTCACCACCTGGTGCCCGGAGCCCACCACCCCGCTGGGCAAGGCCAACCCGCAGGGCGCGCCGCTGGAGTACCACATCCGGCTGCTTGAGGCCTACCGCGCCACGATGGACGACTTCGGCCTCTGCTCGCCCCCCGGCTACGGCCCGGCCGGCCCCGGCCACGCGGTGTTCTCGGTCAGCTCCTTCATGGACAGCCTGCCGGCGGAGCGGACGCCGCGGGAGACCGCGGAGCAGGGGGCCGACGGGGCGGCACGGTAGGCCCTCCGCGGCGCGTTTTCGGGTCCCGTGAGTCGAATGGGGGCTTTCGGTCCTACTACGGAGCGGAGTTGAGGACCACGGGATCCGTCACGACAATTGCATATGCGGCTTGTCAGTTGTGTCAAAGCCGTGAAAAGCTCATGCCCTGCCGCGAGGTTCTCCCCCCAACTCCTCCCTGAGTACAGGGAGTTGACCTCGCCCGTGGATGCAGGAGACCCATGCCCGACCTGCCGAGCCCCAAGGACGCGACCGAGGCCGCGCTGTTCTCCGAGTGCTGGGACGCCGTGCTCTCCTACGCCGATCTGTGCACGGCCGGCTCCGGCGCGGCCGGGCAATTGGCCACGGAGGCGTTCGCGGCGGGACTGCGCGAGGTCAGGGCCGCCGAGGCCGGTGCGTCCAGGGGGCGCCGTACGCCCCGGCTGCCCGCGATTCCGTTGACGCTGACCGCCGTGCGCGCCACCGCCGCGTCCTGGGAGGCCGACGGACTCGGCGACCGGCTCGACCCGGACCTGCGCCTGTGGCTCAACTCCGAGAAGGCCGCCCGCTGGACCGGCCCGCCGCCGCACCGCCCGCTCGCCCTGCGCACCCTGCGGGACCTCCAGGAACCGGACGCCGCGCTGCTGTGGCTGGCCGAGGTGGAGGCGCTGCCGTCGACCGTGGTGGCCCGACGGCTGGGCCTCGACCCCGCGCTCGTGTCCGAGGAACTCGACCAGGTGCGGGCCCTGTTCCGGGACCGCTGCCGCCGCAACCACCTCGACACCCCGATGGACGCGGAGTGCCGTGGCTACGCCGGGCTGCTGGACGCGGTCACCCGTCCCGCGTCCGCCGCGGAGACCCCCGAGGACCTCTCCCGGCACCTCGCCACCTGTGAGGGGTGCGCCCAGGCCGCCGCCTGCCTGCGGCCGCACGGCGGCGGGCTGCCCGCGGCGCTGGCCGGCGGCGTCATCGGCTGGGGCGGCCTGGCCTACCTGGAGCGCCGCCGCCGGGCCGCCGAGGTGCGCCTCGGCGCCCGCCCCTCCGCGGCGGCGGACACCGGCGGGGAGCCGCAGGAGGGCGCCGCTCGGGCGCGGGTCGTGCGCGGCGGCCTGCTCGCCGCGGCGGTCGCCCTGTCCGGGCTGGCGCTGGCCGTGTCGATGATGCCGTTCGGCGGCTCCGCGAACGACGCCGCGCGCGGCGACGCCGGCCGCCGGCCGGTCGCCGACGGCCGCCCGGCCGGCGACCCCGACGCCCCGCCGGCCGTAGAGTCCCTGCCCTCCGCCTCCGTCGCGGCCTCGGTGTCCGCGGCCCACGAGTCGTCCGCGAGCGGCGCGGCGACCCGGTCCGGCCGCGCGAACCCCGACCCGGAACCGCAGGGCACCGCCTCGGCCACCGCCGACGGGGGCGACTCGCCCGACCCGGGGAGCGACGGACCGGAGACGGGAGACCCGGGGAGCGGCGGGACGGGAGTCTGCCGCGTCCACTACGACCTGACGAACCAGTGGACCGACGGTTTCCAGGCCAAGGTCACCGTCACCACCGCCCGCTCCCTGGACACCTGGCGCCTCGCCTGGTCCTTCGCCGACGGGCAGCGGGTCGGCCAGATGTGGGACGCGACCGTCGCCCAGAACGGCTCCCGCGTCACCGCCACCGCCGCCGACTACAACAAGTCCGTCCCCGCGAACGGCGCCCTGTCCTTCGGCTTCCTCGGCACCTGGCACGGCCGCAACTCCACGCCGTACGACTTCACGCTCAACGGCCACAGCTGCGCGACGGCCTGATCCCGGGGGCGCTGGCCGCCTGGTCCCAGGCCGCGGACGGACCGCCCGAGGAGTGACCCGAACGGCCCTGTCGGGTACCCGGGCGGCACATGGAGGGTGGGAGGGTGTGCCACCGGCACGCGGTACCCCCGACCCGCACGCGGTACCCCCCGACCGCTGTCCCGACCCGGAAGGAATCCCGATGTCCGTCGAGACGCAGCAGGCAGCCGCCGGGCTCACGGACGAGGAGCTCGCCACGCTGGACGCCCACTGGCGCGCCGCGAACTACCTCTCCGTCGGCCAGATCTACCTCATGGGCAACCCGCTGCTGGCCGAACCGCTGCGCCCGGAGCACATCAAGCCGCGCCTGCTCGGCCACTGGGGCACCTCGCCCGGCCTCAACCTGGTCCACACCCACCTCAACCGCGTCATCAAGGCCCGCGATCTGAACGCCCTGTGCATCTGGGGCCCCGGCCACGGCGGGCCCGCCGTGCTGGCCAACTCCTGGCTGGAGGGCTCGTACACCGAGACCTATCCGGACATCACACGGGACACGTCCGGCATGGCGCGGCTGTTCAAGCAGTTCTCCTTCCCCGGCGGGGTGCCCAGCCACGTCGCCCCCGAGACGCCGGGCTCCATCCACGAGGGCGGCGAGCTCGGCTACTCCCTCTCCCACGCCTACGGCGCCGCGCTCGACAACCCGGACCTGGTCGTCGCCTGCGTGATCGGCGACGGCGAGGCGGAGACCGGCCCGCTGGCCGCGTCCTGGCACTCCAACAAGTTCCTCGACCCGGTCGACGACGGAGCGGTCCTGCCGATCCTGCACCTCAACGGCTACAAGATCGCCAACCCCACCGTCCTGGCCCGCCTCCCCGAGGCGGAACTCGACGAACTGCTCAGGGGCTACGGTCACGACCCGATCCACGTCACCGGCGACGACCCGGCCGTCGTGCACCGCGCCATGGCCGCGGCCATGGACACCGCGCTCGACCGCATCGCCGCCCTCCAGCGCGCCGCCCGCACCGACGGCGCCACCGGGCGGCCCCGCTGGCCCGTGATCGTGCTGCGCACGCCCAAGGGCTGGACCGGCCCCGCCGAGGTCGACGGGCTGCCCGTGGAGGGCACCTGGCGCTCCCACCAGGTCCCCCTGGCCGGTGTCCGGGACAACCCCGAGCACCTGCGGCAGCTGGAGGAGTGGCTGCGCTCGTACCGCCCCGAGGAGCTGTTCGACGAGCACGGCGCCCCTCGCCCCGACGTGCTGGCCTGCGTCCCGCACGGCACCCGCCGGCTCGGCGCCACCCCGCACGCCAACGGCGGGCTCCTGCTGCGCGAACTGCCCCTGCCCCCGCTGGAGAAGTACGCCGTCGAGGTCGACAAGCCCGGCGCGACCCTGCACGAGCCCACCCGCGTCCTCGGCGACATGCTCGAGGACGTCATGGCCGCCACCACCGACCGGCGCGACTTCCGGCTCGTCGGCCCCGACGAGACCGCCTCCAACCGCCTCCAGGCCGTCTACGGTGCCAGCGGCAAGGCCTGGCAGGCCCTGACCCTGCCGGTGGACGAGCACCTCGACCCGCACGGCCGGGTGATGGAGATCCTCTCCGAACACACCTGTCAGGGCTGGCTGGAGGGCTACCTCCTCACCGGCCGGCACGGACTGTTCTCCTGCTACGAGGCCTTCGTGCACATCGTCGACTCGATGGTCAACCAGCACATCAAATGGCTGCGCACCACCCGCCGGCTGCCCTGGCGGGCCCCCATCGCCTCGTTCAACTACCTGCTGACCTCGCACGTGTGGCGCCAGGACCACAACGGCTTCTCCCACCAGGACCCCGGCTTCGTCGACCACATCCTGAACAAGAGCCCCGAAGCGGTCCGGGTCTACTTCCCGCCGGACGCCAACACCCTGCTCTCCGTGACCGACCACGCGTTGCGCAGCCGCGACTACGTCAACGTGATCGTCGCCGGCAAGCAGCCCTGCTTCGACTGGCTCTCCATGGAGCAGGCCACGGTGCACTGCGCGCGCGGCGCCGGCATCTGGGACTGGGCCGGTACCGAGGACGGCATCCGCGAACCGGACGTGGTGCTGGCCTGCGCGGGCGACGTGCCCACCCAGGAGGTGCTGGCCGCCGCCCAGCTGCTGCGCCGGCATCTGCCCGACCTGGCCGTGCGCGTGGTCAACGTCGTGGACATCGCCCGGCTGCTGCCCAGCGAGGAGCACCCGCACGGGATGACCGGCTTCGAGTACGACGGGCTGTTCACCCGGGACAAGCCGGTGATCTTCGCCTACCACGGCTACCCGTGGCTGATCCACCGCCTGGCCTACCGGCGGGCCGGCCACCCCCACCTGCATGTGCGCGGCTACAAGGAGATCGGCACCACGACCACACCGTTCGACATGGTGGTGAGCAACGACCTGGACCGCTACCGCCTGGTCATGGACGTCATCGACCGCGTCCCCGGCCTCGCGGTGCGCGCCGCGGCCGTCCGCCAGCGCATGGAGGACACCCGGCTGCGCCACCACGCCTGGATCCGGGAGCACGGCGTGGACCTGCCCGAGGTGGCGGACTGGTCCTGGGACGGCTGACCGGCGTGCCCCGGCGTGCCGGGCGGCGGGCAGGGTTCCACACCGGGCGGGCGCGGACCAGGGCCGACCGGCCCTGGTCCGCGCCCCCGCTTCGGGGAAGGATTCTTGAGGAAAGCCGACACATCACAAGGAGCGACCGATGGCGGACCGCGAGCAGGCCGGACCCGACACCCCGATCCGGGTCTTCCTCCTCGACGACCACGAGGTGGTACGGCGTGGGGTGCACGACCTGTTGAACGACGAACCGGACATCGCGGTGGTGGGCGAGGCCGCCACCGCCGACCAGGCCCTGGTGCGCGTCCCCGCCCTGCGCCCGGACGTGGCGGTGCTCGACGTCCGGCTGCCGGACGGCGACGGCGTGACCGTCTGCCGCGAGCTGCGCTCCCGCCTGCCGGAACTGGCCTGCCTGATGCTGACCTCCTTCGACGACGAGGAGGCGCTGCTGGACTCGATCATGGCGGGCGCCTCCGGCTATGTGCTGAAGCAGATCCGGGGCTCGGACCTGGTCTCGGCGGTGCGTACCGTGGCGAGCGGCCAGTCGCTGCTCGACCCCAGCGCCACCACGAAGCTGATGGCCCGGCTGCGCGGCGGACAGCAGCCGGAGGAGGAGCCGGACACGCTGCCCGGCCTGACCGACCGGGAACGGGAGATCCTGGCCCTGATCGGGGAGGGCCTGACCAACCGCCAGATCGGCCAGCGCCTCTACCTGGCCGAGAAGACGGTGAAGAACCACATCTCCCGCCTGCTCGCCAAGCTCGGCGTGGAGCGGCGCATCCAGGCCGCCGTCATCGCCACCCAGGCCAAGGACCGGCTGCGCGGGCAGAGCTCCTGACCTGCGTCCGGTGGTGCGGGTGCCTCAGGCGCGGCCCGTGTCCTGTGGTGTCGTCGCACCGGTGGATGACGTCGGTGCTCACCGACACCATGCCGTCGGCCCCGCCGCACAGGTGCTCGATCACCGGAATGAGGCTCCTGGCCTGCTGCGGGTGCCGGCGTGAGTGATGGTCACCGTGCACGGTTCCTGACGCAGCAAGGCACGCCTGGTTACGCTGCGGCCGTCGTGGAGCCACGCCCATGCTTCGTCCGAGGCGTCGGGGTCAAGCGCCGGTGAGATCGTGCGGAGCGCGATGCGGTCCCCTTCAGCGAGACCCGCCCGTCGGACACCGTGACCGTCATGTCCGCCGGGGTCAGCTCCAGGGTCCGCGCGAGCACGTCGTGGGTGATCGCGTCGAAGACGGCCTCGTCCCGGCGGAGGAAGACACGCAGCAGGTCGCCGCGGCTGACGATGCCCACCAGGGTGCCACCCTCGTCGACCACGGGTAGCCGCTTGACCCGGCGCGCGTCCATCAGGCGCGCGGCCTCCACGACGGTCCACTCGGGGCGCGCACACACCGCCGGTGCCGTCATCAGGTCCTCGGCGGTGCCGGTGTCGGACCCGCCGCGCTCCGCGCCCTCCGCCCGTGTCCCGGGCAGCGGACCGGCCGGGTCCGGGTGCCCGGCCACCGTGCGCGGCAGGTCCGCCTCGGAGACCACCCCGACGGGACGGCCCAGCTCGTCGACCACGGGCACGGCCGTCACCTCGTTGTCGGCCGGCACCTTGGCGACCTGCTTGAACGGCTGTCCCGGCGGACCCGGACGACTCCGCGGGTCATGAGGTCCTCCACCGTACGGTGTCGCATGACGTCTCTCCCTTCGGTCCGCTCGACCGGTTCGGGTGCGCCGGTCCACGGTTCGCGCGCGGGCCCGCACTCTGCGCGGTGGCGGCGGAGCACCCGCGCGGGCTTGGGCCCATCGCGCACGAGGACGGCGCCGTCCGTCCCTTCCGCAAGGGACGTCGGGCCCGTTGGTGCGAGCGGCGGGGACGGGCGATCCTGGAGGGCGGACCCCCTTGCCCGAGGGAGGCGTGGCCATGCACGCTCAGCTGGGCGACCGACTGGTCGTCGAAAGCCCGGTCACCGGCGCCGTCCGGCGCGACGGCGAGATCGTCGGCCTGCATCACGAGGACGGCTCCCCGCCCTACGACGTTCGCTGGTCCGACACCGGCGAGGTCACGCTGGTGTTCCCCGGGCCGGACGCACACGTCCAGCACCCGGGGCACGAGGAGACCGCGGCCTGCGGACAGGCCGCCGCGGAACCCTCCGGCGCCGGGGCGGCCCGGCCGGGGGACTTCGGCAGGCGACTGGCGGCCGCCCGCAGGAAGCGGGGACTGAGCCTGGAGGAGACGGCGGCCCGGGCCCGGATGTCCCCGCAGTACCTCGCCTATCTCGAGCAGCGCCCGTCGGCGCCGGGGACGGGCACCGTCGTGCGGCTGGCCGACGCGCTGGGCACCACACTGATCTCGCTGAGCGGCGGCGACCAGGACCTGCCACCCGGGCAGGGGCAGGCGCTGCTCCACCCCCGGCTGACCGATCTCGGCCCGAACGAGTGCCGGGCGCTGCTGTCCACCCACGGAGTGGGACGCGTCGCGCTGACCGCCCCGGACGGGCCCGCCGTCTTCCCCGTCAACTACGACGTGGTGGACGATGCCGTCGTCTTCCGTACCGCGCCCGATGCGGCTCCCGCCGCGGCCGTCGGCCACGAGGTGGCCTTCGAGGTGGACCACGTCGACGAGACGATGAGCCGGGGCTGGAGCGTGCTGGCGGTCGGCCGCGCCGAAGCGGTCACGGACGCCGAAGCGGTGCGCCGGCTGGAGGAGCGGGTCCACTCCGACCCCTGGGCGGGCGGGCCGCGGACACTGTGGGTGCGCATCCGCCCCGCCCGTCTCACGGGACGCCGCATCATCCCCGGGGGCCGGTGAGCGGGGCGGTCCGCCGAGCGCGACCGAAGCCTTCACGCACGGACGGGTCCCGTTCAGGCCTGGCTGGCCGGGATCGGGACACGAACGGACGGGAAGGACAATCCGCTTCTCGCGGATCCTGATTGCGCGGTGCGCGGCTCGCGCCGCTTCTCCGCGTCTTCCGGTCCTTCCCGTCACCTTCATGACACCACAAGGGCCGCCGCGGCACCAGGGCCGTCCGGCCCCGCCCGGGGTACTGGAGTGGCCCTTCGCCACGGCGCCGCCCCGGTCGGGCGGCCGCCGCCCCGGTCGGGACCTGCGGCCCTGCCGAGGGCCCGCTGAGCCCTTCCGCCCCGGCCGGGCGGCGAAGGAGGGTGGACGGGGAAGCGACAAGGGAGCCCATGGAGGAGTCGTCATGCGGACACCGGTAGTCGACGCGACCACCCTGGAGAGCCTGCTGTACTCGGCCGTGGCGGCTCCGTCGATCCACAACACCCAGCCCTGGCGGTTCGGCATGGACGCCGACACCCGGTCCATCCACGTCCGCGCGAACTCACGGTCGCTGCCGCTGACCGATCCGGGGCAGCGCGCCCAGCACCTCTCCGTGGGCGCGGCCGTCTTCAACCTCCGGGTCGCCGCGGCCCACCTCGGCTGGGACCCCGTCGTGACGCTCCTGCCCGACCCGGCCGACTCCGGCCTGCTGGCCACCGTCCGGCTGTTCGTGGCGGCACCGGACGCGGAGCCGTCGTACCGCTGCCTGTACGAGGCGGTCGCGCGTCGGCACACCAGCCGGATGCCCTTCACCGGGCGCCCGGTGCCGGAGCACATCGTGCTGGAGATGGTCAAGGCGGCGCGGATCGAGGGGGCGCACCTGGACGTCCCCGACTTCGCCGGCACCCGGCGCCTGCTGAGCCTGACCGCGCAGGCCGAGGCGCGCAACGCCGCCGATCCGGCCCGCACCGCCGAGACCAGGGCCTGGGTCAACGCGCCGGACGCGCGCCTCCCGCACGGCATTCCGCTCACCTCGCTGGGACCGCGGGACACGACCGGGCGGATGCCGATGCGGGACTTCACCGGTCCGCTGCCCGGGCTGCGTCCGCCCGCCCTGCGTTTCGAACGGCACGCGCAGGTGGCCCTGTTGTGGACGCCGCGCGACCGGCGGGAGGACTGGCTGCGCGCGGGGCAGGCGATGGAGCGGGCCCTGCTGGTGGCCACCCGGTACGGGGTGCGCACCTCGATGCTGCACCAGGCGATGGAGTGGCCCGACCTGCGGGTGACGATGGCCGCCCCGAGGCTCCGCTGCCGCCCCCACCTGCTGATCCGCTTCGGCTACGGCCCGGACGGCGGCCGCACCCCGCGCGCGGCCACCCGCGTGACCCCTGCCGACGGGACAGCCGGAGGTGGGACAACGGGCTGAACGCACACGACGAGCGGGCCGGGCGACGCAGCGAACGCGCGCCCCGGCCCGTCCACGTCCTCAACCAACACGTCCTCAACCAACCAGTGACGAGCGACCACTCAATTGGCGACGCGCAGATCCGTGAGCTCCCGTCCGGTGACCATCGTGGCCTCGATGCGGATGAAGACGTCCTCATCGATCGGCATCCAGGAGCGCGGTCCGGTCCGCAGGAGACGCTCGTGCTCGACCGGATCGGTCACCACGGTGGCCCGGCCGGTGACGACCACGCTCCAGCCCGACCGGCTCTCCGCGTCGAACGCGTCCGCCTCGAAGGCGACCACGACGCCGTCGACGGCGCGCACGAGGTCCGATCCGGCGGAGGTGCGCAGCAGCACGGACGCGTCCGCCGCCAGGGCGAAGTTGACGGGAAGCACCGCGGGCAGCGCATGCCGCGTGTAGACGACACGGCCCACCGGTACCTCGGCCATCAGGCGCAGGCACTCCTGCCGGTCCATCGAGCGAAAGCCATCATTGTCGGACACCCTTCCATGGTCGCCGCGCACCCGGCCTGCCGTTAGGGCCTGTTGGCCCACATCTTCGGCAGGATGCCGCCCGCCGCTTCGCGGGACGCGCCGGGCCGGTCGGTGGAATCCTTTGTGTTCGCGGGTGCCGACCGTGCCGTTCGCGCCGTGCGGACATGCTGGACGGCCCCCCAACCAGCCAGGTGTGATCCACCTGCGGGCACCAGGACGGGCCCAAATCCCCGCATGTTCGGAAATGGACCTGCAGCGCCTGCGGCACGGTCCACGACCGGGACCACAACGCCGCCATCGACATCAAGGCCGCCGGACTGGCGGTGACAGCCTGTGGAGCGAAGGCAGGACCGGAACGTGTTCCGGCACAGCGCGGTGAAGCAGGAAGCCACGGAATCCGAACCGGAGTCCGCGTAGCGGCACAGCACCGGACCGGAAGGCCGGAATCCTCGGGCTCCAGCCCGAGGAGCAAGTCAAAACCACCGGCAGACCATCCCCCCTGGTTCCGGTCCATCTTCGCCCTCCACCGCGCCCGGACCTGATGAGCGGCGCGCCGCTGCTCTTCCAACTGCACGCCCTCAGCGCCCTGTTGCTCTTCGCGGCCTGGCCCTTCACCCGGCCGGCCCACATGCTCACCGCGCCGGCGGACTGTCTCACCCGCCCCTACGTCGTCCACCGCAGCCGCGAGCCCCGCCTCGGCGCGAGGCGCCCCGGCGCGGCTGGGAGCGCATCGGATGACGGCGGGCGGCACACCGTAATTCGGTGGCGCCGCTTTCCCGCGCTCCCCTACGGTGAGGCTCGCATCACGCGGAGGCCGTCGGCCGCCGCCGGTTCGCTGAGTGCGCTGAGAAAGAGGAGGTGTGACCCATGGCTGTCTCGGTGATGGGCGCTGCCCGCAACCACAGGACCATCCACTCCACCTCCGCGGCCACCGGCTGACACCTCCTGCCACGCCCGCGCGAACCGGCGCGGGCCGTCGGGGCCGCCCTCGTGAAGGGTTCCCCCTTGCGTTCCTCCGCTTCTTCCGTTCCGTCCTCCGCCTCGCCGCACCCTCTCGCCCCCTACGGCTGGGACGAGGGCTGGGAGACGGTCTTCACCCCGTACACCGCCGAAGGCCTGCTGCCGGGCCGGGTGATCCGTGTCGACCGGGGGCAGTGCGACGTCGTCACGGCCGGTGGCGTGCTGCGCGCCGACACCGCGTTCGTCACCCCGCACGACCCGATGCGGGTGGTGTGCACCGGAGACTGGATCGCCGTCGAACCCGGCGGCAACCCGCGCTACGTCCGCACGACACTGCCGCGCCGCACCGCCTTCCTCCGCTCCACCTCCTCCAAGCGGTCCGAGGGCCAGATCCTCGCCGCCAACGTCGACCACGCGATCATCGCGGTGTCCCTCGCGGTCGAACTCGACCTCGGCCGCATCGAGCGCTACCTGGCGCTGGCCTGGGAGTCGGGCGCGCAGCCGCTGATCGTGCTGACCAAGGCCGACCTGGTGCCGGACGCGACAGGGCTGGGGTATCTCGTCCAGGACGTGGAGACGAGCGCGCCCGGGGTGCCGGTGCTGCCGGTCAGCGCCGTGGCCGGGGACGGGCTCGACGTCCTCCTCGCCGTCGTCTCCTCGGGGACGTCCGTGCTGCTCGGCTCGTCCGGTGCGGGCAAGTCCACGCTCGCGAACGTGCTGCTCGGCGACGACGTCATGGCCGTACAGGCCGCGCGGGAGGTCGACGGCAAGGGCCGGCACACGACCACCACCCGCAACCTGCTCGCGCTGCCGGGCGGGGGTGTGCTGATCGACACCCCGGGGCTGCGCGGAGTGGGCCTGTGGGACGCCGAGAGCGGGGTCGGACAGGTGTTCTCGGAGATCGAGGAACTGGCCGGGCGGTGCCGGTTCCACGACTGCGCCCACCACAGCGAGCCCGGGTGCGCGGTGCTGGCCGCCGTCGACGCCGGTGAGCTGCCCCAGCGGCGGCTGGAGAGCTACCGCAAGCTCCTGCGCGAGAACCAGCGCATCGTCGCCAAGACCGACGCGCGGCTGCGCGCGGAGATCCGACGGGACTGGAAGCGCAAGGGCGCCGAGGGCCGGGTGGCGATGGAGGCCAAGCGGGGGCGGTGGCGCTAGCGCCGTCGGGCCTGTGCGTCACGCCGGGCGCAGTGTCCGATTTCCGCCAGCGTCAGCCCCGCGCGGAGGCGGACACTGGACGGCGTGATGGACGAGGACACCAGGTACGAGGCCGTACGCAGCCGGGACGGCCGGTTCGACGGCGAGTTCTTCTTCGCCGTCGAGACGACCGGGATCTACTGCCGTCCCAGCTGCCCGGCCGTGACCCCCAAGCGGCACCACGTGCGGTTCTACGCCACGGCCGCCGCCGCGCAGGGCGCGGGCTTCCGCGCCTGCCGGCGCTGCCGCCCGGACGCCGTGCCCGGCTCCGCCGACTGGAACGTACGGGCGGACGCCGTCGGGCGGGCCATGAGGCTGATCGGCGACGGCGTGATCGACCGGGAGGGCGTCGCCGGGCTCGCCACGCGGCTCGGCTACAGCGAGCGGCAGGTGCGCCGGCAGCTCACCGCCGAGTTGGGCGCAGGGCCCGTCGCGCTCGCCCGCGCCCAGCGGGCGCACAGCGCGCGCGTCCTGCTCCAGACCACGGACCTGCCGGTCACGCGGATCGCGTTCGCGGCCGGGTTCGCCAGTGTGCGGCAGTTCAACGACACGATGCGCTCCGTCTACGCGGCGACCCCCAGCGAACTGCGCGCCACCGCCCGCAGGGCAAGGGGCCGCCGCCCCGCGGCACCCATCGCCGGGATCCCGCTGCGGCTCGCCCACCGGGGCCCCTACCAGGCCGGCCCCGTCTTCGACCTGCTGGAGCGCGAGGCCGTGCCCGGCGTCGAGGAGATCGGCGGCGTGCCCGGCCGGCGGACCTACCGGCGCACCCTGCGACTGCCGTACGGCACCGGGACCGTCGCCGTCGACGAGCGCTCCCGCGCGCCGCGGGCCGGGTCCGGCGCGCACCCCGGCGGCTGGCTGGAGGCCCGGCTCCACCTGACCGACCCACGCGACCTGACCACGGCCGTGCAGCGGCTGCGCCGGCTGTTCGACCTGGACGCCGACCCGTACGCCGTCGACGAGCGGCTCGGCGCCGACCCGCGGCTGGCCCCGCTGGTCGCCGCCCGGCCCGGCCTGCGCTCGCCGGGCTCGGCGGACCCGCCGGAGACGGCGGTCCGGGCGCTGGTGGGACCGGCGGCCGCCGCGGAGCTGGTACGGCGCTACGGCAAGGCGCTGGACGCTCCCAGCGGCACGCTGACCCACCTCTTCCCCGAGCCGGCCGTCCTCGCCGAGGCCGAGCCGGACGGACCCCTGGGCGCCCTGGCCGCCGCCCTCGCCGACGGCACGGTGCGGCTGGACCCGGGCGCCGACCGCGACGACACGCACCGGGCGCTGCTCGCCCTGCCCGGCCTGGATCCGGACACGGCCGCCGCGATCCGTACCCGGGCCCTCGGCGACCCCGACGTGGCCCCGCCCGGTGCGGAGGCCCCCGGAAGCTGGCGCCCCTGGCGCTCGTACGCCCTGCGGCACCTGAGTGCCGCCGAAAAGCTGGAGACCACCCCATGACCACGCACACGCACGGGACGTCCACTGGTAGGACGTACTGGACCACCCTCGACAGCCCGCTGTGCCCCCTGCTGTTGACCGCCGACTCCTCCGGCGCGCTGACCTCGCTGTCCGTGCCCGGCCAGAAGGGCGGTCGCGAGGTCCAGGCCGCCTGGCGGCACGACGCCGGGCCCTTCCGCGAGGCGGAGGAGCAGCTCCGGGCCTACTTCGCCGGTGAACTCAAGGAGTTCCGGCTGCCGTTGCGCACCTTCGGCACCGCGTTCCGGGAACGGGTGTGGGCCGCCCTCGACGACGTTCCGTACGGCTCGACCACCACGTACGGCGAGATCGCCGCCCGTATCGGCGCTCCCCGCGCCGCCGTTCGGGCCGTCGGCGGAGCCATCGGCGCCAACCCGCTCCTGGTGCTGCGCCCCTGCCACCGCGTGATCGGCGCGGACGGTTCCCTGACCGGCTACGCGGGCGGCCTGGAGCGGAAGGTGCGGCTGCTCACGCTGGAGGGCGCGCTGCAGGCGCGTCAGCCGTGCCGCTCCCGGGCCACCCAGCCCCGTTCGTAGGCGTGCCAGCCCAGTTGCAGCCGGGTGCTCACCCCGGTCAGCTCCATCAGCCGCTTCACCCGGCGCTGCACGGTCCGCAGGCCCAGGTCGAGCTGCTTGGCGACGCTGGCGTCGGTCAGGCCGGCCAGCAGCAGCGACAGCACCTCCAGGTCGACGGCGTCGGGGCCGTCCCGGCCCTCCTCGGTGAGGCCGGACGCCCCGAGCCGAAGCGGCAGCGCCTCCCGCCACACCGACTCGAACAGCCCGTACAGCAGCTCCAGCAGGCCGCTGGCGTGCACGACCAGCGCGGTGGGCTCGGGGGCGTGCGAGATGAGCGGCACCATGGCGAGCGTCCGGTCGGCGACGACCAGTTTGGTCGGTACGGTCTCGACGACCCGCACCTGTTCGTCGCGGCTGAGTGCGGCGGTCAGCTCGGTGACGCCGTTCGGCTGGTTCAGCACGGCGTGTTCGAGTACCACCCGGTAGCGGACCCCGCGGGCGGCCGCCTGCTCCTCGGCGTGGTTCTCCATCGAGGAGACGGCGACCGGGTTGCCCGTGACCAGCGCGCACACCTCCTCGCTGGCCCCGAGCTGGAGCTGGAGGAAGCGCTGCGCGACCGCGGGTGCCCCGGTCACCACCTCGACCAGGTCGTGCACCGCCGGCTCGGAGGCCGCCGCCCGGTACTCCTCGGCGAGCAGCGTGGCGGCCAGTTCCGCCCTCTCCAGCTCGTACCGCTGCTGGGTGAGCAGGGCGCCCAGCGCCACCCCGGGCGGCGCGGCCACCCAGCGGCCGGGCCGGGCCGAGGACTGGGCCGCGAGTCCGTACCGCTCCAGGCGGCGCAGGGCGTGCTCGGTGTCCCGCTCGCCCAGCATCAGCCGCCGTGCGAGATCGGGCACTTCGGCGGCGCCCACGGACACCAGGGCCCGGTACGCCGCCTCGTGTGTCTCGTCCAGGCCTATCGCTGCCAGCATCAGCTGCTGTCCCCTCCCTTTTTCGGATCCCCCGGCATCACGTTCACGCGGCGCGTCGGCGGTGGCGGGAAACAGCCACGGCGCAAACCCGCCGCGGCACATCATCGCTGTACCACCGGTCACTCTGACAAGGTGGCGCCACCGAAGCGCCGACGGGTACCGCGGTGCCCGGCCGCGGGCGTGGCCTGCACGGATACGCACCCCGTGCGGTGGCCGGGGCATCTGGCGGCTCGGCCCGCAGCGCCCGGGCCGGGCACCGCGGGCCGCGTCGGGGTGCCGCGGACGGCGGTGTTTCGGCCGTCCAGACCGTGATCCGGACCAGGGTCACCCGGGCGTCGCCGGGCGGTTCTCCCGTGGGGGGTGGGGCCGCCCGGCGACTTCGTCCCGCCGCGGGGCCGTTCGGCGCCCCCGATTTGCCGATGCCCCGTTCTCACAGGGCCCGTGCGGTGGACAATTGGCGGCATGAGCCAGCAGGGGGGAAGGCCCACCGGTCAAGAGGACGACTGGTGGGGGCAGTTGTACGACGACTCCGCCGGGGACACCGGCCCCACGGCCGGAGCGGATTCCCTGGACGACCGCTTCGCCTCCGCGTCCGGGACGGTCGGCGGCCCCCCGCCCACGCCGGGTCCGACGGTACCCGCCCCACGCCCACCCGACCCCACCCCGGACCCGGAACCGGCCTGGTGGCAACACATCCCCGAGGACGCCCCACCCCCAGCAACCTCCTCGCCCGAGGGACCGGCACCGGGGGCTGCCGGGCCGGGGAAGCCTGAGCGGCCACCGCAGCCGCCCGCCCCGGCCGAGGGGCCGGCTCTGGGGGTTGCCCGGGACTCCCGGCTGGTGGAGCCGGGGCGTTCGTCGCAGTCGCCCGCGCCGGCCGAGGGGCCGGCTCCGGGGGCTACCCGGGGTTCCGGGCCCAGGGCGCCGGAGCGGCCGGCTCAGCCGCCCGCTTCCGCCGAAGGGACGGTCGAGGGCCGGTCGTCGGACTCCGCCGAGTCGACGCCCTGGAGCGTCACCGACTCCGGCTCGGGCGGCCCCTCGCCCAGGGACGCCGCCGACCAGGCCGGCTCCGCCGCGAGGCGGCCTCCGTCCGCGCCCCCGCCTCCGTCCGCGCCCCCGTGGCCTTCTTCGCCTCCGTCCGTGCCCTCGTCCTCGTCTCCGCCTCCGTCCGCGCGCTCGGCTCCTTCTGCACCTCCGTCCTCACCTCCGCCTCCGTCCGCGCCCCCGCACGCTTCTCGGCCCCCGTCTGCTCCCTCACCCCCTTCCGCACCTCCGTCCGCTTCTCCGTCTTCCTCCGTGCCCCCGCAGCCCTCCGCACCTCCCTCGCCGCCGGAGCACCCGGCCGTCGGGGCCGTGGGCGGCTCCGGGCGTGAGGGGGGCCGGGGGGAGGCGCACGCCGCACCGGCCGCCGTGGAAGCGCAAGCCGTACCGGGCGGCGGGGAGGCGGAAGCCGTACCCGGCGTCATGGGGGCGCAAGCCGTACGGGGGGTCCGGGGTGCCGAAGTCGCCGTCGGCTACGTCGGGTCCGGGCCGCCCACCTACGCGGCCGAGCCCAGCGCGTTGCCGGTGGCTGATCCGGACGGGCCGGACGTCGCGGTGCCGGACACCGTGCTGGACGGGGCCGCCTACGGGTCCTGCACGCTGCGGGCGGTGTCGATCCGGGGGGATTCGGCACGGTACCGGGGCGAGTCGCGGCGCGACGCGCTGCTCACCGCGCGCTTCGGCGCAGGGGACCAGGCGCTGGTGCTGGTCGCGACGGCCACCGGCGCCCGCGCCACCCCGGGGGCGCACCGCGCCGCCGCCGAGGTGTGCCAGTGGATCGCACAGGCCGTGGGCCGCAGCCACGCACGCCTGGCCGAGGACATCCGCGCCGCCCGGCGCGGCGACCTGAAGTCGGGGCTGCACCGCCTCACCGACCGCAGCCTCGGCAGACTCCGCGCGGGCGCCGCCGAACAGGGCGTCGCCCCGGAGCGGTACACGGCCACCCTGCGCTGCCTGCTCCTGCCCGCCGACCCCGAATGCCGCGTCCGGGTCTTCTTCGGCGTCGGCGCGGGCGGCCTGTTCCGGCTGCGTGAGGGCGAGTGGCAGGACATCGAGCCCGGCGTCGCCGAGACGCCCGGCCACCCCGTGGTCGGCTTCGGCTCGCGGCCGCCCGAGACCCCGGACGGCGACCGGCTCACCATGGACCTCGGCATCACCACCCCGCCGAACCCGTCCGACCCGGCCCCGGAACCACCCCGCGAACCCTTCCGCTTCCGCGCCTCCGTGGCCCAACCGGGTGACACGCTCCTGATGTGCACCGCCGGTCTGGCCGACCCGCTCCGCGGCGAGCCCGAGCTGTGCGCCCACCTCGCCCGACGGTGGTCCGAGCCCGCCCCGCCGGGCCTCGCCGCGTTCCTGGCGGACGCCCAGGTGCGGGTCAAGGGATACGCGGACGACCGTACGGCCGCGGCCGTGTGGGAGGCGTGAACGCCGGGGCTGTGCCTTCATGGATGCGGAGGATCCGCGGCAGACCGAAGGGGTGCCGAGAGCCATGGCCAAGCAGAGCGTCGCAGAGCAGTTCGTCGACATCCTCGTCCGCGCCGGAGTCAAACGCCTGTACGGCGTGGTCGGAGACAGCCTCAATCCGGTCGTCGACGCGGTCCGCCGCAACGCCGCCATCGACTGGATCCACGTCCGCCACGAGGAGACCGCCGCCTTCGCGGCCGGCGCCGAGGCCCAGATCACGGGCCGTCTGACGGCCTGCGCCGGTTCCTGCGGGCCCGGCAACCTGCACCTCGTCAACGGCCTGTACGACGCCCACCGCTCCATGGCCCCGGTACTCGCCCTCGCCTCGCACATCCCCTCCGGCGAGATCGGCCTCGGGTACTTCCAGGAGACCCACCCCGACCGGCTGTTCGCCGAGTGCAGCCACTACAGCGAGCTGATCTCCAACCCGAAGCAGATGCCCCGGCTGCTCCAGACGGCCATCCAGAACGCGGTGGGCCGCAGCGGCGTCAGCGTGGTGTCGCTGCCCGGCGACATCGCCGCCCAGCCCGCGCCCGAGAAGGCCGCCGAGACCGCCATCGTCACCTCACGGCCCACCGTCAGGCCCGGCGACGCCGAGATCGACCGCCTCGTCGAGATGATCGACAAGGCCGAGAAGGTCACCCTGTTCTGCGGCAGCGGCACGGCCGGCGCGCACGCCGAGGTGATGGAGTTCGCCGAGCGGATCAAGTCCCCGGTCGGGCACGCGCTGCGCGGCAAGGAGTTCATCCAGTACGACAACCGGTACGACGTCGGCATGAGCGGGCTGCTCGGCTACGGCGCCGCCTACGAGGCCACGCACGAGTGCGACCTGCTGATCCTGCTCGGCACCGACTTCCCGTACAACGCCTTCCTGCCCACCGATGTGAAGATCGCCCAGATCGACGTCCGGCCCGAGAACCTCGGCCGCCGCTCCCGGCTCGACCTCGCGGTGTGGGGCGATGTGAAGGAGACCCTGCGCTGTCTCGTTCCGCGGGTGCGGGTCAAGACCGACCGGCGCTTCCTGGACCGGATGCTCAAGAAGCACGCGGACGCCCTGGAGGGGGTCGTCAAGGCGTACACGAGGAAGGTGGACAAGCACGTCCCGATCCATCCCGAGTACGTGGCCGCCGTCCTGGACGAAGTGGCCGACGACGACGCCGTGTTCACCATCGACACGGGCATGTGCAACGTCTGGGGCGCCCGTTACCTCTCGCCCAACGGGCGCCGCCGCATCATCGGTTCCTTCTCGCACGGCTCGATGGCCAACGCGCTGCCGATGGCGATCGGCGCGCAGTTCACCGACCGCGGCCGCCAGGTGGTGTCCATGTCGGGGGACGGAGGCTTCGCCATGTTGATGGGCGACTTCCTGACCCTGGTGCAGTACGACCTGCCGGTGAAGGTCGTCCTGTTCAACAACTCCTCACTGGGCATGGTGGAGTTGGAGATGATGGTGGCGGGCCTGCCCTCCTACGGGACGGCCATGAAGAACCCCGACTTCGCCGCCGTCGCCCGCGCCTGCGGCGCCCACGGCATCCGGGTGGAGAAGCCCAGGCACCTCGCCGGCGCCCTGAAGGAGGCCTTCAGCCACAAGGGCCCTGCCCTCGTGGACGTCGTCACCGACCCCAACGCCCTGTCGATCCCACCGAAGATCAGGGCCGAGATGGTGACCGGGTTCGCGCTGTCGGCCTCGAAGATGGTGCTGGACGGAGGCGTCGGCCGGATGGTGCAGATGGCGCGCTCCAACCTGCGCAACGTGCCCCGGCCGTAAGCCCGTCGGGACACGGGAGCGCCACAACTGGTCGTGGCCCATTCCACATGACTGGCCCGCGCTCGACGGGGCATGGATCTCCGTGAACGTGTTCGAACTGGAGGGGAACCGACATCGGCACGCGGACGGGGGACATGAAGAGGCAGGCACGAGGGGGCGGTCCCGCGACGGTCGGGGCCTCCTCGACTCGGACGGCGGAGGAACACACGGAGAGACCGGCGGGCGGACAGGCGGACGGCCTACCGGGACGGCCTGTCCCGCCGCAACTCAGACGCAGGCTGGGGCGGGCCGATCTCAAGGCGGTCGCCGAGGCGCGACGCGCGCTGCGCGCACTGCTGCGCCACTGGGGCGGGCCGGACACGTCTCAGGTCGCGGAACTGCTCACCAGCGAACTGGTCACCAACGCGCTCGTCCACACCGACGACGACGCGATCCTGACAGCCACCGTGTCACCGCACGGACTGCGCGTGGAGGTACGGGACTTCGTGGCCCGCCGGCCCAGGCCACGGACACCGGGGACGGGCGAGGGCACCGGCGGCCGGGGCCTGGTCCTGGTGCAGTCCCTCGCGGACACCTGGGGCGTGTGCATGCACGGGGTCGGAAAGTCCGTCTGGTTCGAACTGGGCGCGGACGCCGCGTGAACGGGTGGGGGGCGCGGCCCGCACGGCCGCGCCCCCCACCCGTCACCGATCCGGTCGACCCGGTCCTAGCCGAACTGCTGCTCCAGGTCCTTGAGCTTGCGCTCCAAGGAGTCGAGGCGCGGCAGGGCCATTGTGTCGTCCTCCGCGGTGAGGTCGACGGTGGCGCTCTCGGATCCCTTGCGGACGGGCTGAAGGGACGGACGCGCACGCACGGGAAGCTCCGCCGCCGCTATGGCAGGCTCCGCGGTGACCTGGGTGGAGCCGCGCTCCAGGGCCTGCTGCTCGACCTGCCGGCCGCCGCGCCCGATGAAGCCGCGGTGGCCCCGGCTGAGCGCCTTCAGCTGCGCCCTCTCCATGCGCTCCTGCTCGCGCCGCAGCCGCCGGCTCTCCGTCTTCCGGCGCTGGTCCTCGCGCACCTCGTCGACCGCCTCGTCCAGGCTCCGCACGCCCTCCAGGAGCATCAGCGACCAGGCCTTGTAGGTCTCGCGTGGCGCCCGCAGCCAGCGCACTATGCGGATCTGCGGCAGTGGGCGCGGCACCAGGCCCTGCTCGCGCAGGGCGGCCCGGCGGGTCTGCTTCAGCGCGCGGTCGAACAGGACCGCGGCGGACAGCGACATGCCCGCGAAGAAGTGCGGCGCCCCCGCGTGGTCGATGCCCCTGGGCGCGTGCACCCAGTTGAACCAGGCCGCGGCGGCGGCGAACATCCACACGAGTATCCGGGAGCCGAGCGCCGCGTCTCCGTGGCTGGCCTCGCGCACCGCGAGCACGGAACAGAACATCGCCGCGCCGTCCAGGCCGAACGGCACCAGGTACTGCCAGCCGTCGGTCAGGCCGAGGTTCTGCTCGCCGAAGCCGACCAGGCCGTGGAAGGAGAGCGCCGCGGCCACCGCCGCACAGCAGAACAGCAGAACGTAGGAGGCCGTGCCGTAGATGGCCTCCTTGCGCCTGCGGCGCTCCTCGCTGCGCTCCCACGAGTCGTCCGTGCTCGCTTTCTCCCCGGAGGAGCGCTTGCCGCGCGCGAGCACCGCAACCGCCGCCAGCACGCCCAGGAGCAGCACGGCGCCCGGAAGCAGCCAGTTCAGCGATATGTCGGTCAGTCTCATCTGGGGTCCCTTGCATTGGGATAGGGCGTAACGCCCGCCATGGTGGCCCAATCCCGTCGGCCCTCAGGGGTTTTCGGGGCAAGAGGCCGCCAAGGAGGTGCAAGGGGATGCCCGGGGCGGCGTTCTGCTCGAACTGCCGCTTGAGGGGCGGGAGTTGAGTTCGAATAAGACTACCCGTACCGGTGGTTCCGCGGAAAGTTCCCGCGGCAGGTGAGGAATTTGTGAATCACCTGTGACCTTGTGGGTGTCCCAGTCGTAGGTGATCTTACGGGATCGCGGGGGGTGCGCCGGACCGCCCGGGCGGGTTCGGTCCGGTGTGACGGTGACTCACCCCGCCGCCGTGGCCGTCAGTTTGGCGATCCGGTCCGCGTCGCGGGTGCGCGGGCAGGTGACGCAGGGGTCCTCGGGGCGCACGGTGTAGAACATGCAGCAGCTGGCGCGGTCGCGGGTGGGCAGGGACTCGCCGTCCGGCCCGGTCAGTTCCCGGAAGGCGGCGGAGCCGACGTACGGCCGGGTCGCACCCGGCAGCAGCAACTCCAGCTCGCGCACCGCCCGCTGCTGTTCGCCGAGCAGATGGGCGACGTACCAGAGGCCCTCGACGATCTCGTCGGTCGCCATGCCCCACAGGGCGCGCCCACGTCGCCGCATGCGTGGGCCGAAACCGGCCAGTACCGGCTCCAGGTGCTCGGCGACGGCCGAGCGCAGTTCGGCCCGCAGCGCCTCCTCGTCGCGCACGACGCGCGCGCCGGGCAGCGTGGCCGCCGGGTCGCCCGGCAGGCAGGCGAAGGCGGCGGGGCGTACGGCCATACGGCCGGCGGTCCGGTCGTAGGAGACCCGGGTCACGGGGAGGCGGGGCACCCGGCGGTGCAGGAACCACGGCGCGGTGAACAGCAGGCAGGCGGGCCAGGCGTAGCGGTGCAGCCCGAAGCTCGCCACGACGTCCGGGCGGGCGCGCGTGCCGTAGTCCCGCAGCACCTGGGCGTCGTCCCAGGCCAGGAACGCGTCCAGGCCGCTCCCGCCCGCCGCGAGGGAGGCGGCCGAGGTCCAGCCGTCGCCGTCGGGGATCGGCTCGCCGGGGCTGGGCTCCGTCACGGTGAGTCCGGGGAGGACCTCGGTGAGGCGGGCGTAGGCGTCCGCTACGGCCGAAGAGGGCACAGGCATGCCGGACCACCGTTTTCGCGTTCGATTGCAGGTAAGGCTTACCTTACTTCGCTCGATCGGAATGTGAGGCCTTGGCCTACAGTGCCTAAGGTGCTTGACGGCTGGACGACAACCGGCCGTAATGACCACAAGCACCTCAAGCACCCCAAGCCCGGAGGAGAACCGTGAAGCAGGGCGCGCAGGACTCCACCGGCATCCGGACCACCGGGGCCGGCGGGGACGCCGTGCCCCGCGTGCCGCGCCAGCCGCAGGCCGCGGACCTGCGGCGGGAACAGGCAGCCGCGGATCCGCGGCCGGAGCAGGAGACCCCCGCCGCCGCGGACCTGCCGGAGGCGGGCGTCCGCGGCGAGCACACGCACGGCGAACGGCCCGTCCCGCGCCCCCGGCCCCTCGTACGGCGCTCCTCCGTGCGCGGCCAGATCCTGCAAGCCCTGCGCACCGCCCTGGTGGCGGGGGAGCTGAAACCCGGCGAGGTCTACTCGGCGCCCGCGCTCGGCGAGCGGTTCGGGGTCTCCGCGACCCCCGTGCGCGAGGCGATGCAGCAGCTCACGCTGGAGGGCGCCGTGGAGGTCGTGCCCAACCGCGGCTTCCGGGTGATCGAGCGCGGCGACCGCGAGCTCGCCGAACTGGCCGAGGTGCGGGCCCTGCTCGAGGTGCCGGTGATGCTGCGGCTGGCCCGCCGGGTGCCCGGGGAGCGCTGGGCCGAGCTGCGGCCGCTCGCCGAGGCCACCGTGCGGGCCGCGTCCTCCGGGTGCCGGGCGACCTACGCCGAGGCCGACCGCGCCTTCCACTGCGCGGTGCTGTCCCTCTCCGGGAACGAGCAGCTCGTCCGGATCGCCGAGGACCTGCACCGCCGCGCGCAGTGGCCGCTCGTCGGCGGCTCCGCGCGCCCGGCCCATGCCGACCTCGTCGCCGACGCGGCCGAACACACGGCTCTTCTGGACGCACTCGTCGCACGGGACGTGGACGTGGTGCGCTCCCTGGTCGCCGAGCACTTCGCGGGCGCGGACTGAGCGGGCGGTCATGCGGTGCGGGCCGGGTCGGGCCGGCGCGCGGTGACACGTGGTGGCGGCATTCCGCCCGTCAGCCGTCGCCGCCCGGCTGCGTGGCCGTCTTCGAGTAGGCGTCGTGCCAGGCCGCCTTCGCGCCCGAGTCGCCGATCCGGTACACGTCGACGACCGCACCCGCGGCCACCACCACGGACAGGACGATCGCGGCGACCCGGAGCACCGAGCCCGCGCGCGCCCCCGCGTCCGGTGCGGGCGTCCGGCGGGATATCCACCAGACGCCGGCCGCCAGCACGAACAGGCCGAGAGCCCACGGGAGCAGTCCGTCACCCAGCTCCGCGTGCCGGCGCACCAGCGCGTCGCCGCTCACATGGCGTTCCAGCCACTCCCCGGCCTGAGTGGTCAGCGGCACGCTCACCAGCGTGACCAGGGCGAGCAGTGGCAGCACGAGACCGAGGCGCCGGGCGGCCTGCGGCCACAGGGCGCAGAGCACGAGCGTCAGGGCGCTGAGAGGAACCAGGACGACGACTGCGTGGACCAGCAGCACATGCGCGGGAAGTCCGTTGACCAGGCTCATCGGGCGATCCTCCAGAGCGACCGTGGGGGGTGCGCGCGGACACCGTCGGCCGTCCGCGCGTCGGGGCTGGTCAGCCTGGCACAGCAACCTCTCAGGTTCCTCTGAGGGCCGGTCGCCTCGTAGGTCTCTCAGACCGTCGCCGTCCCCGCCGCGGGCGGCGCCGGTGCCAACTGCCGTGCCAGCCACGTCGGCACACCGCCCAGCAGCCGGAACAGCCGCCGTGCCTCCTCGCGCAGGCGGGTCGACTCCGGCTCGGTCTCCGTGTCGGCCAGGGAGACCAGGGCCGGGGCGGTGCCGACGAGGTAGCCCAGTTCCTCGCGGATCCGCAGCGACTCGGCGAAGCCGTGCCGGGCCTCGGCCAACTCGCCGTCCCGCATCGCCAGTCCGGCCAGGTGGCGCCAGGTGAAGGAGAGCAGCAGCGGATCGGCGTGGGCGATCGCGCCCGCGTGCGCGCGTCGGTACGCGGCGTGCGCGGCCTGCGGGGAGCGGGTGAGGTTCTCGGCGATCAGGCCGCGCCGGAAGTCCAGCAGGGCCCGCCCCGGCACCCCGGGCGGGACCAGGGCCGCGGCCCGGCCGAGCGCCGACCGTGCCTCGTCCGCCCGGTCCCGTACGCCGTGCAGCGTGGCCGCGTAGGCAAGGTACCCGCGTTCACAAGCGGCGGCTCCCCGCTCCTCGTCGGTGTCGGCCAGCGCCTCGGCGGTGCGCAGCGCGTCCTCGGCCTCCTCCCAGCCCGCCTCGGTGTAGAGGCAGCGTTCGACCAGCAGCGCGGTTCTCTGCAGCGCCGCGGCCGCGGTGGCCGACTGGAGCAGCGCCGCCGCGTCGGCCCAGCACGCGCGTGAGCGCAGCCGCCATACCGCGGTCTGGAGTGGATCGTCACCTGGGGTCGTTCCGTTACCAGACATGGCGGTATGCGCCACGTTGCCCTCCCCGAGCACGCCATCGAGCCTTGAGTGGTGGCGGCATCTCAGCACGAAATCCGTGGCCCGGCCAAGAGGATGGGTGAAAAATTTCACAAAGTCGTGGGACGGAGGAGGCCGCAGGTGGCGCGCCCCCCTCGTCCGCCGCGGCCTCAACTCATGCGCAGCGCCAGGAAGAAGTCCAGCTTGTCCTCGAGGTGGGACAGGTCACGGCCCGTCAACTGCTCGATCCGCCCGACCCGGTAGCGCAGCGTGTTGACGTGCAGGTGGAGCCGGGTGGCGCAGCGGGTCCAGGAGCCGTCGCAGTCGAGGAAGGCCTCCAGGGTGGGGATCAGCTCGGCGCGGTGCCGGCGGTCGTAGTCCCGCAGCGGGTCCAGCAGCCGCGCGGTGAAGGCGCGGCGCACGTCGTCCGGGACGAAGGGCAGCAGCAGGACGTGGGAGGCCAGCTCCTGGTGCCCGGCCGCGCAGACGCGTCCCGGGCGCGCCGCCGCGACCCGCCGGGCGTGCCGGGCCTCCTCCAGCGCCCCGCGCAGCCCCTCGGCCGAGTGCACGGCCGCGCTGACGCCCAGGGTGAGCCGCCCGTCGTCGTCGAGGCCCGCCGACAGCGGGCCGCGTACGGCCTCCAGCAGCGCGTCGGCGAGGATCCCGGTCTCGGAGCCGTCGTGCTCGGCCGAGACGGCCGGGAGCGGGACGAGCGCGACCGCCTCGTCGCCCGTGTGGGCGACGGCTATCCGGTCGGAGGGCTCGGGACCGGTGCTGAGGGGGTCGACGAGGATCTCCTCCAGCAGCGACTGGGCGATCCGCCCGCCCTCGCTCCGCCCGTCGTCCCACTCCACGCGGGCCACGACCACCTGCCAGTGCGGGGCCGCCCCGAGGCCGGGCAGCAGTACCGGCGCGGCCACCCTCAGCCGCGCGGCGATCTCCGCGGGCGGCGCGCCGGTCTGCACCAGCTCCAGCACCTCCTGGGCCAGCCGTCTGCGCACCGTGCGGGTCGCGTCCCGGCGGTCCCGTTCGACCGCGATCAGCTGGGTGACGCCCTGGAGCAGGTCCAGCCGCTCCTCGGGCCACTCGCCCGCGTCCGCCCGCACGGCCAGCAGCCAGTCCGACAGCACCGTCTCGCGCACGTCCCGAGCGGTCTGCGGGGAGCGGCCGCCGCTGCGGATGGGGAACAGGGAGTACGTCGTCGGGCCCAGCGCCACCCGGTGCGGGCCGCGCCGGCCGCTGCGGGCGGCCGCCAGGTGCTCGGCGGCGAGCCGTGCGCACACGTCGGCGGCCGGCGCCGGACCCGCCACCCTGGGCCCGGCGATCAGCCGGCCGGTGGGGGAGAGCAGCCAGGCCCGCAGGTCCAGGTCGGAGCCCAGCAGGTCCAGCACCACGTCCGGGCCGCCGCCCGCCGGGCCGGACGTCATCATCCGGCGGTGCCGCTCCACCACGGCCGCCAGGTCACCGGCGCGCTCGCCGGACACCTGCCGCACGACGTGCTCGGTGATCGTCGCGAACGCCACCGACTCGTTCACCGCGAACAGCGGCAGCCGGTGCCGGGCACAGGCCACCACGAGGTCGTCGGGCACCGGACCGAGCTCGGCCTCACCGGCCGCCAGGGCGGCCACCCCGGCCCGCACCAGGATCTGTACGAACGGCTCGGAGTCGGCGGCGTCCCGGCGCCAGGCGAGCCCGGACAGCACCAGCTCACCGCCGGAGAGGTAGCGGCTGGGGTCGCGCAGGTCGGTGGTCATGACACCCCGGACGGTGCGGTCCAGCTCCTCCTCCCCGCCGAGCAGCTTCAGGCCCAGCGCATCGGTGTCCAGCAGTGCGCGCAGCCGCATTCTCGTCGCCGCCGTTCTGTGTCTCGAAAACTACGATGGATCATGTGGCGAGGGCCCGGCCGCGCGGCCGGGCAGCAGCTCCGCCAGGAGGTGAGTCCGCGTCTCCTCGGCCGCCTCTGTTTCCAGGGAGAACCGAAGAGGTTTCTGAAGACCTCGGTTCATACGAATCTACAAGATGCCCGCGCTGGCCAGCCAAACCCTTCATGGTTTCGGTGACTGACCGAGCCGGAGCGGTGAACGGTGTACTGACCCCACTCCGCGTAAAAGGGACATGAACGAGCCGGGCCCGCCGCACACGGATTGGCTCAATCTGTACGACTCACGAGACGAAGAAGAGAGCCGGTCATGGACTTCCTTCGCCCCGCCAGCTGGCAGGAGGCGCTCGCCGCGAAGGCCGAGCACCCCGCCGCTGTGCCGATTGCGGGTGGCACCGACGTGATGGTAGAGATCAACTTCGACCACCGTCGGCCCGAGTACCTTCTGGACCTGAACCGCGTCTCAGACCTCTACGAGTGGGAGGTCGGCGAGGACGGCGTGCGGCTCGGCGCCTCCGTTCCGTACTCGAGGATCATGGAGAACCTGCGGGCCGAGCTGCCGGGCCTGGCCCTCGCCTCGCACACGGTGGCCTCCCCGCAGATCCGCAACCGCGGCGGCGTCGGCGGCAACCTCGGTACCGCCTCCCCGGCCGGCGACGCCCACCCCGCCCTGCTGGCGGCCGGCGCCGAGGTCGAGGTGGAGTCGGTCCGCGGCTCCCGCCGCATCCCGATCGACGCGTTCTACACCGGCGTCAAGCGCAACGCCCTGGAGCCCGACGAGCTGATCCGCGCCGTGCACGTCAGGAAGGCCGACGGCCCGCAGCAGTTCTCCAAGGTCGGCACCCGCAACGCCATGGTCATCGCCGTGTGCGCCTTCGGCCTCGCCCTGCACCCGGAGACCCGGACGGTGCGCACCGGCATCGGCTCGGCCGCGCCCACGCCCATCCGGGCCAGGGCCGCCGAGGAGTTCCTGAACGCGGCGCTCGACGAGGGCGGCTTCTGGGACAACGGAAAGATCATCACCCCGTCGGCCGCCAAGCAGTTCGCGCAGCTGTGTTCCGCCGCCTGCAACCCGATCGACGACGTCCGGGGCACCGCGAGCTACCGCCGCCACGCGGTGGGCGTCATGGCCCGCCGGACGCTCACCTGGACCTGGGAGTCGTACCGCGGCGCCCGCCGCACGAACGAGGGAGCCGCGTGATGCGCGTCAACTTGACCGTCAACGGACGACCGCAGCAGGCCGACGACGTGTGGGAGGGCGAGTCCCTGCTGTACGTCCTGCGCGAGCGACTGGGGCTGCCCGGCTCGAAGAACGCCTGCGAGCAGGGCGAGTGCGGCTCCTGCACGGTGCGCCTGGACGGCGTGCCGGTGTGCTCCTGCCTGGTCGCCGCAGGTCAGGTCGAGGGCCGCGAGGTCGTGACCGTCGAGGGCCTGGCGGACTTCGCCAAGCAGCGGTCCCGCGGTACGGACGCCCGCGGTACGACGTTGGAGGACGCCCAGCGGTGGCAGGCGCAGGGCACCGGCGCGCAGACCGGCGTGAGCGGTGAACTCTCGCCGATCCAGCAGGCGTTCATCGACGCGGGCGCCGTCCAGTGCGGATTCTGCACCCCGGGCCTGCTGGTCGCCGCCGACGAGATGCTGGAGCGCAACCCCGACCCGACCGACGCGGACATCCGCGAGGCCCTGTCGGGCAACCTGTGCCGCTGCACTGGCTACGAGAAGATCATGGACGCGGTCCGCCTGGCGGCCGCCCGGCAGTCCGAGGGGGTCTGAGCATGGCCTCCTCCAAGACCTCCACCACGTCCGGCCGGGGCGGTGGCCCCAACGGCGTCCCCACCAAGGTCACCCAGGGCTCCCGGACCAGGGGCGGCATCGGCGAGTCCACGCTCCGCCCGGACGGCATCCTCAAGGTCACCGGCGAGTTCGCGTACTCCTCCGACATGTGGCACGAGGACATGCTCTGGGGCCAGATCCTGCGCTCCACGGTCGCGCACGCCGAGATCGTCTCGATCGACACCGCCGAGGCCCTCGCCCTGCCGGGCGTGTACGCCGTGATGACGTACGACGACCTGCCGACCGAGGTGAGGAACTACGGCCTGGAGATCCAGGACACCCCGGTCCTGGCCCACGGCAAGGTCCGCCACCACGGCGAGCCCGTCGCCGTCGTCGCCGCCGACCACCCCGAGACCGCCCGCCGCGCCGCCGCCAGGATCAAGGTGGAGTACCGGGAACTGCCGGTGATCACCGACGAGGCCTCATCGACCGCGCCGGACGCCGTCCTCGTCCACGAGAACCGCACCGACCACCACGCGGGTCACGTCCCGCACCCCAACATCGTCCACCGCCAGCCGATCGTCCGCGGCGACGCCGAAGAGGCCGCCAGGAGAGCCGACTTCATCGTCAAGGGCGAGTACCACTTCGGCATGCAGGACCAGGCCTTCCTCGGCCCCGAGTCCGGGCTCGCCGTGCCCGAGGAGGACGGCGGCGTCCATCTCTACATCGCCACCCAGTGGCTGCACAGCGACCTGCGCCAGATCGCCCCGGTGCTCGGCCTGCCGCCGGAGAAGGTGCGCATGACGCTGGCCGGCGTCGGCGGCGCCTTCGGCGGACGCGAGGACCTGTCGATGCAGATCCACGCCTGCCTGCTGGCGCTGCGCACCGGCAAGCCCGTCAAGATCGTCTACAACCGGTTCGAGTCCTTCTTCGGGCACGTCCACCGCCACCCGGCCAAGCTGTACTACGAGCACGGGGCCACCAAGGACGGCAGGCTCACCCACGTCAAGTGCCGGATCGTGCTGGACGGCGGCGCGTACGCCTCCGCCTCCCCGGCGGTCGTCGGCAACGCCTCCTCGCTCGGCATCGGCCCCTACGAGGTCGACGACGTCGACATCGAGGCCATCGCGCTCTACACCAACAACCCGCCCTGCGGCGCCATGCGCGGCTTCGGCGCGGTCCAGGCGTGCTTCGCCTACGAGGCGCAGATGGACAAGCTCGCCGACGCCGTCGGCATGGACCGGGTGGAGTTCCGGCAGCTGAACGCCATGTCCCAGGGCACGATCATGCCGACCGGGCAGCCGGTCGACTCCCCGGCCCCGGTCGCCGAACTCCTCCGCCGCGTCAAGGCGATGCCGATGCCGCCGGAGCACCAGTGGGAGAGCTCCGAGGGCGCCGACGTCCGGCAGCTGCCCGGCGGCCTGTCCAACACCACGCACGGCGAAGGCGTCGTGCGCGGGGTGGGCTACGCGGTCGGCATCAAGAACGTCGGCTTCTCCGAGGGCTTCGACGACTACTCCACCGCCAAGGTCCGCATGGAGGTCGTCGCCGGCGAGCCGGTCGCCACCGTGCACACCGCGATGGCGGAGGTCGGCCAGGGCGGCGTGACCGTCCACGCGCAGATCGCCCGCACCGAGCTCGGCGTCACCCAGGTGACCATCCACCCGGCCGACACCCAGGTGGGCAGCGCCGGTTCGACGTCCGCCTCCCGGCAGACGTACGTCACCGGCGGCGCCGTGAAGGACGCCTGCGAGCTCGTGCGCGAGAAGGTCCTGGAGATCGGGCGCCGCAAGTTCGGCTCCTTCCACCCCGCCTGGTCCACCGCCGAACTCCTCCTGGAGGGCGGCAAGGTCGTCACCGACGGGGGCGAGGCGCTCGCCGACCTGGTGGACGTCCTCGAGGACGAGGCCGTCGAGGTGGAGGAGGAGTGGCGGCACCGGCCGACCGAACCCTTCGACCTGCGCACCGGTCAGGGCAACGGCCATGTGCAGTACTCCTTCGCCGCGCACCGCGCCGTCGTCGAGGTGGACACCGATCTCGGCCTGGTGAAGGTGATCGAGCTGGCCTGCGCCCAGGACGTCGGCAAGGCGCTCAACCCGCTGTCCGTAGTCGGCCAGATCCAGGGCGGCACCACCCAGGGCCTGGGCGTGGCGGTCATGGAGGAGATCGTCGTCGACCCGAAGACGGCGAAGGTGCGCAACCCGTCCTTCACGGACTACCTCATCCCCACCATCCTCGACACGCCGACCATCCCCGTCGACGTGCTCGAACTCGCCGACGACCACGCGCCGTACGGGCTGCGCGGCATCGGCGAGGCGCCCACCCTGTCGTCCACACCCGCCGTCCTGGCGGCGATCCGCAACGCGACGGGGCTGGAGCTGAACCGCACGCCGGTCCGGCCGGAACACCTCACCGGCATGTGAGGCCACGGCGTCCGAACCGATCGACCCCGGGGGGATTTCGCCCTCGGGGACCCCAACTGTTCGTCTCGGGCCGTCCCCCGGGTCGTCCATTCCCAGAACCCGTATGCCGTCGACGGCATCGGGTGTCCCTGTGAACCTTGGGAGATGGCCCCATGACCCAGCAGTCAGTGGAGCCGAGGACCACCGCCGAGGACGCGGGCGCGGGCAGCCGCGTCCCGGCGGGGCGGTCCTGGCTCGACCGTTACTTCCACATATCCCGGCGGGGATCCACCGTCGCGCGTGAAGTGCGCGGCGGCGTCACCACCTTCATGGCGATGGCGTACATCCTGCTCCTCAACCCCCTGATCCTGTCCGGCAAGGACGCCGCCGGTGACACCCTCGGCCAGCAGGCCCTGATCACCGCGACCGCGTTCGCCGCGGCCCTCACCACCCTGCTGATGGGCCTCGTCGGCAAGGTGCCGCTCGCCCTCGCCGCCGGCCTGTCCGTCTCCGGCGTCCTGTCCTCGCAGGTCGCGCCGCAGATGACCTGGCCGCAGGCGATGGGCATGTGCGTGGTCTACGGCGTGGTCATCATGCTGCTGGTGGTCACCGGCCTGCGTGAGATGGTCATGAACGCCATCCCGCAGGCGCTCAAGCACGGGATCACCATCGGCATCGGCCTGTTCATCGCGCTCATCGGCTTCTACAAGTCCGGCTTCGTGCACCAGGGCAGGACCACCCCGGTCACCCTCGGCCCGGCCGGCGAACTCGCCGGCTGGCCGGTGCTGCTGTTCGCCTGCACCCTGCTGCTGATCTTCATGCTCCAGGCCCGCAACGTACCCGGCGCCATCCTCATCGGCATCGTCGGCGGCACCGTGGCGGCGGCCGTTCTGAACGGCGCGGGCGTCGTCAAGGCCGACGCCTGGGCGGGCGGCCCGCCCGTACTGCACGGCAGCGCGGTGTCGATGCCCGACTTCTCGCTCTTCGGGCACGTCGAGTTCGGCGGCTGGGGCCAGGTCGGCGCGATGACGGTCGGCATGATCGTCTTCACTCTGGTCCTGGCCGGCTTCTTCGACGCGATGGCCACCATCATCGGCGTCGGCACCGAGGCGAAGCTGGCCGACGACCGGGGCCGGATGCCCGGCCTGTCCAAGGCGCTGTTCATCGACGGCGCGGGCGGCGCGATCGGCGGTGTGGCCGGCGGGTCCGGGCAGACCGTGTTCATCGAGTCGGCGACCGGCGTGGGCGAGGGCGCCCGTACGGGCCTCGCCTCGGTCGTCACCGGCCTGTTCTTCGCGGCCTGCCTGTTCTTCACCCCGCTCACCGCGATCGTCCCGCAGGAGGTCGCCGCCGCCGCGCTCGTGGTCATCGGGGCCATGATGCTGATGAACGCCCGGCACGTGGACTGGGCCGACCGGTCCACCGCGATCCCCGTCTTCCTCACCGTGGTCCTGATGCCGTTCACGTACACCATCACCACGGGTGTCGCGGCCGGCGTCATCTCGTACACCGCCATCAAGGCCGCCCAGGGCAGGGCCCGGGGGATCGGCGCCTTCATGTGGGGCCTGACGGCGGTCTTCCTCGTGTACTTCGCACTCAACCCCATCGAGAGCTGGCTGGGCGTGCGCTAGCCGCGCCCATCACCCGCCGACGACGCGCCCTTCCCACGACCGTCGCAAGGAGACCGACAGATGCTGGACATCGCCGAGGAACTGGACCGGTGGGTCGCGCAGGGACGCGACTTCGCCGTGGCCACCGTGGTGGCCGTCGGTGGCAGCGCACCGCGCAGGCCGGGCGCCGCCCTCGCGGTGGACGCCGACGGCACGGCCATCGGCTCCGTCTCCGGCGGCTGTGTGGAGGGCGCCGTGTACGAGCTGTGCCGACAGGCGATGACGGACGGCGAAACCGTCCTGGAACGCTTCGGCTACAGCGACGAGGACGCCTTCGCCGTCGGCCTGACCTGCGGCGGCGTCATCGACATCCTCGTCACACCGGTACGGGCCGCCGATCCGGTCCGTGCGGTGGTCGCGTCCGCGCTGGCCGCCGCGGCGCGGGGGGAGGCGGCGGCCCTGGCACGGGTCGTGTCCGGTCCGGCCCGACTGCTGGGCAGGACACTGCTGGTCCGCCCGGACGGCTCCTGGGAGGGCGGCTTCGGCGGGCCCCGGGAACTGGACCGCACGGTCGTCGGCGAGGCGTCCGCCTTCCTGGACGGCGGGCGCACCGGCACCCTGGAGATCGGCGAGCAGGGCTCGCGCTGCGGCGCCCCGCTCACGGTCCTCGTCGAGTCCACGGTGCCGCCGCCCCGGATGATCGTCTTCGGGGCGATCGACTTCGCCTCGGCGCTGGTGCGCATCGGCAAGTTCCTCGGCTTCCACGTCACCGTGTGCGACGCACGCCCCGTCTTCGCCACCCGGGCGCGCTTCCCGGAGGCCGACGAGATCGTCGTCGAGTGGCCGCACGAATATCTCGCCCGCACGGGGGTCGACGCCCGCACGGTGCTGTGCGTCCTGACCCACGACGCCAAGTTCGACGTCCCCCTGCTCAAGCTGGCGCTAAGTCTTCCGGTGGCCTACGTCGGCGCCATGGGCTCGCGCCGCACCCACCTCGACCGCAACCGCCGGCTGCGTGAAGTCGGCGTGAGCGAACTGGAGTTGGCGCGGCTGCGGTCCCCGATCGGCCTCGACCTCGGCGCCCGTACGCCCGAGGAGACGGCTCTGTCGATCGCCTCCGAGATCGTCGCCGACCGGCGCGGCGGCAGCGGTGTGTCCCTCACCGGCGCCCACACCCCGATCCACCACGACGGCGTACCCGTCGGCACCGAGCGGATCGGCTCGGTCGCCTGACGGTGCGCCAGTTCCCTCAGGGCTGTCTGAGCAGCCGGTTCAGTGCCCGCCCGAACACCGACCGGGCCGCGCCGCGCAGGGGCTCGTCGAACAGGCCCGGCAGGAAGCGGACCCGCAGTTCCTCCCGCCACACCACCCGCGTACGGCCCCCGGGGCCGGGCCGCACCTCGAACTCGGCCCAGCCGAGCACCACTCGGCCCCGCTTCTCCACCCGGCACAGCCCCGGCCCGCCGTCGGCCGGCGGACGCCAGACGGTGACCTCCATCGGATCGTCGAAGCCGAGCGGACCGATCCCCGAACGGGCCACGAACACCGTGCCCTCACGGGTCGGCGCGGACGTGACCACGTTGATACGGGTCAGCGGCACCGCGTCGGCGTGCCGCGACCACCGCGTGATCCGCCGCCACGCCTCGTCGAGGGGGAGCGGCGCGGTGCGTTCGAGCGAGAAGTTCACCACGCCACGATCGTAGGCAATCGGGGGCCTCCCACCGCGCGTTCACCCCCCGCTCACACGGTTGGCCCAGCGCCCGGTCCTCCCGCGTATGCTCCCGGTCATGGTGACACTGGAGCGGCTGCGCCCCGACCACGCGGAGGCGCTGCTGGCCTTCGAGCAGGAGAACCGTCGCTACTTCGCCCGCTCCGTGCCGGACCGGGGGGACGCGTACTTCACCGGATTCGCCGCCCGCCACCGCGCCCTCCTCGCCGAACAGGACGCCGGTGCCTGCCACTTCCACGTCGTCGTGGACGGACAGAGCGACCTGGTGGGCCGCGTCAACCTCGTCGACGTCGCCGACGGGTGCGCCGAACTCGGGTACCGGATCGGCGAGCGCGCCGCGGGCCGGGGCGTGGCGACGGCCGCCGTACGGGAGGTGAGCCGGCTCGCCGTCGTGACGTGCCGGCTCACCGAGCTCACCGCGGTCACCACCCTCGACAACCCGGCCTCCAGGGCGGTGCTCGCACGGACCGGGTTCACGGCGGTGGGTGAGGAGAGCGTCGGCGGGCGGCCGGGGACCCGCTACCGGCTCCGCCTCGCGGGCCGTCCCACGGCGGGGTGAGAGGCCGTCCTACGGCCGGTGCACCTTGCCCGGCTCCGCCCTGCCCGGCGCCGGCGACCGCGGCACGGTGACGAACACGTACCCCCGCTCCTTCAGCGCGTCGGTGATCCCCGCTCGGTCCCGCGTCGAAGGTCGGCGCGATGCACTTGGCGTGACGGCGGTCCACCGCGCCGAACCCGGCCGGCGCGCCCGCCGCGGCGTGTGCCCGAGCCGCGCTCGGCGCCGTGCTGTCGCGTGCGCAGCCGGTGAGTGTGAGACAACGCGGCTGGGGGTACCCCCCTGCTCGAAGAGCTTGGGGAGCGGTGCCAGACCCCGCGAGCCCGGCGTGATCCAGACGAAAGACCCTGGGCCGGTCGAAGGGGCACCACGCCGGGGACCAGGCCCGTCGGGCAGCGCGTCAGGGCTCCGCCCGGCGGCACAGCAGCCGCAGGACGGAGAACAGCGTCACCGGCCACACCGCCGCGAACGCCCAGATCACGCCCGGCTCCGAGGTGACGGCACCGGCCGTCAGAAGGGCGGCGGAGACCGCCACCAGCAGTACCACGGTCCACGCCCGAGGCGCGTAGGACGCCACCCGGGAGAGGGCCGGTGGTCTGCGCCCGGACCGCAGCCGCCGGACCAGACGGCGGTCACGGCTGAGGGCGCGTTCTATCTCGTTCAGGATCCGCTGTTCGCGATCGGGGAGTCGGCCTGTCGACACTGTTGCTCCTACGGGGAACCGGTCTGCCGTGAGTCCTCTCCGACTGCCCCTCACACCTCGGACTAACCGGCCCGGCCGGACGGCGCGAGCGGGATGTGGTCGGCAGGGCCCCGCGGGGTACCCGGCCCACAGGGCGGAAGGAGGGACGCCCATGAGGTTTCGTGACCGCGCACAGGCCGGCCGGCAGCTTGCCGAACGGCTCCGCCCCCGGTACGAGGCGGGCGAGCTGCCCGACCCCGTCGTGCTGGCGCTGCCCCGCGGCGGCGTCGCGGTGGCACGGGAGGTCGCGCGGGTGCTGGAAGCCCCGCTGGACGTGGTCGTGGTCCGCAAGATCGGCGCCCCGTTGCAGGAGGAGTACGGCCTCGGCGCGATCGCCGGGGACGACCCGCCGCTCTTCGACAAGACGGCCCTGGACCTGCTCGGCCTCACCGAGGAGGACCTCGCCCCGGTGGTGGAGCGCGAACGCGAGGAACTGAACCGCCGCGCCCGACGCTACCGCCACGGACGCCCCGCCCCGGACCTGCGCGGACGCACCGCGATCGTCGTCGACGACGGCCTGGCCACCGGCTCCACCGCCCGCGCCGCGCTGCGGCACGTGCGGCGCCGCGCGCCCGCGCTCACCGTCCTCGCCGTCCCCGTCGGCGCGCCCGACGCCGTCCGGGCGCTGAGCGGCGAGGCCGACGAGCTGGTCTGCCTCCACCAGCCGCCCTCCTTCACCGCCGTGGGCGTCTGGTACGACGACTTCGAGCAGCTGACGGACGAGGAGGTACTGCGAGCCCTGACGGACGGCTGAGAGGAGGCACGCCCGTGCCCCGCATGGACCCAGGCGAGGCGCGCCGCCGGTTCCTCGCCGCCAGGGTGGCCCGGCTGGCCACGGTGGACGCGGCCGGCCGCCCGCACCTGGTGCCCACGGTGTTCGCCGCCCTCGGCGACGACGGCATCGTGACGGCCGTCGACCGCAAGCCGAAGACCACGACCCGGCTCAGACGCCTGCGCAACATCGAGGCCACCGGGTTCGTGTCCCTGCTGGCGGACGACTACGACGAGGACTGGAACCGCCTGTGGTGGGCCCGCGCCGACGGCGACGCGCGGATCGTGCCGCCCGACGCGGAGGACGAACGGACCATGGTGGAGTACGGGACCGCGCTCGCCCGGCTGCTGCGCAAGTACCCGCAGTATTGCGAGATCCCGCCGCACGGACCCGTGATCGCGATCACCGTCCGCCGCTGGATCGGCTGGCAGGCGACCGAACCACCCGCCGCCGAACGCGGCGGCCGGGACCCCGGTGACGGATGGCCAGGGCCCTGATGAAAGGCCGTGAGACCCCGGCGGCCGGGACGCGGACCCCGGCGGTGGCGGTGCCGGGAATATGGAAAGGGGGCGTTGCGGGCCGCTCGTGGTGGCTCGCAACGCCCCCTGGCTTTCACCGGGGCGCGGCTCAGTTCAGGACCTGCTCGGTCACGAGGCCGGAGAAGGAGGCCAGCCGGGTGTAGACACCCGGCTGCCCCGCCTCGGCACAGCCGTTCCCCCAGGAAGTGATCCCTGCCAGGACGCCCCCGATGAGCAGGGGACCGCCGCTGTCGCCCTGGCAGGTGTCGGCGCCACCGGACGGGTATCCGGCGCAGACCATGTCGCTCTCGACGAAGTCGGAGCCGTAGGAGTCGCGGCAGACGGTGTCGGACACGACGGGCACCATCGCCGTGCGCAACTGGTTGGACGAGCCGCCGTTCTTGCCGGTGGTGCCCCAGCCCAGGACGCGGGCCGTCATGCCGGGCGCGTACACGCCGGTGTCGGTGGGGGAGACGTACGCCGCCGTGGCGTACGGCATCGGTGTCTTCAGGGTGAGCACGGCCACGTCCCCGCCGCTGACGGCGTCCGTGTAGCCCGGGTCGAACCAGATCCCGCCGACCTCGCCGACCGTGCCGTCGGTGCCGTCGAGGCGGGTGCGTCCGCCCACCACCCGCACGTTGTCCGCGGGCTCGCCGACCACGCAGTGCGCGGCGGTGACCACCTTCGTGGGCGCGACCAGGGTGCCGCCGCAGAACTGACTGCCTTTCGCGTCCGTGATCTGCATGACGAACGGGTACTCCGCCGTCGTGGTCGGCATGCCGCCGACGACGGGCCGGGGGGCGGCGACCGCGGAGGGGGCGGTGAACGGCGCGGCCGCGGCAGCGCCGACAGCGACCGCGGCGGCGGTCCGTCTGGCGCGGGTGAGGCCGAACATGCGTCTCCTCGGGGCAGGCCGGTGGGGGATCGCGCGGGCGGGGGAGCACGGGAGCCGTGGGATCCGTCCTCGGGTCCCCTGTGCCCGGGCGAGCGGCACGCCCCTTACGCTAGGACCGGGCCCACCCTCCACCAATGAGGGAACCCCCTAGGGGAGTCGGGCAGGGAAAACCCTCGATCCCACCCGGTGGCCGCCGGTGGTCCCCGGCGGTCTCCGCTCGTCCCGCGGCGCCGTCCGGTGCCGCCCTCACTGGCGTCCACGCGGTCAGTCAACCCGCGCCGCGCTCACTTCGCGCGCCGGCCTGCCGCCAATCGGACGATGTCGACGCGCGAACGGATCCCCAGCTTGCGGTAGACCCGGGTCAGGGTCGCCTCCACCGTCTTGACGCTGACGAACAGCCGCGCGGCGATCTCCCGGTTCGTCGCGCCCTCCATGACCAGCGCCGCCACCTGACGCTCCATCGCGGCCAGTCCGTCCAGCGCCGCCGGGACCACCTCCGGCTGCGCCGGCCGGGCGGTGGCCGCATCCTCCACCCGGCGCAGCCACGGCAGCGCGCGGCAGCGCCGGAACAGCCGCGCCGCCTCGTCGTACGACGTCGGCCCCGGCACGGCGGCCGCCCCCGCCCGGGCGGACCCCAGGGCCGGGGCGAGGGTGCGCAGCCGGGCCAGCGCGAACGCGGCGCGGGCCTCCTCCAGACCGTTGCCGAGTTTCGCCAGCCGGTCCTGTGCGGACGTCAACTGGGCCACGGCGGCGTCCTGGTCGCCGCGGGCGGCCCGTACCTGCGCCTCGGACCGGTCGAGGACGGCCAGCACGCTCTCGCGGCCGAGCCGCAGCGCGTGCTCGCGGGCCACGTCGATGACGTGCTGGGCCTCGGCCCGTTCCCCGATCCGCACCAGCGCCTCCGCGAGGTCGCCGTGCCAGCGGCCGCGTGCCGGATCGGTGATGCCGAGCCCCAGCTCCAGCTCCCGCACCCGGCGCAGCGCCGTCACGGCGGCCCGGTCGTCCCCGGCCACCAACTGGGCGTGCCCCAGGGCGGTCAGGGCGCGCGAGAGATACATCTGGTCGCCGTCCTCCTCGGCGTGCCCCACCGCCTCCCGGGCCAGCGCCAGCGCCCGGTCGGTGCTGCCGCCGGACGCCTCGGCGAGGGAGGCCAGCGTGGCCGAGGCGCTCTCGCCGATGCCGGTGTCCCGGGCCAGCCGCAGACTCTCGCGGGCCAGGTCCAGGGCCCGGCCGCAGTGGCCGGAGCGCAGCTCGGTCTCGGCGAGCAGGCGCAGGAAGTGCACCTCGCTCTCGACCATGCCGCGCCGCCGCACCTCGCGCAGCAGCCCGGTCATCGTCGCCCGGGCCTCGACCAGCCGGTCGCTCATCAGCAGCCAGCGGTAGCGGGCCGAGCCGACGCCGTTGTGATGGCAGGCGACGTACGGGTCCTGAGGCTCCCTCAGCGCCCGCTTGATGGTGGCGGCGGCCTTCGGATGCCCCATCAGGGTCTCGGTGGAGGACTGGAAGGCGAGCGCCATCAGCTCGGTGCGCCGGTCCCGGCCGCGCGCCGCCAGTTCGGCGGCGTGCGCGGCCTCCTGGCGGGCCTCGGCGAAGTCGCCCTCCACGACCAGCCCGCGCCAGGCGAGCTGGTAGTGGACCAGGGCGAGCAGCCGCGGATCGTCGCCCGCGTCGGCCAGCGCCTGCGGGAAGACGGCGTCCACGTCCCCCAGGGCCTGGCCGGCCGACTCGATCACCACCATCCAGGCCCGTACCCGTTCGGCGGGCACGGTGGCCCGGGTCAGCACCTCGCGGGCGATGTCCCGGGCGAGGTCCACCTCGCCGGCCGTGATGGCGTCCTCGGCGGCCTGCAACCGCCGGTCGTCCGGACCCGGCCCGCTGCCGGCCGGGGTGTGCCGGGCGGCGAGCAGACCCAGCGAGGCGGCCACCGAGGGCGCCCCGCGGTCCCGGGCCAGCGCGGCGGCCTCGGCGAGCCGGGCGGCCACCTCCGGGTCGGTGCCGGTGGTGGCCAGCGCCAGGTGCCGGGCCCGCTCGATGGCGTCGGGGGCGGCGGTGGCCAGCGCGGCGTGGGCGGCACGCCGCTCCTGGGCGGGCGCCTCCGCGTACAGCGCGGCCGATATCAGCGGGTGCGCGAACCGTACGGCGGGGCCCTCCGGCTCGGTGGCCAGCAGTCCGAGTTCGGCGGCCTGCGCGCACTCGGCCTCGGCGTTGCCGCGGCCGGCCGCGTGCAGCAGGGCGGGGGTGGGGCGGGCGCCCGCACTGGCCACCAGCAGGGTGCGGCGGGCCTCGTCCGACAGCATCTCCAGCCGGCTCAGGACAAGGGCGCGCAGCGAGGTCGGCACCGGCAGCGGCTCACCCGGCCGGGGCGGGGTGGGGCTCTCGGCCAGGGCGCGGCCAAGCTCCAGCGCGAACAGGGGGTTGCCGCCGCTGGTGCGGTGGATGTCGCGGACCGTCGAGCGGGGCAGGCCGGCGTAGCCGCGGTGGCCGAGCAGGGCGGAGACCTGGGTGCGGGTCAGCGGGCCCAGCCGGACGGAGAGGGTGTCGGGCGGGCAGGCGCGCAGATGGCGGTCGTACTCCTCCTCCTCGGTCCGCACCGCGCACAGCATCTGCACGGGTGTTTCGCCCAGGCGCCGGGCGGCGAAGCCGAGCAGTTCGGCGCTGGCCGAGTCCAGCCACTGGAGGTCGTCGGCGACGATCAGGACCGGGCCCTTCGCGGCGAGCGCGCGCAGCGTGGAGAGCACGGCCAGGCGCAGGGCGAGGCCGTCGCGCTGGAGGGTGGACTCGCCGCGGCCGGTGAGCGCCGACTCCAGCGCGGTGTGCTGGGCGGCGGGCAGCTTGCCGGACACCTCGTCCAGGACCAGGCCGAAGAGGTCGGCCAGGGCGAGGAAGGGCAGATGGGATTCGGACTCGGTGGCGGAGCAGCGCAACACGGTGCGGGCGCTCGGGGCATATTCCGCGGCCAATGCCCGCAGCACCGTCGACTTTCCTATTCCGGCCGGCCCGTGCAGCAGCACACTCCCACCGCGCGCGAGCTGCTCCCGTGCCGCCGCGGACGGCTCCTCCTGGCCGATGACCAGGTCGGAACGGCAGCTCGCAGGGCCCTTGAAGTCCCGTCGCACGGTCACCGCTCCCCTCGAGTGTCGTGTTCGGGCCAAATTCTAGGCAACCTGCCCGTGAATTTCGGACAGCCGGGGTGGTGAGGGTAATAACAGCGCCCGGGGCATGGTCATATTCAAAGCGCCACTGAATGAATACGGCCCCCACGTGAAGACCCCTCCGACGGTACCCCCGCCACACGACCGCCGACACTCCCGCGCAAGCGCCTTCCGGCCACCGACCCTCGCTGTTGGTACCCCCGCGTGAGTGCGTGTCACCACCCGTGCCTGCCGGGTCCTGCGCCCGCTGGTGCGGGAGGTCTGTGTTCCGGGGGCGGTGCCCGGCGGCGGCACCGCTGAGGGAGTGCGTGTCTGCCGGTGGGGGAGGCCCGTCTTCCGGGCCGCGCCCGCCGCGCCCGGCCGCTGCGCCGGCGGCGGCACCGCTGTCGGTCCCCCACGGGAGTGCGCGTCGCGCTTGCCCCACCTGTCGCACTTGCCCCAGGTGCCCGCCTTGCCCCAGTGCTGCTTGTCCCATGGGCTGCGCCGCCCCACCGGGCCATCACCGCCACCGCGCTGCGGGTTGTGCCCGCCCTGTCGGGCTGTGCCCGCCCTGTCGGGCTGTGCCCGCCCTGTCGGGCTGTGCCCGCCCTGTCGGGCTGTGCCCGCCCTGTCGGGCTGTGCCCGCCCTGTCGGGTTGTGCCCGCCCTGTCGGGTTGTGCCCGCCCTGTCGGGCTGTGCCCGCCCTGTCGGGCTGTGCCCGCCACCCGTCTCCCCCGCCCCCCCGTCGCGGGCCAGGAGTTCCGCCCCTACGGCAGGAGCCCCGCTCGGCGGGCTGAGGCCACCGCCTCCCCCCTGGTGTGGGCGCCCAGTTTGCGCATGGCTGACCGGAGGTAGCCCTTGACGGTTTCCGGACTCAGGTCCAGGCGGGCCGCCGCGGCGGCGTTGGTCGCGCCCGCGGCCACGCAGGTCAGTACGTCGATCTCGCGGGGGGCCAGGTTCACGCCCGCCACCGGGGCGGCCGCCGTGGTCAGCAGGCCGCAGGCGTTCAGGAGTTCGGCGCGCAGGCCGGGGTCGGAGATCCGGGGGGCCAGGGCGCGCAGCGCCGCGTGGGCCTCGCGGACCTGCTCCCAGGCGGCCCCGTCCGCAGGGTCCCGGGGGGCGGGCGCGGCACGGGAGGCCGCCAGCAGGTCCCGCGCCTGCTCCTCCGCCACCAGCGCCTGCTCCACGTCCCGCGCCGCATCCACGGCCGCGCTCAGCGTCCGGTCGCCCAGCGGCTGGGCCGTGCGCAGCGCGCCGTACAGCACGCCGCGCACCCGGCGCCGTACGACCACCGGCACGGCCAGCACCGAGCGCAGCCCCTCCGCGGCGACCGGGACGTCGTACTCGTGGCTGATCCGAGGGGACAGCGAATAGTCCGTGACCGCGCACGGGCGGGCGAGCGCCACCGCCTTGCCGCCGAGCCCGTTGCCGGAGCTCACCGCGAGCGCCCTGAGCGCGAGCGTCGTCGTGCCGGTCAGCTCGCTGATCCGCACCCGCGGCCGGCCCGGCTCGACCAGGCCGCCGAAGGCGACCGGCAGGCCCGTCGCACGCCGCAGCCGTACCAGCGCACCACGGATCTCCGCCGTCCCGGACGCCTCCGCCCTCACCGCTCGCCCCTTCGCCGTGTGTCATGGACCTTCCAGCTCACCACACCCCCGTTCGGGGGTGGTGAGACGCACATCACGGATTACACGATGGCAGAGAGCCGCCCGGCAATGGTCCGGAACCAAGGAGGACAGATGACGACGGCGACGGAGCTCTTCCGCAGGGCGCGGGACTTCCTGCTGGAACACCGTGAGGACTACGCCACCGCCTACGCCGGCTTCGAGTGGCCCCGCCCCTCCCACTTCAACTGGGCGCTGGACTGGTTCGACGCCGTCGCCGAGGGGAACGACCGCACCGCCCTGCACATCGTCGAGGAGGACGGCACCGAGACCCGCCTCTCCTTCGCCGAGATGTCCGAGCGTTCCAGCCGCGCGGCGAACTGGCTGCGCGACCGCGGCGTCGCCGCCGAGGACCGCATCCTCGTCATGCTCGGCAACCAGGCCGAGTTGTGGGAGACCGCGCTCGCCGCGATGAAGCTGCGCGCGGTCGTCATCCCCGCCACCCCGCTGCTCGGCCCCGCCGACCTGACCGACCGCGTCGCACGCGGCCGGGTCAAGCACGTGATCGCGCGGGCCGCCGACACCGCGAAGTTCGCCGAGGTCCCCGGCGCCTACACGCGTATCTCGGTCGGAGGCCTGCCGGAGGAGGGCTGGGAGCCCTACGAGGACGCGTACGCCGCCCCCGCCGCGTTCGTCCCGGACGGGCCCACCCTCGCCGACGACCCCCTGATGCTGTACTTCACCTCCGGCACCACGGCCCGCCCCAAGCTGGTGGAGCACACTCACGTCTCGTACCCCGTCGGGCACCTGGCGACCATGTACTGGATCGGCCTGAAGCCGGGGGACGTGCACCTGAACATCTCCTCGCCCGGCTGGGCCAAGCACGCCTGGTCGAACCTGTTCGCCCCGTGGAACGCCGAGGCGACCGTCTTCATCCACAACTACACCCGCTTCGACGCCGCCCGCCTGATGGCCGAGATGGACCGCGCGGGCGTCACCACCTTCTGCGCGCCGCCGACCGTGTGGCGCATGCTGATCCAGGCCGACCTCACCCAGTTGCGCATCCCGCCCCGTGAGGCCGTGGCCGCGGGCGAGCCGCTGAACCCCGAGGTCATCGAGCAGGTCCGGCGAGCCTGGGGCGTGACCATCCGGGACGGTTTCGGGCAGACCGAGACTGCCGTGCAGGTCTCCAACAGCCCCGGCCAGCCGCTGAAGACGGGCTCCATGGGGCGCCCCAGCCCCGGCTACCGCGTCGAACTGCTCGACCCGGTGTCCGGCGCGCCCGGCGCGGCCGAGGGCGAGATCGCGCTCGACCTGTCCGCGCGCCCGGTCGGCCTGATGACCGGGTACCACGGCGATCCGGAGCGTACGGCGGAGGCGATGGCCGGCGGCTACTACCGGACGGGAGACGTCGCCTCCAGGGACGAGGACGGATACCTGACGTACATCGGACGGTCCGACGACGTCTTCAAGGCCTCCGACTACAAGATCAGCCCGTTCGAGCTGGAGAGCGCCCTGCTGGAGCACGAGGCGGTGGCCGAGGCGGCGGTCGTGCCCGCGCCGGACCCGCTGCGCCTGGCGGTGCCGAAGGCGTACGTCGTCCTGGCCGAGGGCTGGGAGCCGGGCACCGGCACCGCGAAGGTGCTCTTCGAGCACTCCCGGGAGGTGCTCGCCCCCTACAAGCGCATCCGCCGCCTGGAGTTCGGCGAGCTGCCCAAGACCGTCTCCGGCAAGATCCGCCGGATCGAGCTGCGCGAGGCCACGGCCGGGGGCTCGGCGAACGAGTACCGCGAGGAGGACTTCCGGTGAGTGAACTTCCGGTGAGCGAACCGTCCTACGCCCACGGAACCAGTGGCACGCCGCTGCTGGGCGACACCATCGGCGCCAACCTCGACCGGGCGGTCGCCGCCTTCGGCGACCGCGAGGCGCTCGTCGACGTGCCCTCCGGACGCCGCTGGACCTACGCCGAGTTCGGCGCCGCCGTCGACGAGGTGGCGCGCGGACTGCTCGCCAAGGGCGTGGTCAAGGGCGACCGGGTCGGGATCTGGGCGGTCAACTGCCCCGAGTGGGTGCTCGTCCAGTACGCCACCGCGCGCATCGGCGTGATCATGGTGAACATCAACCCGGCCTACCGGGCCCACGAGGTGGAGTACGTGCTCCGGCAGGCCGGCATCTCACTGCTGGTCGCCTCGCAGGCCCACCGGAGCACCGACTACCGGGCGCTGGTCGAGGAGGTCCGCGGCAAGTGCCCCGAACTGCGGGAGACCGTCTACATCGGCGACCCGTCGTGGGACGCGCTGACGAGCGCCGCGGACAATGTGACGGTAGACCAGCTGATCGCGATTCAGGCCGGGTTGAGCTGTGACGACCCGGTCAACATCCAGTACACCTCGGGCACCACGGGCTTCCCCAAGGGTGCCACCCTCTCCCACCACAACATCCTCAACAACGGCTACTGGGTGGGCCGTACGGTCGGCTACACCGAACAGGACCGGATCTGCATCCCCGTGCCCTACTACCACTGCTTCGGCATGGTCATGGGCAACCTGGCGGCGACCTCGCACGGCGCGTGCATGGTCATCCCGGCGCCGTCCTTCGAGGCGAAGGCCACCCTGGAGGCGGTCCAGCGGGAACGCTGCACCTCGCTGTACGGCGTGCCGACGATGTTCATCGCGGAACTGAACCTCCCCGACTTCGCGTCGTACGACCTGTCGTCCCTGCGCACCGGCATCATGGCGGGCTCCCCCTGCCCGGTGGAGGTGATGAAGCGGGTGGTCGCCGAGATGCACATGGAGGAGGTCTCCATCTGCTACGGCATGACCGAGACCTCGCCGGTCTCCCTGCAGACCCGGATGGACGACGACCTCGAACACCGCACCGGCACGGTCGGCCGCGTACTGCCGCACCTCGAGGTCAAGGTCGTCGACCCGGCCACCGGGGTCACCCAACCCCGCGGCACCGCAGGCGAGTTGTGCACCCGCGGCTACAGCGTGATGCTCGGCTACTGGAACGAGCCGGAGAGGACCGCGGAGGCGGTCGACGCGGGCCGCTGGATGCACACCGGCGATCTCGCGGTGATGCGCGAGGACGGGTACGTCGAGATCGTCGGCCGCATCAAGGACATGATCATCCGCGGGGGCGAGAACATCTACCCGCGCGAGGTCGAGGAGTTCCTCTACGGTCACCCGAAGATCCGCGACGTCCAGGTGGTCGGCGTGCCGCACGAGAAGTACGGCGAGGAGGTACTGGCCTGCGTCATCCCGCTGGACGCGGCCGACCCGCTGACCCTGGAGGACCTGCGGGCCTTCTGCGAGGGCCGGTTGGCCCACTACAAGATCCCGAGCCGGCTGCGGGTCCTGGATTCCTTCCCGATGACCGTCTCCGGGAAGGTGCGCAAGATCGAACTCCGCGAGAAGTACGCCCTGTGATCGGACCGGCCGGCGCCCCGGGCACCCGTGGTGCGCAGGGCGTCGGCCGCGCGGTTCACCGGGTACTGGCGCAAGGATCGCAAGCCGGCGCCCGGTTTCACCGAACAGTGCCGGCAGCTGACTGAAGCGCGCTGCGCGAGCGAGTGGCTTCGCCGGGTCGGTCAACGTCCAGCAGCAGGCACGCAGAGACTTCGCCCAGGCCGAGAACGCCCGGTTCACCTCAGGGTTCGGCGAGCCGACATGGCGTGAGAAGTTCCACCACGAGGGCTTCCGCATCACCGACACATGCCAGGTGAACAAGCTCGACCGGCGGTGGGCGCAGGTGCCGGTCTGAACGTGCGCCAGAAGGCGGGGCTGAACCGGGGGCGATCCTCGCCCAGGGGTGGGGGCTGCTGCGGCAGCGCACCGAACACAAGGCCCAAAAGACCAACCGCGCGGCGGGATCCACCTGGGCCACGAGCCCTCGCGCGGCCGACCTGCTCCCGGACGTCGGTCGCTGAATCGGCCCGCCGGACGCTCTCGTGACCGAGTCACCGCAAGTGCGCCACCAGCGGTAACCGCATCCCGCGCACTACAAATGCTGATGTCAGAACACCTCCCCGCCTCCGTCCCTGCTCCACACGAGGGAGGAACCCAGCACCGGCGCCAGGGCCCGCTGCGGCGTCGTGTCGGCGATCGGTTGCGGTCTCATGCCGGACCCCCGGCCTGTCCGGAGATTCCGCCCCCGGATGCCGCCCCTTGCCCACTCTTGACGCCCTTCGCGGGGCCCACTTACATTGCTTCCAGATAGTAGAAAGTCGTTTCCGCTATACGGAAGAGTCACAACCGCTGGGCGCGACGGGCGTGCGAATCCGACAGCCGAAGACAGCCGAAGCAGGAGAACTCGATGGCTCGTATGACCGCTGCCCGTGCGGCAGTTGAGATCCTCAAGCGCGAGGGCGTCACCGCCGCTTTCGGTGTGCCGGGCGCCGCGATCAACCCTTTCTACGCGGCGCTCAAGGCGTCCGGCGGCATCAACCACACCCTCGCCCGCCACGTGGAGGGCGCCTCGCACATGGCCGAGGGCTACACGAGGACCCACGCGGGCAACATCGGCGTCTGCATCGGCACTTCCGGCCCCGCCGGTACCGACATGATCACCGGCCTGTACTCGGCCACCGGTGACTCCGTCCCGATCCTGTGCATCACGGGCCAGGCCCCCACCGCCGTGATCCACAAGGAGGACTTCCAGGCCGTCGACATCGCCTCCATCGCCAAGCCGGTGACCAAGATGGCCGTCACCGTCCTGGAGGCGGCGCAGGTCCCCGGCGTCTTCCAACAGGCCTTCCACCTGATGCGCTCCGGCCGTCCCGGCCCGGTCCTGATCGACCTGCCGATCGACGTCCAGCTCACCGAGATCGAGTTCGACCCGGAGACGTACGAGCCGCTGCCCGTCTACAAGCCGGCCGCGACCCGCGCCCAGATCGAGAAGGCGATCGCGCTGCTCAACGAGTCCGAGCGGCCGCTGATCGTCGCGGGCGGCGGTGTCATCAACGCCGACGCCTCCGAACTCCTCGTGGAGTTCACCGAACTGACGGGCACTCCGGTCGTCCCCACCCTGATGGGCTGGGGCGTCCTGCCCGACGACCACGAGCTGAACGCCGGGATGGTCGGCCTGCAGACCTCGCACCGCTACGGCAACGCGACCTTCCTGGAGTCCGACTTCGTCCTCGGCATCGGCAACCGCTGGGCCAACCGCCACACCGGCAAGCTGGACGTCTACACGGCCGGCCGGAAGTTCGTCCACGTCGACATCGAGCCCACCCAGATCGGCAAGATCTTCGCCCCGGACTACGGCATCGCCTCCGACGCCAAGGCCGCGCTGGAGCTGTTCGTCGAGGTGGCACGGGAGCTGAAGGAGGCCGGCCGGCTGCCCGACCGCTCCGCCTGGGCCGCCGCCGCGCAGGAGAAGCGGGCGAAGCTCCAGCGCCGTACGCACTTCGACAACATCCCGATCAAGCCGCAGCGCGTCTACGAGGAGATGAACAAGGCCTTCGGGCCGGAGACCCGGTACGTCTCCACCATCGGCCTCTCGCAGATCGCCGGCGCCCAGATGCTGCACGTCTTCAAGCCGCGGCACTGGATCAACTGCGGCCAGGCCGGCCCGCTCGGCTGGACCGTCCCGGCCGCGCTCGGTGTCGCCAAGGCCGACCCGGAGGCGTCCGTCGTCGCCCTCTCCGGCGACTACGACTTCCAGTTCATGATCGAGGAACTGGCGGTCGGCGCGCAGCACAAGATCCCCTACGTCCACGTCCTGGTCAACAACTCCTACCTGGGCCTGATCCGCCAGGCGCAGCGCGCCTTCGACATCGACTTCCAGGTCAACCTGGAGTTCGAGAACATCAACTCGCCCGAGCTGGGCGTCTACGGCGTCGACCACGTCAAGGTCGCCGAGGGTCTGGGCTGCAAGGCGATCCGGGTGACCGACCCCAATGAACTCGGAGCCGCCTTCGAGCAGGCCAAGAAGCTCGCCGCCGAGCACCGCGTGCCGGTCGTCGTCGAGGCGATCCTGGAGCGCGTCACCAACATCTCGATGTCGGGCACCAACGACATCAGCAACGTCGTCGAGTTCGAGGAAGTGGCCACGGAGCCCGGCCACGCGCCGACCTCCATCAGGACGCTGAAGGTCTGACGCGCCGATCGAAGGGGGCGGCCCGCCCGTGGGGGGCCGTCCCCTTCATGCTGTTCCCCTGCTGTTCCGGCGTACCTCGGCGCCGTTACGGGGAAGCGCAGCTGAAGCCGCCAGAGCCGCCACCGCCCCAGGACTGCCGCAGCTCCCGTTCGGTCGTCCCGCCCCGCCCGAGGAGTCCCGCCTCCTGCGCGAAGCGCGGCATGAGCCGGGTCAGTGCCCGGTCCCCGTACAGGGCCACGGCCAGCAGCCGGTCGTCGGACGACAGGCCTTTCCCGGTCGTGGGCAGCGGGTGCCGGTCCCGCAGGTCCCGCAGTGCCCGCCTGCCGGCCCGGGTGCGCCCGGGCGGGAAGAGTCGCAGCAGCCCGGCGATCGTGAGTTCGTACCGCAGGTCGACCAGCGCGAGGGCGACCGGCTCCCGGTCCAGCAACTGCCGCAGGCCCGCGGGACGGTAGAGAGCGGCGTGCACGGTCTTCGTCAGGTGGGGGAGGGCGGGCAGGTCCGCCCCCGGGCCGTGGGCCGGCCCCGTGGTGCGCATCGTGCCGCCTCGTCCGGGTCCGACGGCGCCCCGCACCCGCAGGGCGAGCACGGCGACGGTGACGGCGGCGCGGCGGCCGCCCCGCAGAAACGCGATCTCGTGCAGCGCGAGCTGATTCGTGGCGTGACTGTCCATGGAACCCCCAGCGGTCGGGACACGGGGCCCGCTGCCCCCGTACCGGCGGGCCCCGTCAAGGGAAATGTGCCCGCGCCCGGGGGTGCCCGATACCTGCCGGCCCTGCTTCAGAGCATGATTTGAGCATGCCGTAGCCGCCGTACGCCCACTGCGGTAGGCGCCCCGGCCGCGCCACGCCACGCCGTCCCCGGCCGCTGCGTGCGCCTGTCCGTCCGGCGGCCCGGCCGCCCCGTGCCCCGGCCGCCCAGCCGCTCAGATGTCGTCGTGTTCCGGTAGGCCCGGCCAGTCCTCCGGGCCGCCGCCCTGCCACTCGATGAGGTCGCTCTCCTCCACCTCGACGCGGTCCAGGTCTGCCAGTCGGAGGATCTCGACCACGTCGTCCAGGTGGGACGCGAGCCCGAGGGTCACGTCGCCCTCGGTCACCCGCCGGGAACCGTCCAGGGCCGGCGCGTGCACCACGATGTGCGGATCCTTCGTGGGGTTGTCCATGTCCTCAGCCTCCTGGTCCTCAGCCTCCTGCGCCGGCCTCCGGTCCGCACCCGGGGGCCGCCGGGCGAACGCCGAGGAGCGCCGGACCCGGGTTACGACCCCGGTCCGGCGCTCCTCCTGCGGTCCGCTAAGTTGCCGTCCGACGGCGCGAGACTGGGCGCGACAGGACATTCGCGCCGCCGGACGGGATCAGGGGCCTCGCGACAGGACCACTGTGCGCGAGGCGGATGGCCGGGACCGCGGCGGGTGCGACGGCTCCGGGACGCCCTCCCTCCGGTCGAGAGAACGCTCCGTCGCCTTCACCACCGCACTGGCTAGCACGCCGCCGCGGTCCCGCGCCCGCACGGCCGTCGGGCGGCCACCCCTCATCCGGGTCGCCCGACGGCCCGGGCGGGCCGTACGCGTACGGGGTCCGGGGCATGACCTCCCGGCGGACCCCGTACGCGGCTCGTGGTGTCAGTCCTCGCGCAGGGCGCGCACCGCCTCCTCCACGCGCTTGCCGTAGTCCGGGTCGGCGGCGTGGAAGTGCGCGAGGTTCTTCTTGATCACGTCCTCGCGGGAGACCTGCGCGAGGCCGCCGGCGATGTTCGCGACCAGACGCCGCTTCTCCTCCTCGGACATCAGCCGGTACAGCTCACCGGCCTGGAAGAAGTCGTCGTCCTTGGTGTGCGCGGGCGCCGCGTGGGTGCCCGTGTGGCCGGTCACCGCCAGCGGGGCCGACAGCGGACGGCCGGTCTCGACGGGGCCGTCGTAGGAGTTCGGCTCGTAGTTCTTGGCGTACCGGCCCTGGGAGTTGGACGCCATGAAGCCGTCACGGCCGTAGTTGTACGCACCGCCGGGCACGGCCTTCGGGGCGTTCACCGCGAGCTGGGTGTGGTTCACGCCCAGGCGGTAGCGGTGGGCGTCGGCGTAGGCGAACAGCCGGCCCTGGAGCATCTTGTCCGGCGACGGGCCGATCCCCGGCACGAAGTTGTTCGGGGAGAACGCGGCCTGCTCGACCTCGGCGAACACGTTGTCCGGGTTGCGGTCCAGGACCAGCCGGCCCACCCGCCGCAGCGGGTGGTCCCGGTGCGGCCAGACCTTGGTCAGGTCGAAGGGGTTGAAGCGGTAGTCCGCCGCCTCGGCCGCCGGCATGATCTGGACGTACAGCGTCCAGGAGGGGTGCACCCCGCGCTCGATCGCCTGGAGCAGGTCCGTCTGGTGGGAGGCCGGGTCCGTGCCCGCGATCTCCTGGGCCTGCTCGGTGGACAGGCAGCGGATGCCCTGGTTCGTCTTGAAGTGGTACTTGACGAAGAAGGCCTCGCCGTCGGCGTTCGTCCACTGATAGGTGTGCGAGCCGTAGCCGTTCATGTGGCGGTACGACGCCGGAATGCCGCGGTCGCCCATCAGCCAGGTCACCTGGTGCGTGGCCTCGGGGGAGTGCGCCCAGAAGTCCCAGACGTTGTCCGGCTCCTGACGGCCCGTGAACGGGTCGCGCTTTTGCGAGTGGATGAAGTCCGGGAACTTGACCGGGTCCTTGACGAAGAACACCGGCGTGTTGTTGCCGACGAGGTCGTAGTTGCCCCGCTCGGTGTAGAACTTCACCGCGAAGCCGCGCGGGTCCCGCACCGCGTCCGCGCCGCCGAGGGAGTCCGCGACGGTGGAGAAGCGCGCGAACACCTCGGTGCGCTTGCCGACCGCGCTCAGGAAGTCGGCGTGGGTGTAGCCGGTGACGTCGTCGGTCACCTCGAAGTGGCCGTGGGCGCCGGAGCCGCGGGCGTGCACCACGCGCTCCGGGATGCGCTCGCGGTTGAAGCGCGCCAGCTTCTCCAGCAGGTGCTGGTCCTGGAGGAGGAGGGGGCCACCGATACCGGCGGAGGCGGAGTTCTGGTTGTCGGCGACCGGGGCGCCGGACTCGGTCGTGAGCACGCGCTTCGACATCAGGGACCTTCCGTGCAGGGTGCTGCGGAAATGTGTTTCCGCTTCGTGGAGTTTCTGCTGGCGTGGAGCCTAGGAGTGGTGTTGCCGGCGCGTCAACATTTTGTTGAATAAGGGGTGGTGGATCCGGACGGCGCCGCCGCCTGGGCGCGACATGACAGGTGTCGGCGGCGGTGCCGTCCGGAAGTCCGGGATCCGTCAGACCTGGGCGCCGGAGAGGCGCTCCACGGCCCGCAGCAGGGCCGAGTGGTCCAGGCCGCCGTCGCCCTGCGCACGCAGGGAGGCCACCAGTTGGGCGACCACGGCGCCGACGGGCAGGGCGGCACCCACGGTGCGGGCCGCGTCCGTCACGATGCCCATGTCCTTGTGGTGCAGGTCGATGCGGAAGCCCGGCTTGAAGTCGCGCTGGAGGAAGTTGTCCTTCTTCCGCGTCAGCACGGTCGAGCCCGCCAGACCGCCGTTGAGGACGTCCAGCGCCGCCTTCAGGTCCACGCCCGACTTCTCCAGGAAGACCACGGCCTCGGCGCACGCCTGGATGTTCACGGCGACGATCAGCTGGTTGGCGGCCTTCACGGTCTGGCCGGAGCCGTGCGGGCCGCACAGCACGATGGTCTTGCCCAGCGCCTCGAAGAGCGGCTTGGCCGCGTCGAAGTCGGCCTGCTCGCCGCCGACCATGATCGACAGCACCGCCTCGACGGCGCCCGCCTCACCGCCGGAGACGGGGGCGTCCAGGACCCGGATGCCCTTGTCCTTGGCGGCGGCGGCCAGGTCGATCGAGGTCTGCGGGGTGATCGAGGACATGTCGATCAGCAGCGCACCGGAGCGCGCGTTCTCCAGGATGCCGTCCGGGCCGTACGCGATGGCCTCGACCTGCGGCGACGCGGGCACCATCGTGATGATCACGTCGGCGTCCCGGACCGCCTCGGCGATCGAGCCCGCCGCGGTGCCGCCCGCGGCGGCCAGCCGGTCCAGCTTCGCCCGCTCCAGCGTGTAGCCGGTGACGTCGTAGCCCGCCTTGATCAGGTTCTCGGACATGGGGGAGCCCATGATGCCGAGGCCGATCCAGGCAACCTTGGGAAGGGTGGTGGTCATGTGCGGGTGCCTCTCTAACTTCTGTGCTGCGTCTGGGAGTCGGGGCCCGTGGAAAGGCGCCCGGGCGGGTCAGCGGGCGGCTCGGGCCTCGGTCGGCAGCCACGCGAAGGCCTCGGCGCTCGGCCTGTCGCCCGGCTTGTACTCCAGGCCGACCCAGCCGTCGTAACCGGCCTTCCCCAGCTGGTCGAGGAGGTCCTCCAGCGGGAGCGAGCCCGTGCCGGGCGCGCCGCGGCCGGGGTTGTCGGCGATCTGGACGTGGCCGGTCCGTGCGGCGTACCGCTCGATCACCGACGGCAGGTCCTCGCCGTTCATGGACAGGTGGTAGAGGTCCATCAGGAACCTGGCGTTGCCGAGGCCCGACGCCGCGTTCACCTTGTCCACCACCTCGACGGCGGCGGGCGCGCTCACCAGCGGGTACAGCGGCGACTCCGGCTTGTTCAGCGCCTCGATCAGCAGGATCGCGCCGATCCGGTCGGCGGCCCGGGCCGCGAGGACCAGGTTGTCCAGCGCGAGTGCGTCCTGCTCGGCCGGGTCCACGCCCTCGACCCGGTTGCCGTACAGGGCGTTGAGGGCCGTGCAGCCGAGGGACTGGGCGAGGTCCGCAGCCACGTCGATGTTGGCGCGGAACCGCTCCGCCTCCTCACCGGGGACGGACAGTGCGCCGCGGTCGGGGCCCGGGAGCTTGCCGGCGTAGAAGTTCAGGCCGGTGAGCTGCACGCCCGCGTCCTCGATCGCCTTCTTCAGGGCATCGGTCTCGGAACGCTCCGGGGTGGGGGAGTCGATCCACGGCCACCACAGCTCGACCGCGGTGAAGCCGGCCGCGGCGGCGGCCGCCGGCCGCTCCAGGAGCGGGAGTTCCGTGAAGAGGATCGACAGGTTGACGTTGAAGCGCTGGTCTGCGAATCCCATCAGGGCCGCGCTCCCTTCCATTGTCGCCGTATTCCGTATTGCGGAAGTTGATTTCTGCGTAATGGAAGACTGCCGGGGCGTGTCGTGGCTTGTCAAGAGGGTGTGGGCTCCTGTGTGGATCCCCGGTCGCCGGGACTGCCCGGAAACCGGCCCGCACGTTAGGTTGAGCGCGTGCGATTGAGAGTGGAGTTCACGACCGAACCCTTCGACCTGGACGAGGCCCCCGCGCACGCGCTGGTGGCGCGGGAGGTCGTCGAGGCCGTCGAACTGGACGCCGTGGACGTCGGCCCGTTCGGCAACACGGCAGAGGGGGGTGCGGACGTCGTCCTGGACGCCGTGGACACCCTGCTGCGCAGGACCCTCCAGGCCGGCGCCACCCGGATCTCCCTTCAGGTCACCGTGATCGGGGAGGGCGTGAGGTGATCGGGGAGGAGCCCTTCATCGCGGCCCTGAAGCCGCTGGTCGACGCGATCGGCGGCCGGATGCTCCCGCCCGACGAGGCCGGCCCCGACGACGTCGTGCTCTCCTGGGAGGGCGCCGTCGCCGTCGCCGTACGCCTGCCTCAGCTCGCCGACTCGCTGGACCACATCCTGGCCGCCATGGAGCGCAGGCAGGGCATGCCGCTCGCGGAACTGGACCGCAAGGCCAAGCAGGAGGTCGTGCGGGTGCTCGAGGCGCGCGGCGCCTTCTCCGTCCGGCACGGGGTGGAGACCGTGGCGAGCGCGCTGGGCGTCAGCCGCTTCACCGTCTACAACTACCTCAACCGCGACAAGCAGGGCTGAGCCGCCACCGGGCCCGGCGTCCCGGAATTTTCAACAAACTGTTGACGCGGTGTTCGTCAGGGCGTTAGCTATCCGCAGCCCGTTCCACGCGAAGGCCGTCAACAGCCCACGGAGGCTCCCGTGACTTCGACCTCAACGCCACCGGGCCTCGCCCGATTCAACGCCCTCCCGGAAGACGCGGCCCGAGCCGCCCTTCTGGAGGCGTGCGCCAGCACGGCGTGGGCCGAGCGGCTGCTGGCGGCCCGCCCCTGCGACACCCCCGACGACCTCGAAGCCGCAAGCGACGCCGCCATGGCGGAACTGACCCCCGCGGACCTCGAGGAGGCGATGGCCGGCCACCCGCCGATAGGCCGTCCCAAGCCCGGCGACCCGGCCTCGGCCCGCGAACAGCGCGGAATGGCCGGAGCCTCCGAGGAACTCAAGGCCGAGATGCTCGACCTCAACCTGGCCTACCAGGAGAGGTTCGGCCACGTCTTCCTCATCTGCGCCACCGGCCGGACCGGCGAGCAGATGCGCGACGCGCTCAAGGAGCGGATCGGCAACGCACCGGAGCAGGAACGTGAGATCGTCCGCAGCGAACTGGGGAAGATCAACCGCATCCGGCTCGCCCGACTGCTCGAAGACGCCTGAGAAGACGCCCGAAGAGGAAACCATGAGCACCGAGACCACCGCCTCCGTGTCCACGCACATCCTGGACACCTCCGCCGGCCGCCCCGCCGAGGGCGTCGCCGTCCAGCTCTCCGCCCGCTCGGGCCGGGGCGCGGACTGGCAGGCGCTCGGCGGCTCGGCGACCGACGCGGACGGGCGGTGCAAGGACCTCCCGGCCCTGCCGGAGGGGACCACCCACGTACGGCTCGAGTTCGACACCGAGACGTACTTCGCCAGCAAACAAGCCGCGGCCCAGCAGGACGCCCCCGCGCTCCGGGACAGCGAGAACGGCCGGCCGGTGTTCTTCCCCGAGGTCACCATCGCCTTCGCGGTGGTGCCCGGTGAGCACTACCACGTTCCGCTGCTGCTCAACCCGTTCGGCTACTCCGTTTACCGAGGGAGCTGACCGACACCATGACCCGTTTCGTCCTGGGACAGAACCAGTACGGCAAGGCCGAGAACCGAGTTGTCAAGATCACGCGTGACGGCGACACGCACCACATCAAGGACCTGAACGTCTCCGTCGCCCTCTCCGGCGACATGGAGGAGGTCCACCGCAGCGGTTCCAACGCGAACGTCCTGCCGACCGACACCACCAAGAACACGGTGTTCGCCTTCGCCAAGGAGCACGGGATCCGGAGCGCCGAGGACTTCGGCGTCAAGCTCGCCCGCCACTTCGTGGACAACACCGAGCCCATCCACCGGGCCCGCATCCGCGTCGAAGAGTACGCCTGGGAGCGGATCGAGACCTCGCAGTCCGGCGCGCGCTTCGTCGGCTCGGACGAGATCGCCCACTCCTTCGTCCGCAAGGGCCAGGAGACCCGCGTCGCGCAGATCACCTACGACGGCCACGGAATCCAGGTGCTCTCCGGGTTCAAGGACCTGACCGTCCTGAACTCGACCAACTCCGAGTTCTTCGGTTTCCTGAAGGACAAGTACACCTCCCTTCAGGAGGACCACGACCGCATCCTCGCCACCACCGTGTCCACCTGGTGGCGGCACAACTGGGACGGCATCGACTCGCACGCCCCTGACTGGGAGCGCTCGTACAACGGGGTGCGCAAGCACGCGCTGCAGGCGTTCGCCGAGACCTACTCGTACTCGCTCCAGCAGACCCTCTTCGAGATGGGTGTGCGGGTGCTGAACTCCCGCGACGAGGTCGACGAGATCCGCTTCTCGATGCCCAACAAGCACCACTTCCGCTCGGACCTGTCGCCCTTCGGGATCGACAACGAGGCCAAGGACGGCGCCGTCTACTACGCCGCCGACCGCCCCTACGGCCTGATCGAGGCCACCATCCTGCGGGACGGCGCTGAACAGCTCATCCCGGTCGACATGACCAACCTCTGACGCGGGACGCGCGCCACCGGACCCGCCCCGGACCGGTGGCGCGCCACACCGGAGGGAACGAAATGGCACTGCCTGCTCAAGGGCCAGTCGAAGGCCCGTGTTCCACCCCGCCGGTGCACACCGAGGACGCCGTCACGCCCGTGCACCCGGTGGACGAGAAGCTCCACCCGTCGCGGCTCGTCCCCGCCGCACTCCAGCACATCGCCGCCATGTACGCGGGCGTTGTCACCCCTCCGCTCATCATCGGCCAGGCCTGCGGGCTCGACATCGCGGGCCGCACCCGGCTCATCGCCGCCAGCCTGCTGATCGCCGGCGTCGCGACGATCCTCCAGACCATCGGCGTCAAGGGACTCGTGGGCAACCGCCTGCCGTTCGTCAACGCCGCCTCCTCGGCCGGCATCGCCCCGATCCTCGCCATCGCCGAGAACAACGCCAAGGGCCACCAACTCCCCGCCATCTACGGCGCGGTGATGATCGCCGGCGCCTTCTGCCTGGCCGTCGGCCCGTTCTTCGGACGGCTGCTGAAGTTCTTCCCACCGCTGGTCACCGGCGTGGTGATCACCCTCATCGGGGTCACGCTGATGCCCGTGCCCGTCGGCTGGGCGCAGGGCGGCGACAGGACCGCCGCCGGCTTCGGGTCCATGAAGAACCTCGCCCTCGCCGCGTTCACCCTCGTCGTCATCCTGCTGATCCAGCGCTTCGGAAAGGGCTTCGTCAAGCAGGTCGCCCTGCTCTTCGGACTGCTCATCGGCACCCTGGCCGCCATTCCGTTCGGCATGGCCGACTTCCGCGGCATCGCGTCCGCCCCGGTCGCCGCGCTGCCCACCCCCTTCGCCTTCGGCGCCCCCGTCTTCCAGCCCGCGGCCATCCTGTCACTGTGCATCGTGATGCTGGTGCTGATGACCGAGTCCAGCGCCGGAATGCTCGCCCTCGGCGAGATCTGCGACCGCCGCGCGGACGCCCGGACCATCACCCGCGGCCTGCGCACCGACGGCATCGCCACCCTGCTCGGCCCCGTCTTCGGCGGCTTCCCCACCTCCGCCTTCGCCCAGAACGTCGGCGTCGTCTCGCTGACCCGGGTGCGCAGCCGCTACGTCGTCGCCGTCGCCGGCTCCGCCCTGCTGGTCCTCGGCGCCTTCCCGGTCCTCGGCGCGGTCGTCTCCCTGGTGCCCATGCCGGTCCTCGGAGGCGCGGGCATCGTGCTGTTCGGCTCGATCGCCGTCAGCGGCATCCGCACCCTGTCCGAGGCCGGACTGGACGACAGCTCCAACATCATCCTGGTCGCCGTGGCCCTCGGCGCCGGCATCATCCCGCTGGCCGCCCCCACCTTCTACACACAGTTCCCGGCCTGGGCGCAGACCGTCCTCGGCTCCGGAATCAGCGCCGGCGCCATCGTCGCGGTCCTGCTCAACCTGTTCTTCCACCACCTCGGCACCCGGAGCAGCACGGCTCCGGCACTCAAATCCTCCTAGGGTCCTGCCGTGCCCTCCCCGTGGACGCCCCACGTCCACGGGCCGCCACCAAAGACAAGGAAGCGCAATGGCACCATCGGCAGCCCAGCGCATCGTCATCGAGAACTGCGCGATCGCGACCGTGGACGCGGACGACACCGAGTACGCCTCCGGACACCTCGTCCTCGCCGGCAACCGGATCGAGTCGGTCGGCGCGGGCAAGGCCCCCGAGGGGCTGAAGGACGTGGTGCGCCGGATCGACGCGAGCGGTCATCTGGCCACGCCCGGTCTGGTCAACACCCACCACCACTTCTACCAGTGGATCACGCGGGGCCTGGCCACCGACCACAACCTGTTCGACTGGCTCGTCGCGCTCTACCCGACGTGGGCGCGCATCGACGAGGAGATGGTGTACGCGGCGGCCCAGGGCTCGCTGGCGATGATGGCCCGCGGCGGCGTCACCACCGCCATGGACCACCACTACGTCTTCCCGCACGGCTGCGGAGACCTGTCCGGCGCGATCATCCGGGCGGCCCGCGAGACGGGCGTACGGTTCACCCTGGCCCGCGGTTCGATGGACCGCGGCGAGAAGGACGGCGGACTGCCGCCGGACTTCGCCGTGGAGACGCTCCAGGGCGCTCTCGCCGCGACAGAGGAGACCGTAGGGCGGCACCACGACGCCTCCTTCGACGCCATGACGCAGGTCGCCGTCGCCCCCTGTTCCCCCTTCTCCGTCTCCACCGAGCTGCTCCAGCAGGCCGCGGAGCTGGCCCGCCGGCTCGGCGTACGGCTGCACACCCACGGCTCGGAGACGGTCGAGGAGGAGAAGTTCTGCCACGAACTGTTCGGCATGGGCCCCACCGACTACTTCGAGTCCACGGGCTGGCTGGGCGAGGACGTGTGGATGGCGCACTGCGTCCACATGAACGACTCCGACATCGCCGCCTTCGCCCGCACGAAGACGGGCGTGGCGCACTGCCCCTCCTCCAACGCCCGCCTCGCGGCCGGAATCGCGCGGGTCCCCGACATGCTGGCGGCCGGTGTCCCGGTCGGCCTCGGTGTCGACGGCACCGCCTCCAACGAGTCCGGCGAACTCCACACCGAACTGCGCAACGCCCTGCTGATCAACCGCCTCGGCCGGCACCGCGAGGCGGCCCTGAACGCCCGCCAGGCGCTGCGCCTCGGCACCTACGGCGGCGCCCAGGTGCTCGGGCGGGCCGGCCAGATCGGCTCACTGGAGCCCGGCAAGCTGGCCGACCTGGTGCTGTGGAAGCTGGACACGCTGGCCCACGCCTCGATCGCCGACCCGGTGACCGCCCTGGTCCTGGGCGCGGCGGCACCGGTCACCGCCTCCTTCGTGGACGGGCGGCAGATCGTCGAGGACGGCCGGTTGCTGACCGCCGACGAGGACGCCATCGCCCGCGCCACACGGGCCGAAGCACAGCGGCTGGCGCGGATCACCGCGCGGAGCTGACCGACTGAGGAACTCCGGCCGGGAGGGACGGCTCCCGACCGGTAGCCGTGGACCCGAGCGGGGTCCGCGGCGGGCCGGCTCCGGGGCGCGCTTGGACACGCGCCCCGGAACGGTCTCCGTTCGCTCTCCGCGGGCCCCACCGAGGGCCCGTCCCCGGTCCCGCACGACCACACGCACCACCTCCTTGACACCCAACGTCGAAGACGACGTGTTCACCGACCGGAGGAGCCGCCGTGGCCGCTCACCCCACATCCAGTGACGAGGCACGACAGCCAGCCGAGTCCACCATCCACCCCGTGGACGAGAAACTCCCCATCCTGAAGATGGCGACCAGCGGCCTGCAGCATGTGGCCGCCATGTACGCGGGTGTGGTCGCCCCGCCCCTGATCGTCGGCGCGGCCGTCGGCCTGTCCGGCACCGAGCTGACCTTCCTCACCGGGGCCTGCCTGTTCACGGCCGGTCTCGCCACCTTCCTGCAGACCCTCGGCATCTGGAAGATCGGCGCCCGGCTCCCCTTCGTCAACGGGGTCACCTTCGCCGGTGTCGCCCCGATGACGGCGATCGTCGCCTCCACCAAGGACAAGTCCGACGCCCTGCCGATCATCTTCGGCGCGGTGATCGTGGCAGGCGTCCTCGGCTTCGTGGGCGCGCCGATCTTCTGCAAGGCGATCCGCTTCTTCCCGCCGGTGGTCACCGGCACCGTGATCACCCTGATCGGTGTCTCCCTGCTGCCCGTCTCCTTCGGCTGGGCCCAAGGGCCCAACCCGGCCGCGCACGACTACGGTTCGGCGACGAACCTCACCCTGGCCGGGATCACCCTGGTCGTCGTGCTGCTGCTGCGCCGCTTCACCCGAGGCTTTGTCAAGCAGATCGCGGTCCTGCTCGGGCTGATCGCCGGCACGGTCATAGCGATCCCGTTCGGGGTCACGGACTTCGGCCCGGTGACGGACGCGCAGGTGGTCGGCTTCCCGACCCCCTTCCACTTCGGCGCGCCGCAGTTCCAGGTCGCCGCGATCCTGTCGATGTGCGTGGTGATGGTGGTCTCGATGACCGAGTCCACCGCGGACATGCTGGCCCTCGGGGAGATCGTCGAACGCCCGGCGGACGAGAAGACGATCGCCGCCGGCCTGCGCGCCGACACCCTCGGCTCCGCCCTCAGCCCCCTGTTCAACGGCTTCATGTGCAGCGCCTTCGCGCAGAACATCGGCCTGGTGGCCATGACCCGGATCCGCAGCCGCTTCGTGGTGGCCTTCGGCGGCGGCTTCCTGGTCCTGATGGGCCTGTGCCCGATGGCCGCCTCGCTCATCGCCGTCGTACCGCGCCCGGTGCTCGGCGGCGCGGGCGTGGTCCTGTTCGGCTCGGTCGCCGCCAGCGGCATCCAGACCCTGGCCCGGGCCGGTCTCGACAAGGACAACAACGTCCTGATCGTCGCCGTCTCGATCGCCGTCGGCATCATCCCGATCACGGCGCCGAACTTCTACCACGCCTTCCCCGAGACCGCCCGGATCGTCCTCGACTCCGGCATCTCCACCGGGTGCGTCGCGGCCGTCCTGCTCAACTTCGTCTTCAACCACCTGGGCAAGCCCCGGTCGGTGGGCGCCCAGGACGTCACTCATCCGATGGAGGCGGGGGAGGAGATCGCGGTGGTGCGCTGATCCCCGGGAGGGGTGGGGCCGGCGCGCGGACCTTGGGACGGGTCCGGCCGCCGCGCGGACTCCTGGCGGGGGTACGGCCGCCGTGCCGTGCCTCTCCGCCGCCTGCGTCACTGCCCGAACAGGCCGGGCGCCCTCGCCAGTTGCTTGAAGCGGTCACGCGGGGCGGGCACCGGCTTCCTCGCCTCGAGGTCCAGGAGGCCGCCGACCGCGTCGATCTCGGCCGCCACCGTGCCGTCGGCCCCGCGGATCGTCTGCAGGTTCCGGAAGGTCTTGCCCTCGCCCCATGCGAAGGCGCAGGTCACGTCGACCTCGTCGCCGGCCGGCGGCTCCCGCAGACAGCGGATCGTCGTCTCCAGGACCACCGGTCCCACGCCGCCGGACACGAGGCCCGCCTGGATGGTCCCGGCCGCCTGGAGCAACGACCAGCGGGGCGTGCTCCGCGTAGTTGAGGTACACGGCCTGGTTGAGGTGTCCCAAGCGCCAAGTGTGTGTCGGAACGCACCTACACCTGCACCGCGTGCGGAGCCGCCTGTCCCGGGGACAAGGACTCCGCCCGCGTGATGCTCGTCCGGGCAGGTCTGGACCCGGCTGGTGTCGAGGGCGCAAGACCTCCCGGAGCGCTGCTCCAGGAGGCGGCCTGAGCCAGGAGTCCCCTTTCCTTCAGGGAGGGGAGCAGTCAAACCCTGCGCGGTGACGCCAGCAGGTAGCGGACCCTCGTGCGGGGCTCGGTGTACTCCCCGACCTGCCAGCCCGCCCGCTCCAGCGAGGCCGCGTACGCCCGCAGCGCCGCACCGTCCGGCCCGTACACCGCGACCGCCTCCGGCTGCGGGGTCGCCCGCACCCGGTAGCCGTCCGCGTCCGGCCCCGCGGGCCGCTGCCCCGCCGCCTCCAGGGCGAGCGCGGCGGCCCGCACCAGATGCGCGCGCTCCCAGGCGCAGGGCCGTTCGACGGCACCGTCCGGATTGGTCATCCTGCGCATCTCCAGCAGCCCCTGCCAGGCGCTGTGCACCTCGCGCACCCGCCCGGGACCGTCGTACGCGTCCTCCTCACCGCCGACGCGGGCGGAGAACACACCGGTACCGGAGGGCGCCTCCTCGACGGTGGGCGCCTTCTCCGCCTCCTCCTCCCGAATCCGATGTCCGGCCGGGGTGAGGAAGTGGTCGTGCGGCGGGCGCGGGTGCCGGAAGGCGAGCCCCCGCTTCACCAGCACCGCGAGCTGCGCCTCCGTGCCCCTGAGCCGACCGGTCACGGGGTCGGCGGCGTCGATGACGCGGCGCTGCGCGGCGGTCGGCGGTCGTGTCACGGCGCGGCCTCCCCGAATCGTCGAACAGTCGTCGATCAGCCCATTCGAAGACTACGACCCGGGTCCGACAACGAGCCGCCGCCGGTTACGCCGAAGGGGCCGACCGGATGTTCCAGCCCGCGACCACCGGCCGCCCGTGCTCCGTGCCCAGCCGGCACACCGTGCCCGTGGCCAGTTGGAACAGCGCGCCCGCCGACGGCGGCAGCCCGAGCCGCCGGGCGGTGAGCACCCGCAGGAAGTGCCCGTGCGCCACCAGCACGACGGCCCCCTCGGTGTTGGCGAGCGCGGCGTCCACCTTGCCCAGCATCCGGTCGGCCCGCTCCCCGACCTGCTCCACGCTCTCCCCGGGATGTTCCGGCGGCCCCGGGGCGACCCCGTCCGTGAACAGGAACCAGCCGGGACGCGTCCGCTGGATCTCGACGGTCGTGATGCCCTCGTAGCCGCCGTAGTCCCACTCCCGCAGATCCGCGTCGACCCGCGCGTCGTGGACCCCGATCAACTCGGCCGTCTCCCGCGCCCGCTGCGACGGGCTGACGAACGCCGCCCCGATCCGGTGCGAGCGGATCAACGGCACCAGCCGCCGCGCCTCCTCCCGCCCGTGCTCGGTGAGCGGCACGTCCGTCCACCCGGTGTGCCGCCCGGACCGCGACCACTCGGTCTCCCCGTGCCGTACGAGAAAGAGATCACCCATGCGTCACAGGCTACGAGCCCGCCCCCGCTCCGGCGGACGCACGCACCCGCGGCCGTGCATCGCGGCCCGGGCACTCTCGGAGCACGGGTCGGCATCGCGACGTCCCAACCCGTTCACTTGCGGGCCCCTGCCGGAGCCGGCCGGCACTCCCTTGCCGGGGCCGGCCGGGGAATGGGGGCACGAGCTGCGAATCATTGCTTCATAGGCAGGTTCCGGAAGTCGCACCGAAGTCCCGCGGCGGCACCGGGACCGTAACACAGCGCAGGTCGCGGGCTCGAAGGACTTTCCCCGCGCCGATCGCGGGCACGGGCCGATCGCGGGCACGGGCCGACCGCGGTCCCGGGCCGACCGCGGTCCCGGGCCGCGCGGCGCCGGGCCCTACTGCCGGTACCCGCCGAGGAACCGCCCGATCCTGCTGATCGCCGTGTCCAGGACGTCCGCGTGGGGGAGTGTGAGGATGCGGAAGTGGTCGGGGGCCGGCCAGTTGAAGCCGGTGCCCTGAACCACCTGGATCTTCTCGCGCAGGAGGAGGTCCAGGACGAACTTCTCGTCGTCGTGGATCCGGTGGACCTTGGGGTCCAGCCGGGCGAACGCGTACAGCGCGCCCCTGGGCTTCACGCACGTCACGCCCGGGATCTCGTTGAGCTTCTGCCAGGCCACATTCCGCTGTTCGTGCAGGCGACCGCCCGGCGCGGTCAGGTCGCGGATGGACTGGCGGCCGCCGAGGGCGGCCTGGATCGCGTACTGCGCGGGGGCGTTGGCGCACAGGCGCATGGAGGCCAGCATGGTCAGGCCCTCCAGGTAGTCCTTCGCGTGCTGCTTGGGGCCGGTGACCACCAGCCAGCCGGAGCGGAAGCCTGCCACGCGGTAGGTCTTGGACAGGCCGCAGAAGGTGAGGACGACCAGGTCGGGGGCGAGCGCGGCGGTGGAGTGGTGGACGGCGTCGTCGTAGAGGATCTGGTCGTAGATCTCGTCGGCGAAGACCATCAGGCCGTGGCGTCGGGCGAGGTCGCAGACGCCCTCCAGGACCTCCTTGGGGTAGACCGCTCCGGTGGGGTTGTTGGGGTTGATGACGACCACGGCCTTCGTACGGTCGGTGATCTTCGATGCCATGTCGTCCAGGTCCGGGTACCAGTCGGCCTGTTCGTCGCACAGGTAGTGGACCGCCTTGCCGCCGGCCAGGGTCGTCACGGCTGTCCAGAGCGGGAAGTCCGGTGCGGGCACGAGGATTTCGTCGCCGTCCTCGACCAGTGCCTGCACGGCCATCGAGACCAGTTCCGAGACGCCGTTGCCGAGGAAGACGTCGTCGACGTCCACCTCCAGGCCGAGGGTCTGGTAGCGCTGGGCGACGGCCCTGCGGGCGGAGAGGACGCCGCGCGAGTCGGTGTAGCCGTGCGCCCGCGGAAGCATCCGGATCATGTCCTGGAGGATCTCCTCCGGCGCCTCGAAGCCGAAGAGCGCGGGGTTGCCGGTGTTCAGTCGCAGCACGCTGTGGCCGGCCTCCTCCAGCGCGTCGGCGTGCTCGATCACCGGGCCGCGGATCTCGTAACAGACCTCGCTGAGCTTGCTCGACTGCCGGAACTCCATGTGCCGCTTCCCCTCCGGTAACTGGTCTTGCTTGGTTTTACCAAGCAAGAGCTTGGAAAGTCCAACAACACGTCTACACTGCGTCGCATGTCACCTCGCCGTAGCTACGACCAGTTCTGCTCCGCCGCCCGCGCGCTCGATGCCGTCGGCGACCGCTGGACCCTGCTGATCGTCCGGGAGCTGCTGGCCGGCCCGCGCCGGTACACCGATCTGCACGCCGACCTGCCGGGCGTGAGCACGGACATGCTCGCCTCACGGCTGAAGGACATGGAACGGGACGGGCTGGCGACCCGGCGCAGGCTGCCGCCGCCAGGAGCCGCTCATGTCTACGAACTCACCTACCGCGGACGTGAGTTGCTGCCTGTTCTGCGGGCGCTCGGGGAGTGGGGGCAGGCGGAGCTGGGGGAGCGGCGGCCCACCGACGCGCTGCGGGCGCACTGGTTCGCGCTGCCCCTGCTGCGCGCCCTGGAGGAGGCGGGGATCGGCGCGGGCGTCGTCGAAGTCCGGCTGGAGGAGGGCGACTTCCATGTGCACGTGGGCGCCGCGGACGGTCCGCTCTACGGGTACGGACCCGCGCCGGGGGAACCGGACGCCCGGCTGGCTCTCGACTCCGCCACGTGTACGGCCGTCAGCCGTGGGGAGTTGGGCCTTGCGGACGCGGTGCGGGGCGGGCGCGTCGAGGTGAGCGGGGACGGCGCGGTGGCCAAGGCGCTGCGCGAGGCCGAGGCGTTGCGCTGGGCCGGGGCATGAGTGAAGGCCCGCCCCCCGAGGGGACAGGCCTTCACGGACGGTGTCGGGCGCAGGTTCGGTCAGACGCCCGGCGGCACCCGCGACGGGCGTCCCGAGCCACGCGTCAGCGCGTACCCGCCGATGCCCGCGAGCGCGGCCAGCACGCCGCCGATCCCGGTCCACACCCACCGGTCGGACCACCAGTTGGAGGACCAGCCGCCGTCGGGCTCGATGCTCGACAGCACGGCCGGCTTCTTCGAACCCTGGTCGTCCTGAGCGTCACTGCCGTCCTGCTCGGACTTGACGGCGATGCCCGGGGTCAGCGGCTGCGCGAGCGAGCCGTCGACCGCCGCGGCGCCGCCGATGTCCTGGGAGTCGGCCCTCACCTCGGCGCTCACCGGCAGACCCAGGTCGGAGGCGGGCAGGCCGACCACCGTGAGCCGGATGTAGTACGTGCCCGGCAGCGGGTCGTTGGCCCACGGCTCCGCCCACGCCCGCACCGTGCGCAGCACGCAGGCGAGCTCGACCGAGGCCGTGCCCTGGGCGGCGGTGCGGGTCTGGGCGCCGTACTGGCAGGACTGGCGGCGCCGCAGGCCGTCGTAGACGTCGATCTGCCAGGTCTGCGAGGCGTGCGACTCGGGCAGTTTCACCGTCGCCTTGACGGTGGGGCGCTGTCCGGCGTCAGCGGCGAACGACCAGTAGAGGTAGTCGCCCGTGGAGCCGTTGGCGGTGGCCTGCTGCCCCTGCTCCATCTCCGTCGCGGTACGGAACGAGGTGCCGGCCTGACTGGGCGCCACGCCGCCGTCGGACGGGTCCGCCGAAGGTGACGAGTCGGCCGCCGCGGGGCCCGCGGCCAGCCCGAGCGCCAGCAGGGCGGCGCCCAACACACGGGTGATACGCATCAGTTCGTCCTCCAGATCGCGACCCGCCAACGCGACACCCAGCCCCACAGCAGGCCCGCGACGAAGCCGGTCAGCACCAGCGCGCCGAGCAGCCACCAGCCGCGGCCGAGGCCGAAGGAGGCCACGTCGCTCGACTTGCCCGGACCGTCCACCACGTCGACGGTCAGCTCCAGAGGCAGACCCGGCGTGGTCTTCACCCCGGAGGCCGCCGAGAAGGCGTTGGTGATCTGCAGGCACACGGTCTCGGCCGGGGCGCTGTCGTCGTCGCTCCCGGGCTTCGGGTAGCGCAGGCCCGCGGAGATCACGTCCGTACGGCCGTTGCCCGCGGCCTCGCCGCGCACGATCTCCCGGCCGTGCTCCGTCACGGCCCGTACCAGCACGCCGTAGTCCGGGTCGACGGCCCGGTCCGCGGCGACGCTCACCGAGGCCCGCAGCTCCTGCCCGGGGTTGACGTCCACCCGGTACCAGCGCTGCTGCCCGAACTCCTCACGGTCGGTGTACAGGCCGGACTTGAGTGTCGGTGCCTTCGCGCACTCGGTGGCGCCCTCCGTGGCCACCGGCGTCACCACGGGGTCGGCCGCCCGGTCGACCAACTGGCCGACACGATCGCTGAGTTCCTCCTTGTGCTGTACGGAGGTGTAGGTGCCGCCGGTCGCCTCCGCGATACAGATGAGCTGGTCGCGGGTCTTGGTGTCCGGCACCAGGCCGAGGGTGTCGATGGTCAGACCGATGCCCTTGGCCGCGATCTCGCGGGCCACCTCGCACGGGTCCAGCGGCTGGCAGGTGTCCTCGCCGTCGGTGATCAGGACGATCCGGCGCATGCCGTTGCCGCCGTCGAGGTCCGTGGCCGCCTTCTGCAGCGCCGGTCCGATCGGGGTCCAGCCGGTCGGCACCAGCGTCGCCACCGCCGTCTTGGCCTCGGTGCGGTTCAGCGGACCGACCGGGTAGAGCTGGGCGGTGTCCTTGCAGCCCGTCTGCCTGTCGTCGCCGGGATAGTCGGCACCCAGGGTGCGGATGCCGAGCTGGACTTCCTCGGGGGTCGCGTCGAGCACCTCGTTGAACGCCTGCTTGGCCGCGGCCATCCGCGACCCGCCGTCCATGTCCCGGGTCCGCATGGATCCGCTGACGTCCAGGACGAGTTCGACCTTCGGGGCGTCCCGGCCCTCCATCTCGTCGGCTACCGCGCCGGCGGGAAAGGCCATCCCGCCCGCCAGGGCGGCGAGCAGAGCACAGACTCCCGCCGCCAGCCGTTGTCTTGTGATCATCGGCGGATCTTATTGATCGGACGTGCCGGGGACCAAAACGAGCGGGTTGGGCAGCTCGGTCCACTGGTCGCCGGGTGTGCCGGGCGAAAGCCGCATCAGCGTCAAAGCCTTCGCGGGAAGCGGCTGTTCGCACAGCGCCAGGAGGTCCGGGGTGCGTGGCAGGTCCCGTACGGCCGGCTCCAGCGCCGTCCGCAGGGCGGCCCCCGATCCGGCCGTTCCCGCCAGCGCGCCCGCCACCAGCGAGCCGAACAGCTTGCGGCGCAGGGCGGTCGGGTCGTCGGTGAGGTTCCGGGCGGGCAACTCCGGTACGGCGATGCCGTGCCGGGTCAGCCGGGCCGGGCTGATCCGGATGTCGGCGAGGTCGCGGTAGACCAGCCGCAGTGGGGAGCCGGACCCGGAGAGCACGACGAGCAGGTTCTGGCCGTGCGCCTCCAGGGCCACCCCCAGCTCCAGCAGACACAGTCCGACGGCCAGCGCCAGGCGCGTGAACTCACCAGTCCATACGGGCGAGTCGGGCAGGCCCGTGGTGGGCAGCGCCGCCACCGGCACGACGTGCTCCCCGGGCGCGGCGTACGTCCGGGGCGGCTCGCGCCACAGGGCCGCCAGATCGGGCGAGCCCGCGGTGGCCGCGCCCAGGGTTCGGGTGATGTGCAGCAGGCCGTCCGTGCGGGCCGCCAGGTCCACGGCGAAGGCCGACAGGGCGGCGGAGGCGGTCACCGAGCCGACCGAGATGTCCCGTACCGACGACGTCAGCCGGGCGCTGAGCGAGGTCTTGACGTGCGGCCCGCCGGGCACGGCCAGGGTGCGCAGCGACATCAGCGGATGGGCCGCGAGGGCGCGCTCCCCGCGCGGCTGCTTGAGCACGTGCGCCGCCTGCCAGGGGTGCACGGGGATCAGCAGCCGCCCGCCGTCCCGCAGGTCCTTCGGCCACGCCCCGCTCACCAGGCACTCCCGCTCCGGCACCGGCAGCAGGCCCAGCTCGACCGACGGCCGGTGCTCGGGCCCGTACGCGAGCTGCTCGGCGACCGAGAAGCCCGGCCGGGAACGGCAGTTGGGGTGGAAGGGGTGACCGTCGACCACCCGCTGCTCCCACTGCCAGTCCGTCACCGGCCACTCCTTCCGGTGCGCCTCGTCATCGGGCGGCTGATCGGCCCGCGACAGCGCCAGCGAGGCGACGCTGTGCCCCAGTTCGGCGGCGAAGGCGTCGTCGTGCGGCACGGCGAGGTCCCTCATCAACCGCGCCGGATCCTCGTGGGCCGCCCCGGCCAGACGTACCGCCGTGACGTACGCGGAGGTGGCGTACGGGTCGGACGGCGGCCCCTCCAGCCGGCGGCCGTCGCTCAGCCGCAGGACGAGCGCGTCCCGCGTGCGCTCCCGGCCGGTGATCCACGGCAGCGGCTCGTGGGCGAGCGCGCGCCACAGCCGGGTCAGTACGGCGGCCCGCGCGCCCTGCAGCAGCGCCGCGTACCGTGAGACGAGGCCGGGCCGCACGGCGGCCAGCTCCTCGGCGACCTCGGTCTCGGTGGCTGGGGGACGGTGCACGGTCGGGCTCCTCCGATGGCGGGCGGGCGTCACGTCGGCGCGTGCCGGGCAGACATACTGATCACCTTCGCACCGTGTGGACTTATGGACCGAACGGACCGAGTAAAACGCATGGAGCTCACGCCCCCCACCGACGGCATCGCGGAGCGCGCGGACGCGTACGCGGCCGCGCCCCTGCTGAACTGCCTGATCCGCGAGGTCGCGCGGCCGTACCCGGGCCCGGGCGGGCGGCGGACGTACCGGCTGCCGGGCGGGGACCGGCTGCTGCGGGTGCGTGACGGGCGGCGGCCCACCGCACCGGAGGTGTACGCGGCAGGCGGCTGGCAGCGGATCGGGCACCCGGAACTGGTCAAACTCGTGGCTGAGGAACTGCGCAGGCACACGGGCCTGTCCAACGACGAACTGCCCGCCGAGATGATCGACAGCCGGGAGGCGGTGGCGGCGCTGCTCTCCGCCCGCGACCGCGCGCCGGCGCCGGAGGACCCGTACATCCGGTCCGAGCAGGCGCTCGTCACCGGCCACCCGTACCACCCGGCGCCCAAGGCGCGCGGCGGCGGCCCGGTCGCCTCCTGGCTGCCGTACGCGCCCGAGGCGCACGCCCGCTTCCCCCTGGTGCTGCTCGGGGTGCGCGAGGACGCGGTCGCCGAGGACGGCGACACCTCGGCGCTCGACCTGCTGGGCCAGGCCCCGCCCGGCTACCGGCTGCTGCCCGCCCATCCCTGGCAGCTCGAACTGGTGGGCCGCGACCTCGCCGGGGCCTTCGCCGACGGGCGGCTGCTGCGGCTGGGTACGACGGCCCGCGCGGTGTGGCCGACGGCGGCGGTCCGCACCGTCCACGTCCCCGGCGCGGACCTCTTCCTGAAGTTCAGCCTGGACGTGCGGATCACCAACGACGTACGGCGGCTGTGGCGGCACGACCTGCGCAAACTGCGCCGCACCGACACGGCCGTCGCGACCGCCTTCGCCCACCTGCCGGGCCCGGCGGCCTGGCTGTCCGACCGCGGCTACCGCACCGCCGCCTTCGCCTTCGAGGAACTGGCCGTCGTCGTCCGCGACGGACTGGGCGAACACCTGGTGCCCGGCGCGACCCCGCTGCTCGCCGCGGCCCTGGCCGAGGGCTTCGACGGCAACCCGCTGGACGGGCCGGTGGACCCGGCGCTGTGGTGGGAGGCGTATCTGCGCCAGGTCGTACCCCCCGCCCTCGGGGTCTTCGCGCGGCACGGCGTCGTCCTGGAGGCCCACCTGCAGAACTCGCTGGTCGCCGTGGACGCCGCCGGCATGCCCGTGCAGGCACTCTTCCGGGACGCGGAGGGCGTCAAGCTGCTGCCGGACGTCTCCCGGGCCACCGGATGGGAGCGGCTGGTGTACTGCCTGGTCGTCAACCACCTCAGTGAGGTCGCCGCCGCCCTCGCCGAACGCCACCCGGGTCTCGACCCCTGGCCCGCCGCCCGCCGCGAACTCGCGCGCCACGACCTGCCCGAGGCCGCCGCCCTGCTCACCTCGCCCACCGTGCCCGGCAAGACGAACCTGCTGCTGCGCTGGACGGGCGCCGACGGTGCCGCCGCCCGCTACCGGCCGGTGCCGAACCCGCTGGTGGGGACCTGATCGCGGGACGGGGCGCCGGACGCCTGCCGTACCCTGGCCGGTGTGCTGCGCGACGTGACTGCCGTTCGATACGTGACCCCGCTGCGGTCCGGTGGCTCCGTGCCCGGAGTCGTCGAGGCCGACGACCTCGGCACGTACGTGGTGAAGTTCACCGGCTCCGCGCAGGGCCGCAAGGCGCTGGTCGCCGAGGTGATCGTGGGCGAGCTGGCGCGCGCCCTCGGACTGCGGTTCCCCGAACTGGTCCTCGTGCACTTCGACCCCGCGCTCGCCGCGCACGAACCCCACCAGGAGGTGCGCGACCTGCTCGACGCGAGCCCGGGTGTGAACCTCGGCATGGACTACCTCCCGGGCGCCGCGGACTTCACCCCCGAGGTCGCCGAGCACTTCCCGGTGGACCCCGTGGAGGCGGGCCGCGTCGTCTGGCTGGACGCGCTGACCGTGAACGTGGACCGCACCGTCCACAGCTCGAACCTGATGGTGTGGCCGACCTTCGGGACCGTGCCGCCGCGCCTGTGGCTCATCGACCACGGCGCGGCCCTGGTCTTCCACCACCGCTGGGACGCCTCGGGACCGGGGAAGGCCTACGACTTCCGCCACCACGCCCTGGGCCGGTACGCGCCGGACGTGCGGGCCGCCGACGCCGAACTGGCCCCCAGGGTGACCCGCGAGCTGCTGCGGTCCGTCCTCGCCGAGGTGCCGGACGCCTGGCTCGCCGACGAGCCCGGCTTCGCCTCCCCGGACGAGGCCCGGCAAGCCTACGTGGACTACCTCGCCGCCCGCGTCGAGGCGTCCCCGGCCTGGCTGCCCACCGACTTCCCCACCCACGAGGAGCTGGCGGCCGAGGAGTCCCGGCGGGCAGCGCGGACCCGGGCGGGCCGGCCGGACTGGCTCAAGCGCGTCCCCGACCTGCACGGCAGACCGGCCGCGGCGCAGGACTGGTCCGTGCACCTGGGGTGAGCCGGGTCACGACGCGAAGTGGCCCCGGAGAGTTCTGGGGCCACTTGACGCGGTGCGGCTGTCAGCCCTTGAGCTGCTGGTACGCCGGCAGGGTCAGGAAGTCGGCGTAGTCCTCGTCGAGGGAGACCTGGAGCAGCAGGTCGTGGGCCTGCTGCCAGTGACCGGCGTAGAAGGCCTCGTCGCCGATCTCCTCGCGGATGTTCTCCAGTTCCTCGGCGGCGACCTTGCGGGCCAGCTCCGGCGTGACCTTCTCGCCGTTGTCGAACTCCACGCCTGCGTTGATCCACTGCCAGATCTGCGAGCGGGAGATCTCCGCGGTGGCCGCGTCCTCCATCAGGTTGAAGATCGCGACCGCGCCGAGCCCGCGCAGCCAGGCCTCGATGTAACGGATGCCCACCTGGACGGCGTTGACCAGGCCCGCGTACGTCGGCCTGGCGTCGAGGGAGTCGATCGCGATCAGATCGGCCGCCTCGACGTGGACGTCCTCGCGCAGCCGGTCCTTCTGGTTCGGCTTGTCGCCGAGGACCTTGTCGAAGGACTCCGTGCAGATCGGCACCAGGTCGGGGTGGGCCACCCAGGAGCCGTCGAAGCCGTCGCCGGCCTCGCGGTCCTTGTCGGCGCGGACCTTCTCGAAGGCCACCTTGTTGACCTCGGCGTCCCGGCGGGACGGGATGAAGGCCGCCATGCCGCCGATCGCGTGCGCGCCGCGCTTGTGGCAGGTGCGCACGAGGAGTTCGGTGTAGGCGCGCATGAACGGAGCCGTCATCGTGACCGCGTTGCGGTCCGGCAGCACGAACTTTGCCCCGCCGTCACGGAAGTTCTTGACGATGGAGAACAGGTAGTCCCAGCGGCCCGCGTTCAGCCCGGAGGCGTGGTCGCGCAGTTCGTAGAGGATCTCCTCCATCTCGTACGCGGCCGTGATCGTCTCGATCAGGACGGTGGCGCGGACGGTGCCCTGCGGGATGCCGACGTAGTCCTGGGCAAAGACGAACACGTCGTTCCACAGCCGCGCCTCCAGGTGCGACTCCGTCTTCGGCAGGTAGAAGTACGGGCCCTTGCCGAGGTCGAGCAGACGCTGGGCGTTGTGGAAGAAGTACAGTCCGAAGTCGACGAAGGCGCCGGGCACCTGGGTGCCGTCCGCGTCGACGAGGTGGCGCTCGTTCAGGTGCCAGCCGCGCGGGCGCATGACGACCGTGGCGAGCTCCTCGTTCGGGCGCAGCGCGTAGGACTTGCCGGAGCCGGGGTCCGTGAAGTCGATGTTCCGGGTGTATGCGTCGATCAGGTTGAGCTGGCCGAGGACGACGTTCTCCCAGGTGGGCGCTGAGGCGTCCTCGAAGTCGGCGAGCCAGACCTTCGCCCCCGAGTTGAGCGCGTTGATGGTCATCTTGCGGTCGGTGGGACCGGTGATCTCGACCCGGCGGTCGTTCAGGGCCGCGGGGGCCGGGGCCACCTTCCAGGAGCCGTCCGCGCGGATCGCGGCCGTCTCCGGGAGGAAGTCGAGCGTGGAGGTGCGGGCGATCTCGGCGCGGCGCTGCGCCCGGCGGGCGAGGAGTTCGTCGCGGCGCGGCGTGAACCGCCGGTGCAGCTCGGCCACGAAGGCGAGCGCCGCGTCGGAGAGGACCTCATCCTGCCGGGGCAGGGGCTCGGCGTCGACGATGGCCAGCGGGGACGGCGCTGGTGCGGACATGAGCTGTCACTTCCTTCGGGGGAGCTTCTTCAGCGAACCACGTTCAGTGCCGCCATGCCGTGGCACCGGGTGCCAATGGCCATGAATACGGCATCTCGCACCCGGGGGCGGGTCGGGCGCTTCTGAAATGTGGATAGTAGTTTCCTCATGGTGGAAGTTCAATGGTCTGTTGACGTCGAGATTCTTCGGGTCGAGGGAAGGTGGCGCTCGGTGCCATCCCGCTCACTCAAGGTGGCCCAGGTCGGCCTCGGTGTCGATGTCGTACGCCCGCGCCACGTCCCCGCACTCGACGAGGGTGATCGATCTCTCGTGCGCCCGCAGATAGGCGCGTGCCCCCCGGTCGCCGGTCGCACTCGCCGCGACGCCGTCCCAGTGGGCCGCCCCGAGCAGCACCGGATGGCCGCGCACCCCGTCGTACGCCGCCGAGACCAGCGATCCCTCGTCCCGGTAGGCGGCCCGCACCCGGGCCACCGCCGCTGCGCTCACACCGGGCTGATCCACGAGCAGGACCAGGGCCGCCCGGGCTCCCGTACCGGCGAGGGAGTCCAGCCCGGCCCGCAGCGAGGAGCCCATGCCCTGCTCCCAGTGCGGGTTCTCCACGAGCACGCAGCCGGCCGGCGCCGCCAGCTGCCGCACCTCGGCCGACCGCGCGCCCAGGACCACGTGGACACGCTCGCATCCGGCCGCCCGCAGGGTCCCGACCGCGTGCTCCACCAGCGGCCGGCCCCGGTGCTCGAGCAGCGCCTTGGGCCGCCCGCCGAGCCGCCGCCCGCCACCCGCCGCCAGCACCAGTCCCGCGATCTCGTCCTCTGTCCGTGTCATGGGTCCTGCATACCGGACCGCCCCCTTGGTCGTGCCGGTGTACGGGGGCTGAATTTCGGTCCCCGCGGTGGCGCACCCCGGTCCGGGTGGCGTTTACTGATCGGCGTCCCCCGGCGCCCGACCCGCTCGACAGGGATGTCCGGACGGGACGACGGAGGGGACGGCGCACGACGGCGTGCGAGGGGGAGGGGCTGTGTTGCGGAGCTTGGACCGGCGGCCGGCGACCGGCGGCAAAGAGGATCCCAGGGTGACGGAGCTGCGGACCGCCGTGGCCCGGCTGCGCCGCGAACTCGCCGCGCATCCGGCGGAGTTCCCCGACCGTGCCATCGCCGAGGACGAACTGGCCGCGCTCGCCGCGATGGCCGCCCACGGCACTTTGGAGATCCCGCGGCTGCGCCGCTGCCTGCTGTTGATCGCCGGATCCATCGGCTCGGTCAGCGCCCTGGCGCACGGACTGTCCCAGGTGCGTGCGGCGGTGGACGTGTTCGGGGAGTCGCCGCGCGATTGATGGTTCCGCCAGGCTCGGCGTAGCCGCCGCCCGGTACGCGACTCCATCCCCGACCAGGCGTGGACGCACACCAGTTGGGACTTCACCGTGGCTTGGCGCACCCGCCTGGGGTCCGCCGGCCGACGGGCGACCGGCCGGGGGACCGACAGCCGGCTGGAGGGGGACCCGCAGCCGGCTTGAGGAGGATCAGGCCGCCGGGCCCGAGATGGCGAGGGCCTTGGAGAGTTCCCTCGCCACCTGCTGGAGGACCGGGACGATCCGTTCCGTCGCCGTGTCCGTGACCCGGCCCGCAGGGCCGGAGATGGAGATCGCCGCTGCGGTGGGGCTGTCGGGGACGGTGACCGCGAGGCAGCGGACCCCGATCTCCTGCTCGTTGTCGTCGACCGCGTAGCCGAGCCGGCGCACTTCCTTCAGGGCTGCCAGGAAGCCCTCCGGGGTGGTTATCGTCTTGTCCGTGGCGGCCGGCATACCGGTGCGGGCCAGCAGCGCGCGCACCTCGTTGTCGGGCGTGTGTGCGAGCAGGGCCTTGCCGACGCCCGTGGAGTGCGGCAGCACCCTGCGGCCCACCTCCGTGAACATCCGCATGGAGTGCTTGGACGGAACCTGCGCCACGTAGACGACCTCGTCCCCGTCCAGCAGCGCCATGTTCGCCGTCTCGCCCGTCTCCTCCACCAGCCGGGCCAGGTACGGCCGCGCCCACGTGCCGAGCAGCCGCGAGGCGGACTCGCCGAGGCGGATGAGGCGGGGACCGAGCGAGTACCGCCGGTTCGGCTGCTGCCGCACATAGCCGCAGGCGACCAGGGTCCGCATCAGCCGGTGGATGGTGGGCAGCGGCAGACCGCTCGCGGCGGAGAGCTCGCTCAGACCCACCTCGCCCCCGGCGTCCGCCATCCGCTCGAGCAGGTCGAAGGCACGCTCGAGGGACTGGACCCCACCGGTGGTGGCGGGGCCGGCGGAGGCGGAGGACTTGCGCTCGTCTGACGGCGGCACGTCGCATTCCTTTCTGCGGGTGTGGCCGCATGCTACCGGCCTGGTCGGATGACCACCCAGATCCGTCACGGGGCGTTCCTGCCGATCAGCAAGGTTTTGTCCATATCCTTGTCTGCAATGCGGTCGGACCCTTGACGGTGCTCTCGGTGAAAACTACGTTCTGGCCACCGGAAGTTTACTTCCGTTCTGTGGAAAACACCGAACGTTCCCCCACCTTCCCCTCCCGGGAGCCCCCTATGCCTCCTGCTGTGGATGACCGATCGTCCGTGGATACCGGCAACACCGCCAGTTCCGGCCTGTACACGTACGATCTCGCCCCCACGAAGAAAGAAGGGCGCCGCTGGGGCGCCTACAACGTCTTCACGCTCTGGGCCAATGATGTGCACAGCCTCGGAAACTACGCCTTCGCGATCGGTCTGTTCGCGCTCGGCCTGAACGTGTGGGGCATCCTGGCCGCCTTCGCACTCGCGTCCATCCTGCTCTTCCTCCTGCTCACCCTGTCCGGGTTCATGGGACACAAGACGGGCGTTCCCTTTCCCGTCATGAGCCGCATCGCGTTCGGCATCAAGGGCGCGAAGATACCGGCCGGTGTCCGCGGCGCCGTCGCCATCGCCTGGTTCGGCATCCAGACCTACCTCGCCTCCTCCGTGCTGAGCGCGCTGCTGGTGGCCATGTTCCCCGGCCTCGGTCGCCTCCAGTCGCACTCCGTGCTCGGTCAGACCCTGCTCGGCTGGCTCACCTTCATGGCCCTGTGGCTGCTCCAGGTGCTCATCGTGAGCTACGGGATGCAGATGATCCGGCGCTACATGGCCTTCGCCGCGCCCACCACCCTGATCACCATGTGCGCCCTGGCCGCCTGGATGTTCTTCCGGGCCGGCGGATCGATCTCCCTGTCCGACGGCGCCCCGCTCACCGGCGGCGCGATGTGGCTGCACATCCTCCAGGGCGCCGCCCTGTGGGTGGTGATCTACGGCACCTTCGTACTGAACTTCTGCGACTTCACCCGGTCGGCCAGGAGCCGTGCCTCCATCGTCCGCGGCAACGTCATCGGCATCCCGGTGAACATGCTCTTCTTCGCCGTCATCGTGGCGGTCCTCAGCGGCGCGCAGTTCAAGCTCAACGGTCAGATCATCACCAGCCCCACGGACATCGTCCGCACCATCCCGAACATGATCCTGCTGGCCGCGGCGTCGCTCGCCCTCATCGCCCTGACCGTCGCGGTGAACCTGCTGGCCAACTTCGTGGCACCGATCTACGCGCTGGTCAACCTCTTCCCGCGCCGGCTGAACTTCCGCCGGGCCGGCCTGGTGAGCGCGATCGCCGGCCTGGTGATCACGCCGTGGAACCTCTACAACAGCCCGATCGCGGTGGAGTACTTCCTCGGCGGGCTCGGCGCCCTGCTCGGGCCGCTGTTCGGCGTGATCATGGCGGACTACTGGCTGCTGCGCAGGGCCCGGGTCAACGTGCCCGACCTCTACACCGAGGACGCGCAGGGCGAGTACCACTACCGTCGCGGCTACAACCCGCGGGCCGTCTGGGCCTTCGTGCCCGCCGCGGCCATCGCCGTCGTCCTCGCCCTGGTGCCCGTCTTCCACGCCGTGGCCGGCTTCTCGTGGTTCGTCGGGGCCATCCTCGCCGCCGCCCTCTACGCGGCCATCGCCGACCGCAACGCCCTGATCCGAGACGTGGACGGCGAGGCCATCGCGGTCGCCGCGGAATGACCCGCGAATCAGCCACGAACGAGCCGTCCAGCAGAACCACCCAGAAAGCCGAACATGCGCATCCTCGTCGTGAACGTCAACACCACGCAGTCCATCACCGACTCGATCGGTGAGCAGGCGGCGGGTGCGGCGTCACCCGGCACCGAGATCGTCCCGCTGACCCCCTCCTTCGGAGCGGAGTCCGTGGAGGGCAACTACGAGAGCTACCTCGCCGCCGTCGCCGTGATGGAGGCCGTCCGTGCCCACCCCGAACCCTTCGACGCCGTGATCCAGGCCGGATACGGCGAGCACGGCCGCGAGGGCCTCCAGGAACTGCTCGACGTACCCGTCGTCGACATCACCGAGGCCGCCGCGAGCACCGCCCAGTTCCTCGGCCGCTCCTACTCCGTCGTCACCAGCCTGGACCGCACGGTCCCCCTGATCGAGGAGCGCCTCCACGTCGCCGGGCTGAGCGCCCGGTGCGCCTCCGTGCGTGCCAGCGGGCTCGCCGTGCTCGACCTGGAGCGGGACGAGAAGGCCGCCGTCGCCGCGATCGCCCAACAGGCCGCCCGCGCGGTGGAGGAGGACCGGGCGGAGGTGATCTGCCTCGGCTGCGGGGGCATGTCCGGGCTCACCGAGCGCGTCGCCGAACGCACCGGGGTCCCCGTCGTCGACGGGGTGACCGCCGCCGTGACGATCGCCGAATCCCTCGTCCGGCTCGGCCTGTCCACCTCCAAGGTGCGCACCTACGCGCCGCCGCGGCCCAAGCGGATGGTCAACTGGCCTCCGAGCACGCGTTGACGCAGGTCGCGCGAGGCCCGGGCAGGGCGCCGCGACGAGGTCCGCTCCGCCGAGAAGGGTCTTGACTCAAGATGTTCGGCCATGAAGACTCCGTCTACAGGAAACTCATTTCCGCTCTCCGGAATTTCACGGGTGAGCGACAGTGAATAGAGGAACAGCACCAGAGGAGGGGCGTCCGTTGCCCGACGTACAGCTCGTACTGCGCTCCACACGCGTCGTCACCCCCGAGGGCGTGCGCCCCGCGTCCGTCACCGTCGCCGACGGCCGGATCTTGGCCGTAGTGCCGTACGACGCCGAGGTGCCTGCGGGAGCGTGGCTGGAGGACGTCGGCGACGACGCTCTGCTGCCCGGCCTCGTCGACACCCATGTCCATGTGAACGACCCCGGGCGCAGCGACTGGGAGGGCTTCTGGACCGCCACCCGGGCGGCGGCCGCCGGAGGCATCACCACCCTCGTCGACATGCCCCTCAACTCGCTGCCACCGACGACCACCGTCGACAACCTGCGCGTCAAGCGGGAGGTGGCCCGCAGCAAGGCCCACATCGACGTCGGATTCTGGGGCGGCGCGCTCCCGGACAACGTCAAGGACCTGCGGCCCCTGCACGACGCCGGCGTCTTCGGCTTCAAGTGCTTCCTCTCCCCGTCCGGGGTCGACGAGTTCCCCGAGCTGAACCACGACCAGCTGACCGCCTCCATGGCGGAGATCGCGGGCTTCGGCGGACTGCTCATCGTGCACGCGGAGGACCCGCACGAACTCGGGCTCGCCCCCCAGTTGAGCGGCCCGAGGTACACCGACTTCCTGCGGACCCGTCCCCAGGTCTCGGAGGACAGCGCCATCGAGGGCCTCATCGCCCTGGCCCGCCGGCTCGGCGCGCGGGTGCACATCCTGCACCTGTCCTCCTCCGGCGCGCTGCCACTGATCGCCGCCGCCAAGCGCGAGGGCGTCCGCCTCAGCGTCGAGACCTGCCCGCACTACCTCACCCTCACCGCCGAGGAAGTGCCCGACGGGGCCAGCGAGTTCAAGTGCTGCCCGCCGATTCGCGAGGCCGCCAACCAGGACCTGCTCTGGGCCGCCCTCGCCGACGGCACCGTCGACTGCGTCGTCACCGACCACTCGCCGTCCACCGTGGATCTCAAGACGTCCGACTTCGCCACCGCCTGGGGCGGCATATCCTCGCTCCAGCTGAGCCTGTCGGCCATCTGGACGGAGGCGGCCCGGCGCGGGCACGGCATCGAGGACGTGGTCCGCTGGATGTCCGAACGCACCGCGGACCTCGCGGGTCTGGACCGCAAAGGCGCCATCGCGCCCGGCCGGGACGCGGACTTCGCGGTCCTGGCCACCGACGAGACCTTCACCGTGGACCCCGCCGCGCTCCAGCACCGCAACCGCATCACCGCGTACGCGGGCAAGACCCTGCGCGGCGTCGTGAAGTCCACCTGGCTGCGCGGCGAGCGCATCTACGCCACCGCGCTCGACGACCACTTCACCGAACCCACCGGCCGACTCCTGGAAAGGACGAACTGATCACCGTGACGGCGACCCTGAGCTTCACCGGCGACGCGAACCCCTACGGCGGCGGCGACCCCTACGCCGACTACCGTACGGCCGACTTCCCCTTCACCAGGCACGCCAACCTGGCCGACCGCCGGCTCGGCGCGGGCGTCATCGCCGCCAACGACGAGTTCTTCGCCCAGCGCGAGAACCTGCTGGTGCCCGAGCGGGCCGAGTTCGACCCCGAGGACTTCGGGCACAAGGGCAAGGTCATGGACGGCTGGGAGACCCGCCGCCGGCGCGGTGTCTCGGCCGAGCACCCCTGGCCCACCGAGGACGACCACGACTGGGCGCTCATCCGGCTCGGCGCGCCCGGCGTCGTCCGCGGCGTCGTCGTGGACACCGCCCACTTCCGCGGCAACTACCCGCAGGCCGTCTCCGTCGAGGGCACCTCGGTCGACGGCGCCCCCACGCCCGAGGAACTCCTCGCCGACGACGTCAAGTGGACGACCCTCGTCCCGCGCACCGCGGTCGGCGGCCACGCGGCCAACGGCTTCGAGGTGAACGCCGAGCAGCGCTTCACGCACCTGCGTCTCAAGCAGCACCCCGACGGTGGCATCGCGCGCCTGCGGGTGTACGGCGAGGTCGTGCCCGACCCCGCGTGGCTGGCCGCGCTCGGCACCTTCGACGTGGTGGCGCTGGAGAACGGCGGCAGCGTCGAGGACGCCTCCAACCTCTTCTACTCGCCGGCCACCAACACCATCCAGCCGGGCCGCTCCCGCAAGATGGACGACGGCTGGGAGACCCGCCGCCGCCGCGACCAGGGCAACGACTGGATCAGCTACCGCCTCGCCGGGCACACCGAGATCCGCGCCCTGGAGATCGACACCGCCTACCTCAAGGGCAACAGCGCCGGCTGGGCGTCGGTCTCCGTCAAGGACGGCGAGGACGGCGAGTGGACGGAGATCCTGCCGCGCACCCGTCTCCAGCCCGACACCAACCACCGCTTCGTACTGCCCGCGGCGGCCGTCGGCACGCACGCGCGCGTGGACATCTTCCCGGACGGAGGAATCTCCCGGCTCCGCCTGTTCGGCGCACTGACCGAGCAGGGCGCGGCCGCTCTGGCGGCCCGCCACCAGGAACTGGGCGGCTGACCCGTCCGTAGCCGCGGGGCGGGCCGGCCGCACGGACCGGCACGCCCCGCCCACCGGGTTCGCCGGAGGCCGATGAGTTTGGGGGGCCGGTGGGGTCTGAACGGTGACGGAAAAACGCACTGGAAGACCCCACCGAAAGAGAGGCACCCATCATGGGCAAGCTCGTCGTCACCGGATTCGTGAGCCTCGACGGCGTCCACCAGGCGCCCGGCGGTCCCAGGGAGGACGACCGCGACGGCTTCGCGCAGGGCGGCTGGAGCGTTCCGTACGGCGACGAGGGCTTCGGCCGGTTCATGGCCGAGGTGTTCGACCGCGCCGGCGCCTTCCTCCTCGGCCGCCGTACCTACGACATCTTCGCCGCGTTCTGGCCGAACGTGACCGACCCCGCCGACCCGATCGCCTCCCGCCTCAACGGCCTGCCGAAGTACGTGGCTTCCACGAGTCTGACCGATCCCGCCTGGCAGGGCACCACCGTGATCTCCGGGGACCTGGCCAAGGAGGTCGCCGCGATCAAGGAGCGCACCGACGGCGAGCTCCAGGTCCACGGCAGCGGCGCCCTCGCCCACTCCCTGCTGGCCCTGGACCTCGTCGACACGGTCCATCTGCTGACGTTCCCGGTCGTACTCGGCGCCGGGCGCCGCCTGTTCGCGGAGGGCACCGTCCCGACCGCCTTCACGCACACCGGTGGCCGCGTCACCGAGACGGGCGTGTCCATCCAGTCGTACGACGTCGCGGGCCGCCCCCGGTACGGCTCCTACATGGATTGACTTCCCGCGAATTCATCGAACTGGACGGTAAATTCCTCGGGCTTGTCATTGACACCTGAGTGGCGTCCACTTCGTCGGGCTGGGGTGGCCGTCGTCGTCGGCCACCCCGTTTCCGTGCTCCTGGCCCGGCGGCGGGTCGCCCGGGCGACCGTGCCGGCGGAACGGGACGCCGGTGACGGGGAGGATCCGGACGGGCGCGGGTCAGGGGCGTAGCACCACGCGCCGGCCGTGGAGTTCGCCGCGCTCCATGCGCTGGTGGATCTGCGCCGCGGCGCTCAGGGGGTGGTACTCGACCGAGCGGGGCCGCAGCCCGCCGGAGGCCAGCAGGTCGTTGACGGCGGCCGCCGCCTCGGCCAGTTCCGCGGCCGTGGCGTTGGAGATGGCGAAGCCGCGCAGGGAGCCGTCCTTCATGTAGAGCGGACCGACCGGAAGGGTCGGCTCGTCGCGGGCGCCGGACAGGACGACGACGCGACCGCGGTGGGAGAGGAGGCCGACCGCGGTCCTCAGGTCGTTGCGTCCCGAGGTGTCGACGTGGACGCCGACGCCGGACGGAGCGAGCCTCGCCAGCCGCGCCGCGAGATCGGGGGCGTGGTAGTCCACGACCTCCGCCGCGCCCAGGGAGCGGACGTGCTCGTGGTCGCGCGGCGCGGCCGTGGCGAGGACACGCGCGTACGCGCGGTGCGCGAACTCCACCAGCGCGCTGCCCACGTTGCCGGCCGCGCCACCGACCAGGACCGTCTCACCGGGGCGCAGCCCGCCGTACGTGAAGAGGGCCAGATAGGCGGTCGCGGCGGGATGGAACACGGCCACCGCCTCCTCCGGGCGCACGCCCCCCGGCAGCCGGTAGAGGCGGTCGGCGGGCACCACGGCCTGTTCGGCTGCCGCTCCCTGCCGGCCGTCGTGGCCCAGGCTGTTGCACCACACCGTCTCACCGACGGCGAAACCGGAGCCCGCGGACGCCACCGTGCCCACCAGGTCACGTCCGACCACGAACGGGAACGGCAGCGGTGTGCGGAACAGCCCCGAGCGGACGAAGGTGTCCACCGGGTTGACCGTGGTGGCCAGCACGTCCACCAGCACCTCGCCCGGCCCCGGCACGGGAGCGGGCAACTCGCCGAAGCGGATGACGTCGGGCGGCCCCAGCCGTTCGACATAAGCGGCACGCATGATCGCCAATTCTCCCACCGGGCGTGGCGGGCGTCCCCTGCGGCGCGCGTCGGCGACTCCGGCGGCGGGTCGGTGGGCTGGTGGGCCGGTAGGGCCGGTGAGCCGGTGCGGCCGGTGAGCTGGTGTGCGGGCGCCGTGCCTGCCACCGGGTCCGTGCCTGTCGGTCGGCCGGGAGTCGTCGGTCGGCCGGTGGGCTGGTGTGCGGGCGCCGTGCCTGCCACCGGGTCCGTGCCTGTCGGTCGGCCGGGAGTCGTCGGTCGGCCGGTGGGCTGGTGTGCGGGCGCCGTGC
>NZ_JBIAXG010000013.1:156506-175501 GCF_042896465.1 Streptomyces sp. NPDC001292
GCCTGCCACCGGGTCCGTGCCTGTCGGTCGGCCGGTGGGCTGGTGTGCGGGCGCCGTGCCTGCCACCGGGTCCGTGCCCGTCGAAGATCAGCCCCGCCCCGCCCCGCCGCGCCCGTCGGAGACCTGCCCAGTCCTGCCGCGCCCATCGGTCGGCCGGGAGTCGTCGGCCGGCCGGTGAGCCGGTGTACGGGCGCCGTGCCCGCCACCTGTTCCGTGTCCGTCGAAGACTCGCCCAGTCCCGTCGCGTCCAACCGGGCGGCCGTGTGCCGCTGGTCGGTCGGGAGTCGCCGGTCGGCCGTGCCACCGCTCGGCCGGGGTCGCCGGTCGGCCGTGCCGCTGGTCGGCCGGGAGCCACCGGTCGGCCGTGTGCCGCCGGTCGCCGTGCACCGCCGATCGGCCCGAAAGCCGTTCGGGCGTCCGGGCGTCCGGACGGCGGTTCACCGTGGCTGTGGGCCGCCCGTCACCGGTGGACCGCCCGGTCGCCGCCCGGGATCTCCGCCAGGCTCACTGGGCGGTGTTCGCGGCGGGAGACCTCGCAGGCCTCGGCGATGCGCAGGGCCTGGAGGGCCTCGCGGCCGTCGCACGGGTTGGGGCGCTCACCGTGCAGCACCTCCACGAACGCGGCCAGCTCGGCCTCGTAGGCGGGACCGAAGCGTTCCAGGAAGCCGGGCCAGGGCTTGTCCGCGGCCGGTGGGCCGGTCGGCTCGGTGGACGCGATCGGCGTCCGGTCGTCGAGGCCGACCACGATCTGGTCCCGCTCCCCGGCCAGTTCCATGCGCACGTCGTAGCCCGCGCCGTTGAGGCGGGTCGCGGTGGCGGTGGCGAGCGTGCCGTCGTCGAGGGTGAGCAGCGCCGCGCCGGTGTCGACGTCGCCCGCCTCGCGGAACATCGAGGGTCCGGCGTCGGACCCGGCCGCGTACACGCTGACGACCTCGCGGCCCGTCACCCAGCGCAGCACGTCGAAGTCGTGGATCAGTGCGTCCCGGAACAGCCCGCCGGACAGCGGGAGCCACTGGGGCGGCGGCGGTGCCTGGTCGGAGGTGAGCGCGCGGACCGTGTGCAGACGGCCGAGGCGCCCCGAGCGCACCGCCTCGCGCGCGCCGGCGTAGCCCGTGTCGAAGCGGCGCTGGAAGCCCATCTGAAGCACCGTGCCGGCGGCTTCGACCTCGGCGAGCGCCTGTAAGGTGCCCGGCAGATCCAGGGCGATCGGCTTCTCGCAGAACACCGGGAGCCCCGACCGCGCCGCCCGGCCGATCAGTTCGGCGTGGGCCGAGGTCGCCGTGGTGATCACGACCGCGTCCACGCCCCAGGTGAAGATCTCGTCCACCCCTGGTGCCGCCGTCTCGCCCAGCCTGAGGGCGAGCGCCTGCGCCCGCGTCGGATCGGCGTCCGTGAGGATCAGTGAGCCCACCTCACGATGGCGGCTGAGCGTGTTCGCGTGGATGGTGCCGATGCGGCCCGTACCGATGACCCCGATGCGCATGGAAACAAGGTGAGGGCGGACCCCGGACCCTGTCAATCGCCATGTCCGGACAATCGGACTTCAGGACTTCCCGTCAACCGGCCGCGGAGCTACGCTCGGGCCGTGCCGAAACCAGAAGTGGACCCCACCGTCTCACTCGAGCTCCGTGTGGACCGGAGTTCCCCGGTACCGCTGTACTTCCAGCTGTCCCAGCAACTCGAGGCCGCGATCGAACACGGCAGCCTCACCCCCGGCAGCCTGCTGGGCAACGAGATCGAGCTCGCCGCACGGCTCGGCCTGTCCCGGCCCACCGTCCGCCAGGCCATCCAGTCGCTGGTCGACAAGGGCCTCCTGGTACGCCGCCGCGGTGTCGGCACGCAGGTCGTGCACAGCCGGGTGAGGCGCCCGCTGGAGCTGAGCAGCCTCTACGACGACCTGGAGGCGGCCGGGCAGCGCCCGGCGACGAAGGTCCTGGTCAACACGGTGGTCCCGGCCTCCGCCGAGGTCGCCGCCGCCCTCGGGGTGGCCGAGGGTGAGGAGGTCCATCGCATCGAACGGCTGCGCCTGGCCCACGGCGAGCCGATGGCGTACCTGACCAACTACCTGCCGCCCGGACTGCTCGACCTGGACACCGGCCAGCTGGAGGCCACCGGCCTGTACCGGCTGATGCGCGCCGCCGGGATCACCCTGCACAGCGCCCGCCAGTCCATCGGCGCCCGCGCCGCCGCCCCCGCCGAGGCCGAGCGGCTCGCCGAGGCCGAGGGCGCCCCGCTGCTCACCATGCAGCGCACCACCTTCGACGACACCGGCCGCGCGGTGGAGTACGGCACGCACACCTACCGGCCCTCCCGCTACTCCTTCGAGTTCCAGCTCCTCGTACGTCCCTGATCTCTCGTACGCATCTGGCCTCCCTGACCTCCGTACGGCCCTGACCGTGCCCGCCGGCCGCCCGGCGCGCTCCGCCCCCGTCATGTCCGGACAATGTGACCCGTCACCGCTCCCGCCGCGGATCAGCGATTCCGGTGTCCGATAATGGAACGTTCGGGGCTGGTGGGATCGCCGTCGGCCCCGTGCGTACGTTCGGGCACAGCGAGAAGGGCACGGCCTCGTGGCACGGTTTCCAACCTGGGTAGTCATCGCGCTGACAGGGGCACTGTCCCTGTCGCTGGCGGGGTGCAGCAGCACCGGCGGCAAGCGGGCGGAGGACGCCCGCAAGGCCGCGGCGGCCCAGGGCAGGGCCGCGGTGAACACCCCCCGCTGGACCTTCGCGATGATCACGCACTCCGGGGACGGTGACACGTTCTGGGACATCGTGCAGAGCGGCGCCAAACAGGCCGCGGTCAAGGACAACATCAACTTCCTGTACTCGCACGACGCCGAGGCCCAGCAGCAGGCCCAGCTCGTGGACGCCGCCGTGGACAAGAAGGTCGACGGCATCATCGTCACCCTCGCCAAGCCCGACGCGCTCAAGGCCGCCGTGGCCCGCGCCGAGAGGGCCGGCATCCCGGTGATCACGGTCAACTCCGGATCGGCGCAGTCCAAGGCGTACGGCGCCCTCACGCACGTCGGCCAGGACGAGACCGTGGCCGGTGAGGCCGTCGGGCAGGAGCTGAACGAGCGAGGGAAGAAGAAGGTGCTCTGCGTCCTGCACGAACAGGGCAACGTCGGGCACGAGCAGCGCTGCGCCGGGGTGGCGAAGACCTTCTCCGGCACGGTCGAGAACCTCTACGTCAACGGCACCAACATGCCCGACGTGCAGGCCGCGATCGGCGCCGGGCTCCAGGCGGACAGGTCCGTCGACGCGGTCGTCACGCTCGGCGCCCCGTACGCGGACACCGCCGTCAAGGCGAGGACCGACGCCGGCAGCAGGGCCGAGGTCGACACCTTCGACCTGAACGCCAAGGTCGCCGCCGAGCTCAAGGACGGCACGCTCGGCTTCGCCGTCGACCAGCAGCCCTACCTCCAGGGCTACCAGGCCGTCGACCTGCTCTGGCTCTACAAGTACAACGGCGACGTCCTCGGCGGCGGCCTGCCGGTGCTCACCGGCCCGCAGATCGTCACCGAGGACCAGGCGGCCACGCTGGAGGAGTACACGAAGCGGGGCACCCGATGAGCGGAACGACCACGGACCGGCCCGCCGCCCACGCCGGGACCCCCGCTGCCGAAACGATTCCGAGGACCTCGACGCTGCGCAGGCTGCTCACCCGTCCCGAGCTCGGCTCGGTCGTCGGCGCGATCGCCGTCCTCGTCTTCTTCGCCTTCGCCGCGGACGGCTTCCTGCGCGCCTCCAGCCTCAGCACCGTCCTGTACGCGTCCTCGACGATCGGCATCATGGCGGTTCCGGTCGCGCTGCTGATGATCGGCGGCGAGTTCGACTTGTCGGCGGGCGTCATGGTGACGTCCTCCGCGCTGGTCTCCTCGATGTTCAGCTACCAGATGACCGCGAACGTCTGGGTCGGGGTAGGCGTATCCCTGCTGGTCACCCTGGTGATCGGCGCCTTCAACGGTTTCATGCTGACCCGCACCGGGCTGCCCAGCTTCATCGTCACCCTGGGCACCTTCCTGATGCTGACCGGGATGAACCTCGGCTTCACCAAGCTGATCGACGGCACCGTCTCCACCAAGACGATCGGCGACATGGAGGGCTTCTCCAGCGCCCACGCGGTGTTCGCCTCGACGCTCAGCATCGGCGGCGTCGACGTCAAGGTCACCATCCTGTGGTGGCTCGGCCTGGTCGCGCTCGCCTCCTGGATCCTGCTGCGCACCCGCACCGGCAACTGGATCTTCGCGGTCGGCGGCAACAAGGACGCGGCCCGCGCGGTCGGCGTACCGGTCACCAGGACGAAGACCGGCCTCTACATGGGCGTGGCCCTCGGCGCCTGGATCTGCGGGCAGCACCTGCTCTTCTCCTTCGACGCGGTGCAGTCCGGCGAGGGCGTCGGCAACGAGCTGATCTACATCATCGCCGCCGTCATCGGCGGCTGCCTGATCACCGGCGGCTACGGCAGCGCCATCGGCTCGGCGGTCGGAGCCCTTTTGTTCGGCATGACCAGCAAGGGCATCGTCTTCGCCGAGTGGAACCCCGACTGGTTCAAGTTCTTCCTCGGAGCGATGCTGCTCCTCGCGACCCTGCTCAACACCTGGGTCCGCAGGCGGGCGGAGGCAACCAAGTGACGCAGACCGAAGCACGCACGGCACTCGTGGAGCTGTCCGGCGTCAGCAAGCGCTACGGCGGTGTCCGCGCCCTGGAGGACGTCGGCCTGGAGGTCCACGCCGGGGAGATCACCTGCGTCCTGGGCGACAACGGCGCCGGCAAGTCGACCCTGATCAAGATCATCGCGGGACTGCACCAGCACGACGGCGGTGTCCTGCGCGTCGAGGGCCAGGAGACCCGGCTCACCTCACCGCGCGACGCCCTGGACCGGGGCATCGCCACGGTCTACCAGGACCTGGCGGTCGTGGGCCTCATGCCGGTCTGGCGGAACTTCTTCCTCGGCTCCGAGCCCCGCAAGGGGGCCGGCCCCTTCAAGCGCCTGGACGTCGACCTCATGCGCAGGACGGCACGGGCCCAACTGCTGCGGATGGGAATCGACCTGCGCGACGTCGACCAGCCCATCGGCACCCTCTCGGGCGGCGAACGCCAGTGCGTCGCCATCGCGCGCGCGGTGTACCTCGGCGCGAAGGTGCTCGTCCTGGACGAGCCGACCGCGGCGCTCGGCGTGAAGCAGTCGGGCGTGGTGCTGAGGTATGTGGCGGCGGCCCGCGACCAGGGTCTGGGTGTTGTGCTGATCACCCACAACCCGCATCACGCGTACCTTGTAGGTGACCGATTCGTCCTGCTGAGGCGGGGCGTCATGGTCGGCCACCACACTCGGGACGAGATCACCCTGGACGAGCTGACCCGGCAGATGGCCGGGGGCAGTGACCTGGACGATCTGCGCCATGAGCTGCGAGGCACCTGAGGGGCCGCGGAGCTGTGGCATCATGCGGCTCCGCAGCGCGGGCGCGACGGCCGTCGCGCGTCCGCGTCCGGTACAAACCGGGCGCCGGCCCCTCGGTGCCCCGTACGGAACGCTTACCCACCGTGCGGCAGAATCGGGCCCGATGAGCACCTACCGCGACCTCACCGCCCCCATCGGCTCCCGCCGCGCCCCCGTACTGCGCACGGTCGGTACCCGGGAGCGGCGCTCCCACCTGACCGCACCCCGTGTCCCCACGGTGGGCATCGACATCGGCGGCACCAAGGTGATGGCGGGCGTCGTCGACGCCGACGGCAACATCCTGGAGCGGCTCCGCACGGAGACCCCGGACAAGTCCAAGAGCCCGCGGGTCGTCGAGGACACCATCGTCGAACTGGTCCTGGACCTTTCCGACCGGCACGACGTGCACGCGGTCGGCATCGGCGCGGCCGGCTGGGTCGACGCCGACCGCAACCGCGTGCTGTTCGCCCCCCACCTGTCCTGGCGCAACGAACCCCTGCGCGACCGCCTCTCCGAACGCCTCTCCGTGCCGGTCCTGGTCGACAACGACGCCAACGCCGCCGCCTGGGCCGAGTGGCGCTTCGGCGCGGGCCGCGGCGAGGACCACCTCGTCATGATCACGCTGGGTACCGGGATCGGCGGCGCGATCCTGGAGGACGGCCAGGTCAAGCGGGGCAAGTTCGGCGTCGCCGGAGAGTTCGGGCACATGCAGGTCGTGCCCGGCGGCCACCGCTGCCCGTGCGGCAACCGCGGCTGCTGGGAGCAGTACAGCTCGGGCAACGCCCTGGTACGGGAGGCGCGTGAGCTGGCCGCGGCCGACTCCCCGGTCGCCTACGGGATCATCGAGCACGTCAAAGGGAACATCTCCGACATCACCGGGCCGATGATCACCGAGCTGGCCCGCGAGGGCGACGCCATGTGCGTCGAACTGCTCGAGGACATCGGCCAGTGGCTCGGCGTCGGCATCGCCAACCTGGCCGCCGCCCTCGACCCGTCCTGCTTCGTCATCGGCGGCGGGGTCTCCGCGGCCGACGACCTGCTGATCGGGCCCGCGCGGGACGCGTTCAAACGGCACCTCACCGGCCGCGGCTACCGCCCCGAGGCCCGTATCACCCGCGCCCAGCTCGGCCCCGAGGCCGGCATGGTCGGCGCCGCCGACCTCGCCCGGCTGGTCGCCCGCCGCTTCCGGCGCGCCAAGCGGCGCCGGGTCGAGCGGTACGAGCGCTACGAGCGGTACACGCAGGCGCGGCGCACGGCCCGGGAGGCGCTGTGACGATGTCGCTGCCACGCCAGGCGGCGCCCCCGGACGGTCGGCCCCCGCGTGTCGAGGACCGCAGGCACCGCAACCGCCGCAGGGCCCTCACGCTGCTGATCATCGTGCTGCTCATCGGCGTCCCGGCCGGCTACCTGGTGATCTCCGCCAACCAGAGCCGTGACAGCGGCAAGGACAAGGAGGCCCGGTACGCCGTGAAGGGCCTCGCGCCCGGCTACCCGTCCAAGGTCCAGCGCCGCCTCTACCAGGTGCCGATCCCGCACCCGGCCGACAAGGTCTCCTACTACGAGACGAACAACTGGAAGACCAGCCGTCTCTACGTCCAGTTCCGGACCACCGAACCGGGCCTCACCGCCTTCCTCGAGGCCATGGGCGTCAACCGGAGCGACCTGAAGGAGGGCGCCGTCACCGTCGGCGCCCGGGACAAGAAGACCACCGGCTGGACCTTCACGAGCCCGGGCCCGTGGTGGGGCCTCACCCACAGCCAGAAGAACCCCGCCCCCACGCAGGACGTGGTCGTGAACCTGTCCAACCCGGTCCTGCCGATGGTCTACGTCGTCTCCCGCACCGTCCCCTGACGCCGACCGTGGCCCGGCCGGGGCCGCCGGGGCCGATTGTCAGACCCCGCCCGTAGAGTCGAAGACGACTGGGCCGGACGGCGAGCGGGAGGTGACAGGACGTATGAGCGACATGGCGGTCAGCGCGACGGACAGCGCGGCGCGCGTGGTGTCCGTGTCCCCCCGCCTCGCCACCGTCTTCCTCCCCGCCCCCCTTCCCCGCGACAGCCGCATCGCCTTCTGGGACCCGAACGGCGACGTATGGACGGGGGGCGACCCTGCCGGCCCCGACGGCAGCAGCCGTGGAACGGCCGACGCCCGCCCGGAGCGCGCCGGACAGGGGGTGACGGGCACGCGCGGGCCCGGCGGGGATGCGGCTCACGGTGGGTCCGGGGCTGGTGGGGATGTGGCCCACGACCCGTCCGGACGGGGCGGCCAGGCGGGCGACGGGCGGTTCGGGCCGCACCCGGACGGCGGTGGGTCCGTGCGTACGGAGCTCACCGTCGTGCGGCGGCACGGGGCGGGGGCCCGGCGCAGCAGCGCGCCCGCGCTGTCGCTGCCGGTCGAGGACGCGCTGCCGCACCTCGTACGGGCACGGCACGATCCGGCGGCGCATCCCGCCACGGCCTGCTGGGGCGCCGCCGCCCTGCACGCGTTGCGGCTCGTCGCCCGTGGACGGCTGCTGCCCGGCCTGACCGCCACCGGGCACGACGCCTGGCGCGCGGGACCCCTCGACCCGGACGACATCGCCCACCTGCGCGCGGTCGCCGCCGCCCTGCCCTACGAGGGCCACGCGGTCCCGCTGCCCGGTTCGGGCCCGCTCCGCCTGCCCGAACCGGAGGCGCTGCTGCGCGCCTTCCTCGACGCGGTCGCCGACACCCTGCCCCGCACCCCGGCCGCGCCGCACACCTCCGGGAAACCCTTCGCCGCCCGTGAACCGCAGCACCTGCCGCACGCCCACGACTGGGCGGCCGAGGTCGCCGCCGGCATGGACGCGGGCGTACGCGTCTCACTCCGCCTGGACCTGTCCGCGCAGGACCTGTTCGACGGCGACGGCGACAAGGGGGCCGCCCGCGGTGCGGGCGCGGCGATCGTCCAGGTGCACAGCCTCGCCGACCCCACCCTCGTCGCCGACGCGGCAGCCCTGTGGGCGGGCGAGGCGGACACGGCCTTCGGACCACGCGCACGCGTGGACGCCGCCCTGGCCGTACGGCGCGCGGCCCGCGTCTGGCCCCCGCTGGACCGGCTCTCCGAGCAGGAGGTGCCCGACGTCCTCGCCCTCTCCGAAGGCGAGGTGAGCGAGCTGCTCGGCGTGGCCGCGACCCGGCTCGCCGCGGCCGGCGTCGCCGTGCACTGGCCGCGCGACCTGGCCCAGGACCTCACGGCCACCGCGGTGGTGCGCCCCGCGCCGGGCTCCGCCAAGGACGGCACCGGCTTCTTCGAGAGCGAGGAACTGCTGCGGTTCCGCTGGCAGTTGGCGCTGGGCGGCGATCCGCTCAGCGACGCCGAGATGGACACGCTCGCCGAGGCCCACCGCCCGGTGGTGCGGCTGCGGGACCGCTGGGTGCTCGTCGACCCGGCCCTCGTCCGCAAGGCCCGCAAGCGCGACCTCGGACTGCTCGACCCGGTCGACGCGCTCTCCTTGGCCCTCACCGGCACCGCGGACGTCGACGGCGAGATGGTCGAGGCGGTGCCCGTCGGCGCGCTGGCGACCCTGCGGGACCGGCTCACGGCCGGCGTACGGCCCGCCGAACCGCCGCCGGGCCTCGACGCCACCCTGCGCGACTACCAGCTGCGCGGCCTGGGCTGGCTCGACCTCATGACCTCGCTCGGCCTGGGCGGCTGCCTCGCCGACGACATGGGCCTCGGCAAGACGGTCACCGTCATCGCCCTGCACCTCAAGCGGGCGCGGCGCGAACCCACCCTGGTGGTCTGCCCGGCCTCACTGCTGGGCAACTGGCAGCGGGAGATCACCCGGTTCGCCCCCGGCGTCCACGTCCGCCGCTTCCACGGCCCGGACCGCACCCTGCACGGCCTGGACGGCGGCTTCGTGCTCACCACGTACGGCACGATGCGGTCCACGGCACCCCTGCTGGCCGAGCAGCCCTGGGGCATGGTCGTCGCCGACGAGGCCCAGCACGTCAAGAACCCGTACTCGGCGACCGCGAAGGCGCTGCGTACGATCCCGTCCCCCGCACGCGTGGCCCTCACCGGCACCCCTGTGGAGAACAACCTCTCCGAACTGTGGGCCCTGCTCGACTGGACCACCCCCGGGCTTCTCGGCCCGCTGAAGTCCTTCCGTGCCCGGCACGCCCGCGCGGTGGAGACCGGCGAGGACGAGGAGGCCGTGCAGCGCCTGGGCCGCCTGGTACGCCCCTTCCTGCTGCGCCGCAGGAAGTCCGACCCCGGCATCGTCCCCGAGCTTCCGCCCAAGACCGAGACGGACCACCCCGTCCCGCTCACCCGCGAACAGGCCGCGCTGTACGAGGCCGTGGTGCGCGAGTCGATGCTCGCCATCGAGACCGCCGAGGGCATGGCCCGGCGCGGGCTGGTGCTGAAGCTGCTGACCTCGCTCAAGCAGATCTGCGACCACCCCGCGCTCTACCTGAAGGAGGAACACGCCCGCGGCGGCGACCGGCCGGCGGCGCGCTCCGGGAAGCTGGCGCTGCTGGACGAGCTGCTGGACACCCTGCTCGCCGAGGACGGCTCGGCGCTGGTCTTCACCCAGTACGTCGGCATGGCCCGCCTGATCACCTCCCACCTGAACACCCGCGCGGTCCCCGTGGACCTGCTGCACGGCGGTACGCCGGTCCCGGAGCGCGAGCGCATGGTGGATCGCTTCCAGAGCGGTGCGACCCCGGTCCTCGTGCTGTCCCTGAAGGCGGCGGGCACGGGCCTGAACCTCACCCGCGCGGGCCACGTCGTCCACTTCGACCGCTGGTGGAACCCGGCGGTCGAGGAGCAGGCCACCGACCGCGCCTACCGCATCGGCCAGACCCAGCCGGTCCAGGTGCACCGCCTGATCACCGAGGGAACCGTGGAGGACCGTATCGCCGAGATGCTCGCCGCCAAGCGCGCCCTGGCCGACGCGATCCTCGGCGGGGGCGAGTCGGCGCTCACGGAGCTGACCGACCGCGAGCTGTCCGACCTGGTCTCGCTGCGGAGGGAGGCGTGATGGACGAGCGACCCGCCGACGCGGCACGCAGGGCCCTGCGCGCCGCCCGCGAACAGCAGACCCGCACTCCCGACGGATCCGCGGACCACCGCAAGCCCGCGCCGGAGGACCCGGCCGGTGCGGGAAACCGTCCCGGGGACGCCGCACGGGACGCCTTGCGGCGCGCGGTGTCCGCCCGGCGGGGCGACGCCGCCGCGGACGGCGGGGACGCGTCGATGACCGCGGAGGACACGGACGAGTCGGCACCCCGACCGCCGGTGCCGTCGGGCGACCCGGCGGACGCCGCCGCACCACGGAGGCCCACGGGGCCGCGTCCCTCGGACGCCGCGCGCGAGGCGCTGCGCGGCGCCCTGGCCCGGCGTGCGGCCCGTGCGGAGCGATCCCGCGCGGACGCCGCGCAAGCGGGAACCAGGGCCGCTCGCCCTCCGACCCCGGCCCCGGGCGGGGCAACCCGGCCGACGCCGGCCGGAACCGCCGCGGGAGACGGCGACACAGACACCCACGACACCGCGCCCGCCACGACGGACGCGCCCACCGGACCCGTCAGGACGCACCGGGCAGCGTCCGGCCACGACACGGCGCCCGGCGCCAACGGCGCGACCGATCAGGAAAGCCCCGAACCCCGAACGGTCCCGCCCACGCCCGCGTCCTCGGAGGAGGACCTCTCTACTGCGAGCGTCCCGGCGGCCATCTCCACCGCCGCCTGGGCCGCCGCGTCGCACGGCGCCCTGGCGAGGACCCCGGAGGACGTCCCGGCAGGCGTCCTTGCGGCCACCCCGGCCGTCGCCTCGGGCACCCCCTCCGACGGCTCTCCGGACCGCACCTCGCAGGACCGCAGTCCTGTCGCCTCCTGCGCAGACGCGTCGCCCACCCCGTCCGGCGGCTCTCCGAACAGCATGCCGCAGGAGGGCGCCCCCGTCGCCTCTTCCACGGAGGCCTCGTGCCCGTCCCGTGAGGGCTCACCGAACCCCACCCCACAGCCCGGCCCCCGGGTCGTCACCCCGGACGCTCCCTCGGCGGCGAGGGGGGAGGGCGTCCCGGTAGGTACTCCGGACGCTCCCTCGGCACGCACTCCGCCGGACGGCGCCTCGGAAGACGGGCGGGCGTACGGTCGACGGGCCTCCCCGTCCCCGGCCGGAGTGGGCGCCGGAAGCGCCGCGTTCCCACTGGCGCAGGCCGGCGCCGAGCCCCCCGGGCCGCCCCGGATGCCCCGCAGCATGGCCTCCCCCCGCCGGGACGGCGAACTGCGGCGTACCTTCCCGGCGTTCCCGGCGCGGGCGGTGGAAGGGGACCGGTTCGCCGAGACCTGGTGGGGCAACGCGTGGATCGACGCGCTGGAGGAGGGCGCGCTGGACGCTGCACGGCTGGCCCGCGGGCGTGGGTACGCGCAGACGGGGCACGTGGACGCCGTCACCGTCACCCCGGGGCTGGTCCTGGCGTACGTGCAGGGGAGCCGGCCGCGCCCGTACCGGGTCCAGGTGCGGCTGCGGACGCTGGACGACGCCGACTGGGACCGGTTCCTGGACGCCGTCGCCGAGCGCCCGGGGCACATCGCCGCGCTCCTCGACAAGGAGATGCCCCAGGCCCTCGCCGACTGCGGGGTCCCGCTGCTCCCCGGCCCCGGCGACCTGGAGCCGCACTGCAGCTGTCCCGACCGCGGCCACCCCTGCAAACACGCCGCCGCCCTCTGCTACCAGACCGCACGCCTGCTGGACGCCGACCCCTTCGTCCTGCTGCTGCTCCGCGGCCGGGGCGAGCGCGAACTGCTCGACGCCCTGTCCCGGCTGAGCGCCACCCGCACGGCCCGCGCCGCGCAGGAGCGGGAACCGGATCCGTTCCCCGGCGTGCGCGCGGCCCACGCGCTGGCCGAGCGGCGACTCCCGCCGCTGCCCGCGCCGCTGCCCGCGCCCCCGCACCCGGAACAGCCCCCGGTGTACCCGGCGGCACCGGGCGGCCCCGACCCGTTCGCCCTGGACCAGTTGGCCACCGACGCCGCCGCCCGCGCCCACGCCCTGCTCACCACCGGCCGCGACCCGATCGGCGGGCTCACACTGTGGCAGGACGCGGTACGCCTCGCCGCCGCCCGCCCCGGCTCCGGACTGACCGCGGCCACTCGCTCCCTGTACGCCTCGCTCGCCTCCGCCACCGGCCGCACCACGGCCGAGCTGGCACGCGCGGTGGCGGCCTGGCGCCAGGGCGGCCCGGAAGGACTCGCCGTCCTGGAGGAGCCCTGGGACCCGCCGGCCGGCCGCTTCGACCGGGCGCGCCCGCTGCTCCTCGCCGCCGACCTGCCCGCCTTCCGTCCCTGGCGCAACCGGCTCACCCACCCCCGCGGCCACCTCCAGCTCCGCCTGGGCCGGGACGGCCTGTGGTACGCGTACGAATCCGAGCCGGATCGCGACGACTGGTGGCCCCGCGGCACCCCCGACCTCGACCCGGTCGGTGCCCTGACCGGCCTGGGCGCACCGGGCGCTCTCTGACGGCCCCTGCCGGATCCGGGCGGTCCCTGCCGGATCCGTGGGGGCCAAGCGCTAAGGGTCGGCGGTTCGTTGCCCTGACCGGCCTGGGCGCACCGGGCGCCCTCTGACGGTCCCTGCCGGATCCGGGCGATCTCTGCCGGATCCGTGGGCGGCCCCGGCTGGACCCGTGGGGGCCAAGCGCTAAGGGTCGGCGGTTCGGTGCCCTGACCGGCCTGGGCGCACCGGGCGCCCTCTGACGGCCCCTGCCGGATCCGGGCGGCCCCCTGCCGGACCCGGGCGGTCCGTGCCGGATCCGGGCGATCTCTGCCGGATCCGTGGGCGGCCCCGGCTGGACCCGTGGGGGCCAAGCGCTAAGGGCCGGCGGTTCGTTGCAGGGCGACCACGGCTGCGTCGTCGGCCAGATGTCCGCCGACGTGGTCCAGCAGGTCGGCGCGCAGGTGATGGACCAGAGCCATGGGACTGTCCTGCGCCCAGGAGACGGCCCGCGCGGCGAGCGGGTAGAAGACGCCCTTGGGGTCGCGCGCTTCCACCACACCGTCGGTGTACAGCAGCAGAAGGTCCCCGGGCTCCAGCAGGAAGGTGTCCACCCGGTACTCCGGGGTGCTCAGCTCACCCAGCCCCAGCGGCGGAGCGGGAGCGCCGGCCTTCAGCGTGACGACCTGCCGGTCGCGCAGCAGCAACGGCGGTGGATGTCCGCAGGACACCATCTGCGCCTGTGACAGCGCGTCGGGGATGTCGACGATCGCGGCTGTGATGAAGCATTCCCCCTCCTGCCCCGGCTCGGTGGGTTCGGCCAGGTTCCAGCACACGCTGCGCTCCAGGTAGGCCATCAGTTCGGGCAGGGCCGCCTTCCGGTGCGCGGCCTCCCGGAACGCGCCCAGCAGCAGCGAGGCGTCGCCCATCGCGGTCAGACCCTTGCCCATCACATCGCCGATGATCAGCCTCGTGCCGACCGAGGTGCGGACGGCCGCGTACAAATCGCCGCCGATCAGCGCCTCCTCCTGGGCCGCCAGGTACACCGACGCCACCCGCAGCGGCCCGATGCGCCGGGGCAAGGGCCTGAGCACCACCCGTTGCGCGGCCTCGGACACTCTTCGTACCTGCTCCAGCTCACGGGCGTGCCGCTCGCGCAGATAACGGAACACCGTCACGACCACCGAGACCACGACCAGGGAGATGATCTGCGCGCCGACGCTCTCCGTGGTCAGCAGGTGGAACCCCGCCCCGACGCCGAGCAGGGCTGCCACGGCGATGGCGCCGACCAAAGCGGTGAGGAAGGGACTGGCGAACGACGCGGTGATCGCGGGAGCCACGATCAGCAGGGGCCCCAGTGGCACGTGGGGCCCGGTCAGAACGTCGGCGACGACGATGGCGGCGATCAAAGCGAGCGGCACCGCGAGCAGAGCGTCACTGGCCTGCCACGAGGGAGAGCGGTGCGAGATCTGCCGCCACACACGCATGTTTCCTGCTTACACCCCCAGTGGGGGCACGGCAGCCCGGAAGATTCACGCCAGCGGGGCGTGTGGCGGGCGGCCAGGACGAGCGGCAGTCTGGACCGCCATAGCGGTGTATCCCAGGTGAGGGTGGCGGCGGGGGCGGCCAGGAGCGGGCCACAGGCGTCGCCGCGTTCGCGGCCGAGTTCGGCCGCGCCCATGGTCCGGCCCATCCGCTTCCTCGGGTCGCGGCGGCGAGGGCGGCCAAGCCGAGCGGGATGATCAGGCCGGTGCCGGCGCCGATCAGGACGGCGGCCATCAGCAGTCCGGTCACACCGGGCAGCGGGGCGGCGGCCAGTCCGCACGCGGTCACGACGAGCCCCGCGGCCAGTATCGCGCGGGCCGTCAGCCGTCCGTCGTCCGGCGCGCGCCCGGCCCACGGCTGGACGAGGGCCGCGCATGCTTGTCGTAGAAGCCGTCCATGGGCGTCCAGTTGGTCCAGGGTGAGCACGTAGTCCAGGTCAGAGTCTTGTGACGTGAGTGAGTCCGCGGGGTTGGTGACCCGCTTGTGATCGCCCGTGACAGGACCCCCGCCGGAAGCTTGCTCCGGCGGGGGTCCTGCGTAGACCGGGACCTGATGCGACGACGCCCCGCCGGCTTGCTGCGGCGGGGCGTCGTCGTGCAGTTGGTTATGACGGATTGGGGCTTGCACTGGAGGCTCCGTTGTACTCCGGCTCGCCGCTCTCGAGTACGCGGAGGAGCGAGGCGGTGACGACGCGGGCGGTGCGGCCTATCGGTAGCACGCGGCAGGGGAATTCTCCGCGGCGAACGAGGTCGTAGCTCTTCGATCTCGACAAGCCGAACGCCTGGGCGGCGTCCTCGACGCTCGCCGTCCCACTCCAGGTGGCGCGGATGTGCTCGGGACTGAACCGGCCGTGATGCGTTTCGCCGCTCTGACTGGGCATTCCTGTCAACAGTGCCTTTCAGGTTCAGCCGCTTCCGCGGCAGTGGGGAAGCGGGGAGACGCGGTGGACTGCCAATAGTCCGCGGAATCACCGGTTTCGGTAACCGGCCATTGACGGATATCCTGCTCCGCTCAGCGTTGGAGGTGAGTTGCATAGGGCCCAACCGGCGCCAGCACCGCTGGTTGGGGCCGTCGGCATTGTCTCCATGTGTTTTCGATGACGCATCACGTGGAGTGCCTGGCGATCCTTGAGCCTGCTGGGAAGGCTCCTGACCTGGGGTTTTGTGCATGAGCATTATGTGCGGTGCGGGCGTTACGGGCGATATCTTGACGCTGAAATGACGCTCGTAGAGGTATCTTGACGCTCATTTGACGCTCGTTCTGATGGTGTGTCAGGTTCCTTTGGGGTTGAGGTGACCTGGGCTGCAGTGTGAGCTGATGCTCGTGTGCCGGTGGTCCACCCTCAACGATCGGCAGCGCGCGTTTCTCGAGCGGCTCGTGGCTGGTGATGGTTCTGGCGTGTGGTCGCCGGGGACTGGCGCTGGGCGTGTGCGATGCGTGACCGTGGACTTCTGGGGCTTGAGAAGGGTGGCGATGCTATCCGTGTGGAGGCACCGAGGCCGGTCGGGTCTGTCTTCGGCAGGGGCACGGTCCCGACGACCCTGCACTTGCAGGTGGCGGGGTGTCGTTGGTGCCGATTGAGTCTCCGACGCCCTACAGCGAGCGTCCCGTCGCTCGAGCGCGGAGGGCGAAGGCACAGGAACTGGTCGAGCGGCTCCTTGCCGAAGGGCACGTTCGGTTTGCCCATCCCAGTGACGACGAGGTCGCGGAGTGGCGGCGCGTGGTCAATTACGCGAAGCGGCACGGTATGGAGCCGGAAGGCCGGCGCATCGAGAAGGTCCCGTACGGTCGGCTCGGGCTGGAGTTCTTTCTCGCGGAGGGCCCGCATCCCAATGCGCGGAGCCAGCGGCCGAAAGGGAGCACACCGGTCCCGGTGCCCGCGCGGCTGGTGTCCCTTCATCCGGTTGTGGGTGCGCTCAGAGACGACGAGAAGCACCTGGTGATGCCGTCGGCGTTGCGCCGCAGGTCGCTCCTGCTGCTCCAAGGGCTGGCTGCTGAAGCGGTGCGGCGAGGCCACAAAGTGAGAGAAGTCCAGTCCCCTTTCTACGGGCGCGAGGGCGGAGCGGACGTCGTCGTCGATGGCTTCGCGTATACCGTCACTGTCAGGCAGGAGTTCCCCCAGTCCAAGAATCCGGAGCGCTCCGCACGTCTCGTCGTGGAGATCGCTCATGGCCTGACCAGGCGGCCGGGCCGTTGGCGGGACCGGAAGAGTCGGACACTTGAGCAGGCTCTGGGCGTGGTTTTCGAAGAGATCGAAGCGCGCGCGGTGGAGGACGCTCGATGCAGGGCGAACGAGGAATGTGCGCGAGAAGAGCGTGAGGTCCGCTGGCGGGCAGCCGTGGAGGAGGCGAAGGAACTCGCTGTCCGGGAGCAACTCACCGAGGTGCTGCGCGAGGAGGCAGGCCGTTGGCGTGAGGCTGTCCTGATCGGCGAGTACTGCGATGCTCTGGAGCGTCGTCTTGGTGAGCTGAATGGGGATGGGGACGAACGGGCACTGGGGCCGCGGCGTCGTTGGCTGGAGTGGGCACGCGAATACGTGCGGGGCATCGACCCTCTACGGCGTCCTTCGGGTATGCCGACTCCGCGTGATCCGACACCGGATGAACTTCAGCCGTATCTGAAGGGCTGGAGTCCGCACCAGTCCGAGCGACAGGCTGGACGATGAGAACTGAGGCTCGCATCGCTCATGGGGGCTCGCTTGAACGGGTGCCGTGCCCCCGACGCCGAGAGAGGCATCGCAGCCGTAGTCGTTGCCGACGACCACGTGTGAGTAGCTGCCAGATTCCTCGCACTCTGTATCGGAGGCGGTACGTAAAGATACTCTTGCGCCGTGCCGGGTGAAGAAGAGCACGTAAAGGGTGCCGAGGCGGTGCAGCGGGTCAAGCGGTGGCTTGAAGGCACCATGCGTGTGTCGCAGTCCTACACCAACATCGACGGTGCGTGGGCGCGGAAGCTCACCTTGCGGTGGCCGAACGGGAACGAGAGGCCCTTCTCGTACGACCTCGGCGGGATGATGCGGGGTGGCGAGTGGGACGGCCAGATGTTCTGCGCCGAGGTGAAGTGGCGCAAGAACGCGAGCGACCAGGGCCCCGCCTACAAGAGCTTCCTAGCCAAGTGCTACGTGGCGCTGAGCCAGGAGTACATGCTCGGAGACCACTACATGTGGATCAGCTGGGCTCCCTTCCGTGCCAATGACTGGGACCTGCTCACCAGCCCGCAGATGATCCGCGAGGCTGTACTCGCGGAGTCGCTGCGGATCTTCGGCATCGAGGATTCGGAAGCGGCTGCCGAGTCGATCAAGGACGAGCTTGTGGAGGACTTGTCCGAGCGGCTCTGGCTGGTCGTGATGTCAGAGAAGCAGGAGAAGCTGGTACCGCTGGACGACTGGCGTGGAGTCGTCGCCAACTTCTACAACAGCCAGGGGAGGTCGTCATGGTGACGCCGGTGGCGCCGGAGATCGACAGCGCGCTCGACCACCCCGATCCTCGGCAAGCGGTCGAGCGCGTCAAGGATGTGGTCCAGCGGCGTCTCCTGGACGTCTATCCCACCGCGCGGATCGTGCGGACGGACTTCTTCAACCACACTTACGTGCCAGATCTGTTGATGACGTGGAGCTCCGGCACTCGCAAGTCCGAACGACGCGTATACCTTCGTGCGTCCTCTGATCCGGAACTCCTGGCTTCGGATGTTCAGCTCTTCGAGCGTGAACAGCAGCCGCTGGTCGTGCCCCTCGCCCACCTAGGGACCGGGCCTGCGCACGAGCAGTTGGAAACCGTCGCCGAGGAACATCACACCCTTGTGCTCGATCCCTCCGGACTCGGAGCACTGCCTGCCCGCACCCCTACGCGGACGCCGACCGCCTTGGCGTCCGACGCGATCGTCGAGGGCGGTCGCGGCATCATGGGGGCGCGCCAGGTCGAGCGCTTCCTGTACATGGTCGGCACGGGCGTGGAGGCGGCCCGCGAGGGTCAAGCCGAACCCACTCGCCTGGCTCTCTCGGAGGTTTTCAGGCACACCGTGCCTGATGTGTCGCGCCGCATGTCGACGTTGATGGCGGCCATGTGGCAAGGCAGCGGCCGGTCGCTGTCGGAGTTTCCGGCCAATGTGCCCCACCTGGCATCCCTCGACGAGACCTCACTGAGTCTACTCCTCTCCTCTCCGGAGATCACGGATGAGGCATTCTGGCGTCGTATCCGACCGCTCGTGGACGCCAAGACGCTCCTGCGTACCGACATCACGGACACACCCAACCTCCAGCGGTTGATGCGCAGCGCAGTGCAGACGTGGAAGGGACACGTGTGCATGGTGGTCGAACCGGAAACGGCGAGGGCCGGCGGTGCGTGGCGCTGGGTCATCGACGATGGACATCTCGGCCTGCGTGGCCCCGACTTCGTGGCCTTCCTGGCCGCCAGCCGTAAGGATCTCCACACTCCAGAGGAGTTCGAGGCGCCACTACTAGTAGGGCTCCGTTAGGTCGTTGTGGATCTTGCTGTGTGGTGTCTGATCCGGGTTGTGGGCAGCGGCTGGCGGCAGGTGGTGCAGATGCCGGT
>NZ_JBIAXG010000014.1:0-57528 GCF_042896465.1 Streptomyces sp. NPDC001292
AGTACGCCCAGTACGAGGACTTCCGGTCGGCACACCGAGAGCACGCACCGGACGCCGCTCCTCAACGGGCAAACGTTGCCTGCCGGGGCACTAGTAGGCTTGGTCAGGTGTATATCGGTTCGGGTATGTCGCGGTGGCAGGTGGTGCAGGTGCCGGCCCAGGTGACGAGGAGTGCCTGCAGTTGGCGGACGATCTGGTAGAGGCTCAGCCCTGCGCCGCGTCTTTTGGGGCTCGTGCCAGCCGCTGCAGCGTGCAGAAGGCATGCGCGACGGACACGAGGGTGACGTGGTGGTGCCAGCCGTTCCAGGTACGGCCCTCGAAATGGGCCAGGCCCAGGGCCTGTTTCATCTCCCGGTAGTCGTTTTCGATGCGCCGGCGGAGCTTGGCCAACCACACGAGTGTGGCCAGCGGCATGCCCGGGGGCAGACTGGACAGCCAGAACTGCACCGGCTCGCTCTCAGTGGCGGGCCATTCGGCCAGCAGCCAGCGCTCGGGCAGCTCCGGACCCTCCGTGGCCTGACGGATCTCGCGCCCGGCAGGCCGGATGCGCAGGGCAACGAAACGCGAGTACATGCGCTTCAACCCGCTGCGGCCGGTGCCCGGCCTGGAACCCTCGCGCCAGGACACGGGCCGGGCCGCCTGCCGGCCGGCCTCCCTCGCCAGTTCTTTCACCGTCTTGGGCTTGTCCGGGTACGTCGCCACCGGTGGGCGACCGGTGCCCTGGCAGGGCGGGGCGATCGGCGGGCATGAGCGGGATGAGCAGTGAGCCGGGAAGAGATTCCGACCGCGTAGGCCAGTTTCCGTTCCTCCACATCCGCAACCTGAGGGCCGTCACCCGCCAACTCAACGACAGACCCCGAATGGTCCTCGGTGACCGGACCCCGGCCGAGGCCATGCGAGACTGGGGCATAGCACTGCGATTCAACTGATTCGTAACCATCGATGGAAACCGCCTGAGAAGCATGAAGAATTTGTTACACGGTTCCGAGTCCGTACCACCCGGCCCCCAGGCGTGCGGCGGCGGGAACGGAGAAGTGGAATGAAGGACGAGGCATACACGCCGGAGTTCTTCCTGTGCATCCTCCCGGGGGGTGACGCCTCTGGCTCGGAAGGAGGATGCGGAGCACGGTGCGAACTGCGAAGCTGACGGTGTGTGGGGTTCCGGGGAGTACTGGCTGGTCATCGCCCTGGCCTTGGCGTGCGCAACTGCGGGCTGGCTGGGCGCGGCACTCCTGCGGGCACGGCGGCTGCACCGCAAAACACTGGAGGAGCGCGGCTGGCTGCTGGAGCGGGAACGCGAGAGTGCGGCGCGGACCGCGGTCGACGCCGAGCGGGCCAGGATCGCGTCGGACCTCCACGACATCGTCAGCCACAACGTCAGCCTAATGGTGGTCCAGGCCGGCGCCGCCCGCGAGGTGCTCGCCACGATGCCCGACGAGGCCGCGGCCGCGATGAGGGCCGTGGAGACCGCCGGACGCAACGCGATGACCGATCTGCGGCACTTGCTGGGTCTGCTCGCGCCCTCGCAGAGCGGTGAGGACGAACCGAGCGAGAACGACCTGTCACCGCAGCCGAGTCTGAGCCAGCTCAGCCCGTTGATCGACCGGATCGCGTTCGCGGGACTGCCGGTCGAGGTGCGGATCTCCGGGGAGCCGAGGCCGCTGCCGACCGGGATAGACGTCACCGCCTACCGGATCATCCAGGAGGCGCTGACCAACGCCCTCAAACACGGGGACGGTACGAAGGCCAAGGTGATGGTGCGTTATGCCGACCACTGGCTCCGGGTCGAGGTGCTCAACGGCGGGCCGAGCGTGCTGACCGGGAGCGACGAGGCGCCGAAGACAACGGCGAACGGAGCGGGACACGGACTGCTGGGCCTCCGGGAGCGGGTCGCCGTCTACGGCGGCGACCTGGACGCCCGGCGCCGCCTGGGCGGCGGTTTCCGTGTCCGCGCCCGCATCCCCCTGGACCGGCCGTGACACCCCCCGAGCCCGCCCCGCGCGTGGTGGTCGCGGACGACCAGGAGCTGGTCCGCACCGGCTTCCGCCTGATCCTGACAGTCCGTGGGATCGATGTGGTGGGCGAGGCGTCCGACGGCGTGGAAGCGGTGGCGGCGGTGCGTGAACTGCGTCCCGATGTCGCGCTGCTGGACATCCGCATGCCGCAGATGGACGGGCTCGAGGCCGCCCGCCGGATCATCGCCCAGTCTCCGGACTGCCGGGTCATCATGCTGACCACCTTCGACCTCGACCACTACGTCTACGCCGCCCTCTCCGCCGGTGCCAGCGGCTTCCTGCTGAAGGACGTCACCCCCGAGCATCTCGCCGCCGCGGTCCGTCTGGTGAACACCGGTGACGCGCTGCTCTCGCCGTCGATCACCCGCCGCCTGGTGGAGCGCTTCGCCGCGCCCGGCAGCGGCAGCGGCGGCGGTGGCACCCAGGGCGTCCGGGGTGCCACGGTCCCGGCCACCCACCGGGACCTCGTCGCGCTGACACCGCGTGAGCTCGAGGTGCTGACGCTGATGGGCCACGGACTGTCCAATGCCGAGCTGGCGCGTGATCTGACGCTCAGCGAAGCCACGGTGAAGACCCATGTGACCCGGATCTTCACCAAGCTCTCCCTGCGCGACCGCGCCCAGGCCGTCGTCCTCGCCTACGAGACGGGGCTCGTCGCACCGGGCGGCTCGGCGGATCGACGTGACCGCCTACCCCACGCCCCTTGATTCCGTGACCGACTACCCCACGCCCGGCCTTTCGGGCGGCGGACGGGGATGAGGGTGCCGATGCCGGCGCCGATTTAGCCCTTGTCGGCCGGGGTGGGCAGTCCGTCGGCTGCCGCTTTGTACAGCGCGGGGAGCGCGTGGATGCGGGCGGCGGTGATGTCGGGGTGGAGCCGGGTTCGACGTCAAAGACCCACAGCGGAGTGCCGTCCGGGGCGGCCAGGAACTGCGCGTTCCCGCCGAACGCGTCGCGGCCGAGGACGAGCGGCCCGCCGGAGCCTGGCACGCGGAGTGGGAGACCCTGCGCGACCTGCTCCGGCTCATCGGGGGCGCGGCCCGGGACGCGGCGGAACTGGTCGCCGGTCTGCAGGTGCACCCCACGCGGATGCGGGAGCACCTGGACATGGCCGCAGGACTGATCGTGTCCGAGCGGCTGACCGCCTTCGTCGCAGCCCGGCTGGGCCGCGCCCGCGCCGAGGAACTGCTGACGGAGGCGGCACGAGCCGCCCGCAGAGGGGGCCGGGGACTGGCCGAGGTGCTGGCCGAGGAGCCCGCGCTGAAGGATCTCGACCTGGCCCACGCCCGCCCTCGTCCGTGATCGCAGCGCGGCGCAGGTGGGGAGAGGTGCTGCTGCCGTCGGAGACCTCACAGACGGCATCGAGCCACGTGCCCCGGGACCCTCGCCTGCCTACGACTCTGGCTGCCCTGACTTTGCGGATACGACCGAGTCGGGCTCGGATTCGTCGTGGATGGTCAACGCTCCGGCGAGATCGAGGTCGGCGTTGGTGCCGTGTGCCCCGGCGCGGACGAGCAGCACCGCGCCGAGCGCGGTGCTCCAGAACGTCCTGACTTCTACGTTGAGTGGTCGGCGGGCACTCCAGCCGCGAGCGTCGAGGAGCTGGCTCACGAAGCGCGCGGATTGCCGGAAGAGCAACTGGAGGTGCCGGTCGACCACAGGGCCGAGTTCGGGCTTGGAGATCGCGGCTGCGAGTGCTCGCGCGAGTGACGGAAGTGAGGGCAGGGACAGTACGGCGCGGGCGATGTTGCGGCGGAATGTCGCCGCATCGGGAGCTTGGCGACCGATGCGCTCAATCCGCCGGGTGTCGTGCAGCAGGCCGAGAAAAGCGGCGTGCACGAGCAGCGAGTCCTTGGAGCCGAAATAGTAGGTGACCTGGTTGGGGAAGACCCCTGCCGCGTTCGCGATCTCCGCGACGCTCACCTCGGCGCCGGGCCGCTCCTTGCAGAGCCGGGCAGTGACCTCGATCAGTCGGCGCCTCGTCGCGCGACCACGGTCGAGCCCCTGAGGCGGCGTTGCTCGGGCTTCGGTTCGCTTTCTCTCCACGGTCGAATTGTATGTGATACAACAAGGCTGCTCGTTTGTATGACGTACAAGAGAGGTCGAAGCATGCAGCGCACTGAAGTCGTCGTGACCGGACTTGGCGCGATCACACCACTCGGTCGAGATGTGGTGTCCACATGGAACGCCCTGCTTGCCGGCGAGTCCGGCATCCGCGGCGGCGTCCTGCGCGGCCACGAGGACATCAATCTTCCCGAGACCGTCGCGGGGGTGATGGCGGTCGACCCCGCCGAGTTGCTGCCGCCAGTGCAGGCCAGGCGGCTCGACCGCGCGCAGCAGGCAGCCTTCATCGCGGCGGCCGAAGCCTGGTCCGATGCAGGCGCTCCGGACGTGGACCCCGACCGGCTCGCATCGGCGATCGGCACGGGCATCGGCGGTGTACGGACGCTGTTGAAGGAAGACGACGTACTGGAAGCGGTCGGGGCTCGGCGCGTCTCGCCACGCACGGTCCCGATGCTCATGCCTAACGCAGCGGCGGCGCTGATCAGTATCGAATACGGCGCACGGGCCGGGGTGTACACCCCTGTCTCGGCGTGCTCTTCCGGTGCCGAGGCGATCGCCCTGGGCGCGAGGCTCATCCGTTCCGGCGAGGCGGACATGGTGATCGCGGGTGGGACCGAGGCCCCGATCACCCCCATCACGGTCGCCGGCTTCGCCCAGGCTCAGACACTGTCGCGGCACACCGCTGAACCCGCGTCAGCATCACGTCCGTTCGCAGCGGACCGCAGCGGACTCGTCCTCAGTGAAGGTGCTGCTGTCGTGGTGCTCGAAAGCGCCGAGCATGCCGACGCCCGGGGCGCACGCGTCCACGCGGTGCTCGCGGGCGCCGGCATCGCCGCCGACGCTCACCACATCACGGCGCCCGATCCGGACGGCTCCGGTCAGATCTCGGCTATGCGGAAGGCCCTCGCGCAGGCGGACTTGGTTCCCGGGCAGATCAGCCACATCAACGCCCACGCCACCGGAACTCCAGTCGGCGACGTCGCCGAGGCGCACGCGATCGGGAAGGTCTTCGGCCGCGCCACCGTGACAGCCCCCAAGGCGGCGCTCGGCCATCTCTTTGGCGCCGCCGGCGCCATCGAAGCGCTCATCACCGTCCTCAGCGTGGAGCACGGCGTCATCCCGCCGACCCGCAATCTCACCACGGCCGGCGTCTGTCCCGACATCGATCTCGATGTCGTCACAGAGCGACGAGACGTCCCCCAGAAGGCCGTGCTCAGCAACTCCTTCGGCTTTGGCGGACAGAACGTCTCACTCATCGTCACCGCTGCACGGCACCCCGCGTCCCGTGCAGCCTCGATCACACCATGACGCACCCGAACTACCCAGCCAAGGTCGCCCTCGCCTGCCTACGCCTCTGATTGTCCTGACTTTGCGGACACCACCTAATCCTGCCCGGCCCCGTCGTCGTCCTCGTCCAGCTCTGGCGCGTCCGGGTTGCGCAGCGGGCGCAGGCCGCCGCCGGCGGCCGGGGTGGAGGCGGTGAAGCTGTAGCGGCCCAGGATGTCCTTGTCTGGACACCTTCGGGTGAGGGTCGTTCCGACTGCGCTGCGGTGAGCTTGCTGTCCTCGTTGAGCCGTCCGAGTGGCGGTCGGGGAGGCTGTGTGCGATCTGGCGATCTTCCTTCTCGTGCTGGACGGTGGACTGCGGCCCGGCGAGGTCCTCTCGCTGCATGTTGCCGATATCTCCTACGGCCGGCGCCGGGTGACGACGTCACCGTCGCCGACGGCTGCCCGGGCAGGGCCAACGGCAGCGCGGGCGCCAGCGATTCGTCCTCGGTCCGGGCCGCCTTGCGCGCCTCCGGAGCGACCGCGTCTGCGGTCAGGGCCCCGGCCCGCAACGCGGTCGCGAGACCGGCGACCAGGTGCTCGTGCGCGATGTGCCGGCCCAGCAGCAAAACCTCGATCAGGGCTCGGGTGCCCTCGGTCGGCGCCCTTGCCGGACACCGGGCCAGTGTCATCGGCGGTAGCCGCCACAGGGCGACGGCGCCCGCCGCGAAGGTACGACACGAACCTCCGCCGATACCCGATGACTCATCAGTAGAGTTAGCAAAGGGTCAGCAAGAGTCCTGCCACAGCTACCCACAGACGGACACACTGTGGAATTGCCAGCACCACGCATGGGGGCCTGCGGCACGTCCAGCCGCCCTCCCGCACGCGATGGGGGACGGGAGACAACGCACGACGGCGAGTCGCCCACCCGTCACCGACCAATCAGCCGTTTCCGCAGCTCAGCGAACCCTTCCCCGCGGCCTCAGCGACGTCGGCGGCAACTCGGGGGCCGGCAGTGGGTCCCCGTCGTACCCCTGCACCTCTCCGAATCTTGTCCCTTCCATCCAGTCCCGACAAGCCTGCACGATCTCGTCTTGCGACCGTCCGATCCAGTTCCAGAACATGATCAGTTCCTCCTCGAACGGCTCGCCGCCCAGGAGCATCAGACCCGCGTCCGACTCGGCGCGCAGGGGGAGTTCGGTGCGGCCGCAGCCGAGGTAGAGCATCGAGCCGGGCAGGACGGGGACGCCGTCGACGTGGGTCTCGCCGGACATGGAGAGCACGGCGTACTCGAAGTCCGGGTCCAGCGGGAGGCGTACGTCGGCGCCGCGGGTCAGGGCCAGGTCGGCGCCCGTGATCGGGGTGTACGTCGTTCCCGGCGAGGTCGCGCCGTCGAGGTCGCCCAGGATCAGGGTGGCCGTGAGGCCGGGGGCGGTGACCGTCGGCAGTTCGGTGTGGTGCTCGAAGCGCGGGTCGGTGTGGCGGTGGGCGTCCGGGAGGGCGACCCACAGTTGCGCGCCGTGCAGGAAGCGGGCGTGCGACCTGGGGCTCTCCTCGGAGTGGCTGATGGCCCGGCCGGAGGTCATCAGGCCCAGCTCGCCGGGGCGGATCAGCTGGAGGCTGCCCGTCGAGTCACGGTGCAGCACCTCGCCCTCGTGCAGCCAGCTCACCGTCTGCAGGCCCATGTGCGGATGCGGCGGGACCTGCATGCCGGGCTCGTCGGCGATGTCGTCGGGGCCGTAGTGATCGACGAAGCACCAGGCGCCCACCATGCGGCGGCCCAGGTTCGGCAGCAGCCGCCTCACCTCCGTGGACTCGCCGAGCTTGACGCGACGGGGGCTGAGGAGTTCCCGTACGGGCTCCGCCACGACGAAGCCACGGCCGCCGCACACCGCGGGAACCGACTCGCGATCAAGATTGCTCATGGCGCCCAACCTAGCCCCACGAAGGCCGTTTGAGCCCCGGCATGCCGTCGTCGGCGGGCTTCACCGCCGACGACGGCAACGTAGTGGAATATTCAACCAATCATGCCTGTTGACGCGGCCGGTGGCTCCGAACGAGGCACCTGAGGAGGTCACGAGTGGACACGACGTACTACGAGCACGGAACCCCGGCGGAGCGCTGGGAGCGGGCGCAGATGTTCTTCGACGCCCGGGACTACGCCGCCGCGGCCCGCGTGCTGGACGGGCTGGTCGAGGAGGTGCCGGAGCAGACCGGCCCCCGGCTGCTGCTGGCGCGTGCCTACTACCACTCGGCACAGCTGCGCCGGGCCGAGGCCGAGTTGCGCGTCATCGTCGAGCGCGACCCGGTGGAGCACTACGCCCGGTTGATGCTGGGCCGCACCCTCCAGCGGCAGGGCCGCCAGGACGAGGCCGAGACGCACCTGCGGGTCGCCTCCGCCCTCGCGGGCGACTTCGGGGACCGATGAACGGTCGGAGCGGCTGAACGGTCAGAGCGGCGCCGCCGGGTGGAGGAGCAGGAACAGGGTGACCGCGGAGTTCGCCGAGGACATCGCGGACACCACCGCACCGGCGGCGGCGCCCCACACGGCGGCGCCGACCGCTGTGAAGACCGACGGCCAGTGCCGGCCCGCCGGTGCCGGCGCCAGCAGGGCGGCGACCCGTCGCGGCACCGGGCCGCCGGCGACCACCGCGGCGAGAGTGGGCGCGGGCGCGCCGGACGACAGCAGGGCCGCCTTGCCGATCGCCCGCGCGACCACGCGCCGGTCGCCGACCGCGCGGGCCGCGTCCTCGTCGGCCCAGCGCTCGACGGTGTAGACGACGGCGGACCGCAGCGGCCGCAGGAACGGGTTGGCGCGGGCCGCGACGTGGACGGTGAGCAGATGACGGTGGTGGCGGGCCGCCAGGTGAGCGCGTTCGTGCGCGAACACGGCGCGCCGTTCGTCCGGAGCGAGGCCGTCGAGAAGTGCCGTGGTGACGACGATCCGGTCCTGGCTGCCGGGCAGGGCATAGGCGTACGGCGTGGTGTCGGGCAGGACGACGACGGGTGCGCCGCGCAGCCCGGTCAGGGCCCGGCGGGCGCGACGGGCCACTCGCCGGTGGCGCCACAGGGTGCGCGCGCAGGCCACCGCGACCAGTCCCAGGGCGGGGATCGCCGCACGGCCCGCGACCCGGTCGCGTGAGACGACCGCCCTGATCTCCGGGTCGGCCCACCCTTCCGGAACCGGGCTGCCGGTCAGCTGTGCGGCACCGATGACCGTGAGCAGGGCGAGGCACAGCGTGCTTGCCGGGCCGGCCGAGCGCCATGGCATCCTGGCGTGATGGCTTCCCCCCGTGCGCGTACACCCCTGGCCGAGCAGGTCGAGGAACTCCTCGCCGGCGGCGGCCCGTTGCCCATCGTCGCCGCCGGCGACCCGGTACTGCGGCGCGCCGCCGAACCGTTCGACGGCCAGCTGGAGCCCGCGCTGCTGGCCCGCTTCGTCCAGGCGATGCGCCTGACCATGCACGCGGCGCCGGGCGTGGGACTGGCCGCGCCGCAGGTCGGGGTGGAGCTGCGGATCGCGGTCATGGAGGATCCCGCACCTGTGCCGGACGAGGTGCGAGTGGCGCGCGGACGGGTGCCGCTGCCCTTCCGCGTGCTGGTCAATCCGTCGTACGAGGCCGTCGGCACCACGCGTGCCGCCTTCTACGAGGGCTGCCTGAGCGTCCCGGGCTGGCAGGCCGTGGTGGCACGGCACGCCGAGGTGCGCCTGCGGGCCGTGGACGAGCACGGGCGCCCGGTGGACGAGGTGTTCTCGGGCTGGCCCGCCCGGATCGTCCAGCACGAGACCGACCACCTCGACGGCACCCTCTACCTCGACCGCGCCGAACTCCGTTCCCTGTCCTCCAACGACGCGATGGCGCGTCGCTGGACCCAGCCGACCCCGGCGGAGGCCGCGCAGGCGCTCGGCTTCGAGTTGCCGTAGGACCACGCGGGTGCGCGGTCAGCCGCGGTAGGCCTCCAGCAGGCGGAGCCACACCTCGCTGATCGTCGGGTAGGACGGGACCGCGTGCCACAGGCGGTTGACGGGAACCTGGCCGGCGACGGCGACGGACGCCGAGTGGAGCAGCTCGCCGACGCCGGGGCCGACGAAGGTGACACCGCGCAGGATCTCGGCGTCGAGGTCGACGACCATGCGGGCGCGGCCGCGGTAGCCGTCGCCGTACAGGCCGGCCCCGGCGACCGAGGAGAGGTCGACGTCGACGGCCCGGACGCGGTGGCCGGCCTGTTCGGCTTCGGCCAGGGACAGGCCCACGGCCGCGGCCTCCGGGTCGGTGAAGACGACCTGCGGTACGGCGTGGTGGTCGGCGGTGGCGGCGTGCGCGCCCCATGGGTCCGTCTCCAGCAGGGGCACACCGGCCGCACGGGCGCCGATCGCGTCGCCCGCGATCCGGGCCTGGTACTTGCCCTGGTGGGTGAGGAGCGCGCGGTGGTTCACGTCGCCGCACGCGTACAGCCAGGTGCTGCCCTGCACGCGCAGGCTGTCGTCGACCGGCAGCCAGGAGCCGGGCTCCAGGCCCACCGTCTCCAGGCCGATGTCGTCGGTGCGCGGCGCGCGCCCGGTGGCGAAGAGGACCTCGTCGGCCTCGACACGGTCGCCGTTGCCGGTGACGGCCACGACGGCGCCGTTCTCACGGGCGACGGACTCCACCGCGGTGCCGGTGCGGATGTCGGCGCCGGCCTCCGTGAGGGCGTCGGCGACCAGTTCGCCGGCGAAGGGTTCCATGCGGGGCAGCAGCCCCTTGCCCCGGACCAGGACGGTGACCTGCGAGCCGAGCGCCTGGTAGACGGTGGCCATCTCGGTGCCGACGACACCGCCGCCGACGATGATCAGCCGCCCGGGCACCTGCTCGGCGCTGGTGGCCTCGCGGCTGGTCCACGGCTTGACGGCGTCGAGCCCGGGCAGGTCCGGCAGTTGGGCGCGGCTTCCGGTGCAGACGGCGACGGCGTGCCGGGCGGTCAGCGTCCTGCGCGTGCCGTCGGGGCCGTCGGGGCCGTCGACCGTGACCGTACGCGGACCCGCCAGCCGGCCGTGCCCGCGGTGGAGGTCGGCGCCGATGCCGTCCAGCCACCGCACCTGGCCGTCGTCGTGCCAGTGCGAGGTGTACTCGTCCCGGCGGGCGAGGACCGCGGCGGCGTCGAGGGAACCGCGCACCGCCTGGCTCAGGCCCGGCAGACGGCGGGCGTCGGCGCGGGCGATGACCGGGCGCAGCAGGGCCTTGCTGGGCATGCACGCCCAGTACGAGCACTCTCCGCCGACCAGTTCGCTCTCCACGATCGCGGTGGACAGGCCGGCCGCCCGGGTGCGGTCGGCCACGTTCTCCCCCACGGGTCCGGCGCCCAGCACCACGACGTCGTACGCGATGGTTTCCGTTTCGGTCATGGGGTCAGTCTGGTGGGTGGTGTGCGCCCTGGCCACACGGGTACGTGCGCGGAATACCCGTAGGGTCGGCCGTGTTGTGCCGACGGCTTCGCCCCACGCCAGTAAGCCGACACCAGGAAGCACCAGGAAGAGGGATACGCCATGAGCAGCACCGTGGAGCTGACCAAGGAGAACTTCGACCAGACGGTCACGGACAACGAATTCGTCCTCATCGACTTCTGGGCATCCTGGTGCGGTCCGTGCCGTCAGTTCGCCCCGGTCTACGAGAAGGCGGCCGAGGACAACCCTGACCTGGTGTTCGGCAAGGTGGACACCGAGGCCCAGCCGGAGCTGGCGGCGGCCTTCGGCATCCAGTCCATTCCGACCCTGATGATCGTCCGCGACCAGGTCGCCGTGTTCGCGCAGCCGGGTGCGCTGCCCGAGGCCGCTCTGGCGGACGTGATCGGACAGGCCCGCAAGCTGGACATGGCCGAGGTCCGCAAGGCGGTCGCCGAGCAGCAGAACGGTCAGTAGATCCTCGGATCGGTCAGTGAGTCTCGACGGGCTGCTCTCCGAGCGTGCCGGGCGGTGGGTGTCCTTCCCCTGGGAGTGGCGCCCACCGCTTCGTCGTAGCGCCGGTCGGCCGGTCGCAGGGCCAGGTCAGTCACACGGGGGGCACGCGAGGTCATATGGACTCGCGGTTCAAGTGGACTCGCGGTGGACCACCGTCGCGCCCAGCACCGCGTGCCGTTCGGGCGGGGCGCCGGGGTCGCGTACGGCGCGGTCGACCAGTTCGGCCAGGTCTCGGCCGGAGGGCAGGTCGATGTGGACGGTGCTCAGCCGGGGCCGCAGCAGCCGTCCGAGCATGAGGTCGTCGGCGCCGATCACGGCCGTGTCCTCGGGGATCCGTACGCCGCTGTCCTGCAACGCGCGCATCAGCAGCATGGCGTACTCGTCGTTGTAGGCGAACACCGCGTCGAGGCCGAGGTCGCGCCAGCGGGCGGCGAGGCGGGCGGCGGACCGCTCGTCGTAGGCGAGGGACAGTTCGGTCACGCTGCCGTCGGTGCCTCGCAGGGCTCGCCGTACGCCGGCGAGCCGGGGCCGGGAGAACATGTCCAGTCCGCGCTCCTCTGGCACGACCACGCCGACGCGGCGCCGGCCGCGGGCGTGCAGGTGGGCACCGGCCCGGTGGCCGACGCCCTCGTGGTCCATGAGCAGCGCGTGGGCCCCTTCGACGGGCTCCGGGCCGAGGGTGACGACGGCACGCGCGCCGGAGCGTTTGAGCACCGCCACTCCCCCGGGTCCGAGCCCCGCGCCGGACACCAGGACGGCGACCGGGCGCAGTTCGGCCCAGGCCCGGACGGTCTCGTCACCGGGCAGGCAGGCGGTGGCGTGCTGTACGACGGTGTAGTCGAGGAGGCCGAGCGCCCATTGGAGTTCTTCCAGGAAGCGGCTGTAGAGCGGGCCGGCCGGGAGGGCCGGGGCGGGCATCAGGACCATACGGCTGTGTCCCGCGCGCAGGCTGCGCGCCGCCGCGTGCGGCACGTACCCGAGTTCGTCGGCGGCCTCGTGGACCCGGCGGCGGGTGGGCTCGCTGATGCGGACGGCTCTGCTGTTGTTCAGGACGTAGGAGACGGTCGCGCGCGAGACGCCGGCCAGTCGGGCCACGTCGGCGCTCGTGGGCACGGAGCGCGGAGCGGGCGCCGGGGGCACGGCGGGTTTGGGAATCTGCACCATGACGTACCGCATCTTGGCAGAAGCCGCGGGCCGTCCGTCTGGTGAACTGCCCTATTACAGACGGAAGTTGAAACAGCAACAGATGTGGGACGGGCGCACGGAGGACAAGGACGCGAAGGTCGCCCTGCCGGGTCGCGCCGCCCGTGCGATGCCTCCCCAGCGCCCGGCCTCGCCGGGCCGGACGGCGCGGGCCTCATCGGGCCGGACGGCGCGAGGCTCGCCCATGTCGCCCGGCCGGATGATGTCGAGGCCACCGTGCCCTCGACGGGAAGGCCGCTCGCGCGCGTGGGCCGCGTGCGCCAAGCCGCTCGCGCGCGGAGGCCGCGGCGGCGGGGGCACCCGCTCTGGCGGGGCCTCCCACCCTGCCAGGGTGCGGCGCGGGGTTGCCGACCACTTGGGGCGGGACAGCCGCCTGGCCGTGCGCGGCGCGCCCGCTGCGCCGGGACGCCGTGTACGGCGCGCGGCACCGGGCAGACGCACCCGACCAGCCGCCCCGGCGGGACGCCACACCCCCGGGCCCTCGGGCTACTCACACCGCGACCGGGACACGATCCCGCGGGTGTGGTGCCGATGGCGAGGCCGCCCGGCACCGGGTGGCAGGCAGCCGGGCCAGGACGGCGGCCGCCGCGCGTCCCGCAAGGCACGGCCGCTCCTCCGCACGAGCGCGCCGCGACCCCCGCCGCAGGTGTTCGCCGGACATGTTCGCCGCGCGCCGCTGAGCCGGCCGGACCGGCTCCCCGGCTCTCAGCGGGGCGGCTCCGTGGAGGTGATCCGCGCGACCAGATCGTGCCAGCCCGCCTGCAACCGCTCCATCGGCATCTGGCACTGCCTGGTCAGATGGTGGATGAGGGCGGGCTCGAGGTACCCCATCAGCGTGTGGGCGAGGAGTTCGCTGTCCGCGTCCGGGACCGCCTGCCGCAGCAGCATCGCCACGTGGGCGTACTGGACCTGGCGGGCGGGTACGGCGAAGCGGCGGGCCGGGCCCGGATCGGCCGCCAGTTGCAGTTCCAGGTCGTCGGCCGCGCGGCGCAGCGCCACGCAGCCGAAGGCCCGCAGCCGCTCGGCGGGCGGCGCGCCGGGGCCCATGGGAGGAGGCCCGCTGAGGAACGCGGCCTGGAACTTCCGCTCCGAGTGGTCCAGCAGCGCCCTGAGCAGGCCGGTGCGGTCACCGAAGCGGCGGAAGACCGTCCCTTTGCCCACCTCGGCCGCCGCGGCGACGGCCTCCATCGTGACTCCGGCCGCGCCATGCTCGGCGACCAGGCGCGCGGCGGCGTCCAGCAGCCGGGCGCGGTTGCGGGCCGCGTCGGCCCGCAGACAGGGCTCGTCCTCGCCAGTGCCGAATTCGAGCAACACCGGCTGGGCCAGCGGCTCCCGGGTCTCCTGAGGTTCTTGAGGCTCCTGGGGCTTCTGAACGGGCGGCAGGGGACGGGACATGAAGACAGCGTAAGGCATCCGGAAGCGAACTGGACCGCGGTCCGGTTAAGTGGTAGAAAATTAAACGGACCTCGGTCCGGATCCCTAACGCCATTGTGTCATCCCCCTTGGAGTCCCCCATGTCTGTTCGCATCCTCGCGCTCGTCGGCAGCCTCCGCTCCGGCTCGCACAACCGCCAGCTCGCCGAGGCCGCGACCAAGCTCGCCCCCGCGGGCGCCGAGGTCGAGCTGTTCGAGGGCCTGGCCGACGTCCCGTTCTACAACGAGGACATCGACGTCGAGGGCAGCGTGCCGGCCGCCGCCGCCAAGCTGCGCGAGGTCGCCGGCTCCGCCGACGCCTTCCTGCTGTTCTCCCCCGAGTACAACGGCACCATCCCGGCCGTCCTGAAGAACGCCATCGACTGGCTGTCCCGCCCGTACGGCGCCGGCGCCTTCGTCGGCAAGCCCGTCGCCGTCATCGGCACCGCCTTCGGCCAGTACGGCGGCGTGTGGGCGCAGGACGACACCCGCAAGGCCGTGGGCATCGCCGGCGGCAAGGTGATCGAGGACATCAAGCTCTCCATCCCCGGCTCCGTGACCCGCTTCGCCGAGACCCACCCGGTCGACGACGCCGAGGTCGCCGCCCAGCTCACCGAGGTCGTCGCGCGCCTGCACGGCCACACCGGTGACGTGGCTGCCGCCTGAGCGACCCCTGGAAGGGGCACGGCGCCCAGTGGGCGCCGTGCCCCTTCCGGCTTTCCGCGAGGCTCCACGTCCGAGTCCCGACACCCGTGCCTACGGGCAGGACTCCCCGAACTTGACCGCCGTGAAGGACACCGGCTGTCCCTTCAGCTCGGTACCCGGGCCCGGACTCTGGGAGCACACCCGCCAGTTGCTCTCCACCAGCACCCACCGGTCGACCGGGGACGCGTCCTTCACCGTGAGCGACGGCTCGCGTCGAGGGCGGCACGAGCCGCCTTCACCGACCTCCCCTTGAAGTCGGGCACCCTCGGTCCGGCAGCGTCGTCCGCGGCGGCTTCTGCGCCAAGGGCGGCAAGGCCGGATCGGTCGGCGGCTGACCCATGAGACGCGAACCCCGCAGCCCGAGGCCCGGCTGGGAGCAGACGGTGCTCCAGTCAGGCCTTCCGTTCCACACCGAAACCCTGCCCGACGGCAGCAGGCTGCCCTGCTGGAACGAGAGCGCCGCCTACGTTCTCACCTCGCACGAGGTGGACTACCTGGAGGACGTCACCGAGGAACTGCACGCGATGTGCGTCGCGGCGGCCCGGCACGTCCTGGAGAAGGGCGACGTCGAACGCCTCGGCATCGCCCCCCGCTGGGCGAGACCGATGCTCGAGACCCTCGAGAACGAGTCACCGAGCGTCTACGGCAGATTCGACCTCGCCTGGGACGGCACGGGCGACGCCAAGCTGTACGAGTACAACGGCGACGTTCCGGCGGCGCTCCTCGAAGCCGCGGTGCTCCAATGGCAGTGGCTGGAGGACGTGCACCCGGACCGCGACCAGTTCAACACGATCCACGAGCGCCTGGTGCAGACGTGGCAGCGCCTGGCTCCGCGGCTGGGCGGCCAGGTCCACTTCGCGCACTCCGTCGACGAGCCCGACGAGGACATCATCACCACGGCGTACCTCCGGGACACGGCGGCCGAGGCGGGCCTTCCCACGGTGGGCCTGACGATGGAGGAAATCGGCTGGCACAGCGGCATCCGGCGCTTCGTGGACCTGAGCGACGTCCCCATCGACTCGAATCGTAGGCCCGGGACGCGGGTACCGGGGGAGTGACGGGTCCCGGGAAATGAGGGGTGCACCATGACATCGCCTTCCGAGCACGGCACCGGACCGGCCGGCCGGGCGGAGCCGGAACCGGAACCGGAACCGCGGGTCCTGTGCGACGCCCGGGCGCTGACAGACGCCCCGCCGGTACCGGGCGGCGTGCTGTGGAAGCTGGCGGAGTCCGGACGCCAGCTCGACGCGAACGTCGTACGGCTGGCGCCCGGCGCGGGCGTGGCGCCGCACCGCGAACCGGACCTGGACGTCCTGCTGTTCGTCGTCGCGGGCAGCGGTGTGCTCGGCGCGGGCACCGGCGGCGAGCCGCGTCAGCTGACCGAGGGCGCGGCGGTCTGGCTGCCGCACGGCTCCACGCGCAGCCTCACCGCCGGCCCGGACGGCCTGGCCTACCTCACCGTCCACCGGCGCCGCCCCGGCATGCGGATCCGCCCCCGTGAAGAGGCTTCCTGAGCACGCTCTAGGGTTCCCCCGTGACTGCCTTTACCGATGAGAACGTGCCCGGCCGTTACGGCCCCACCGCCACCACCGAGGCCGACCCGCGCGAGGTCGGACGGGTGCGCACCGAGTACGCGCCCGCGCACGACGGCGACCCCGACCCCGGGGAGATCGTCTGGACCTGGGTGCCCTTCGAGGAGAACGACGGCCGGGGCAAGGACCGGCCGGTGCTGGTGGTGGCGCGGGAGGCCGCCGGGACACTCCTGGCCGTGCAGCTGTCCAGCAGGGCGCACGACGGCGACCGCGAGTGGGTGGCCATCGGCAGCGGCCCCTGGGACCGGTCGGGACGGGACTCGTGGGTGGACGTCGACCGGGTGCTGCGGCTGCACGAGGACGGCATGCGCCGTGAGGCGTGCGCGCTGGACCGGATGCGGTTCGGTCTCGTGGTGCACCGCCTGCGCGAGCGCTACGGCTGGAGCTGACCCGACGGCCGCACGCACGCCAGGGCGTGCGCATCACCCGGTCGGAGTAGCAGCGGGCGACGGGGCCCGGTGGCCGCGGGACGCCCGCGAAGGGGCGGACGCATACGGAAGGCGCCGGGCCCCGACATCGCGGGCGAGTGCCTGAAATATCGCGGATACGGAGTTTTGGCGCCACGATTGTCGCGATTTGCACCCTTGTGCGAATCGGCCGGAGGGTTTTGGCTGGGACGATGCGGCCCCGGCCCGGCCCTCCGACCGCCGGGCCGGCGGCATGGTGGAATCTCAGGAGGATCCCGATATGTCCGATGCGCAGCCCACCTCGGCGGGCGGCCGTGCGGAACCCCGTACCGCCGTCACCGAGGCCGAGGCCGAGGCTCTGGTCAGCGGCATCTGCTTCAAGACCGGACCGCCCCGCGCCCTCGGGGTCGAAGTGGAATGGCTCGTCCATGAGCTGCGTACGCCGCGGCTCCCCGTCACACCCGAACGTCTCGAAGCGGCCTACGCCGCACTGCGGACCGTGCCCCTGAGGTCGGCGCTCACCGTCGAACCCGGCGGCCAGCTGGAGTTGAGCTCGCCGCCCGCCGCCTCCCTGATGGAGTGCATCGGTACCGTCTCCGCCGACCTCGACACCGTCCGCGCCGTACTGGCCGAGGACGGACTCCGTCTCGTCGGTGTCGGCCACGATCCCTGGCACACCCCCCGCAGATTCCTGCGCGAGCGGCGCTACGACGCCCTGGAGGCCTGCCTGGACCGCGGTGGCCCGGCAGGCCGGCACATGATGTGCGCCTCGGCGTCCGTACAGATCTGCGTGGACGCCGGCCACGAGGAGCCCGGACCACTCGGCCACGGACGCCGCTGGTGGCTGGCGCACCAGTTGGGCGCGGTGCTGGTGGCCGCGTTCGCCCACTCCCCGCTGGTGGCGCGGCGGCCCACCGGCTGGCTCTCCACGCGGCAGCTGATGTGGATGGAGATCGGCCCGGGACGGGCCGGCGCCCCCGCGCTGAACGGCAATCCCCGCGCCGCCTGGGCCCGGCACGTGCTGGACGCGCCGGTGATGTGCGTACGGCACGACGACGGGCCGTGGGAGGTGCCCGACGGGCTCACCTTCCGCAGGTGGATCCGCGCGCGCCGGCCGAGGCCGCCGACCCGGGCGGATCTCGACTACCACCTCACCACGCTGTTCCCGCCGGTCCGGCCGCGGGGCCACCTGGAACTGCGCATGATCGACGCCCAGCCCGGCGACGACGGGTGGATCGTGCCGCTGGCCGTCACCGCGGCGCTGTTCGACGACCCGGAGGCGGCGGAGACCGTCTACCGGGTGGTGAAGCCCCTCGCCGAGCGGTCCGGGCCGCTGCCCGCGCCGCACAATCCGCTGTGGACCGAGGCGGCCCGCTCCGGGCTCGCCGACCCCGACCTGCGCGAGGCGGCCGTAACCTGCTTCGCCGCCGCCCTGGAGGCCCTGCCCCGGCTCGGCGCCACCACCGAGGTCACGGACGCCGTCGCGGCGTTCCAGGACCGCTACGTCCGCCGGGGCCGCTGTCCCGCCGACGACCTGCTGGACCGGCTGCGCGGTTCGGAGCACCCCCGTTCCCGCCTCCGCCCGAACCGGGGAACCCCCACCGCACACGGGAAGGACATCGCTCCATGACCGATCCCGCCCTCGACGCCGAGACGCTGCGCGAGCGCGCGCTGCGCTCGCTCAGCACGGCCCGTGACCGCACCACGCTGCTGACCACCTGCGTGGAGGAGCCCGACCTCACCGCCCAGCACTCGCCGCTGATGTCCCCGCTGGTGTGGGACCTCGCCCACATCGGCAACCAGGAGGAGCTGTGGCTGCTGCGGGCGGTCGCCGGCCACGAGGCGATGCGCCCCGAGATCGACAACCTCTACGACGCCTTCGAGCACCCGCGCGCCGAACGCCCCTCGCTTCCGCTGATGGCCCCCGGCGAGGCCCGGGGCTACGCGGCCGAGGTGCGCGGCCGGGTGCTGGACGTCCTGGAGTCCACCGCGTTCCACGGCACCCGGCTGACCGAGGCCGGCTTCGCCTTCGGCATGATCGCGCAGCACGAGCAGCAGCACGACGAGACCATGCTGATCACCCACCAGCTCCGCCGGGGCCCGCAGGCCCTGACCGCGCCGGACCCGGAGCCGGCCCCGCCGTTCACCGGTCCGCCCGAAGTCCTCGTACCCGGAGGCCCGTTCACCATGGGCACCTCCACCGAGCCATGGGCGCTGGACAACGAGCGGCCCGCGCACGTGCGTAAGGTGCCGCCGTTCTGGATCGACACCACCCCGGTGACCAACGCCGCCTACCAGGCGTTCATCGAGGACGGCGGCTACACCGAGCCCCGCTGGTGGGCACCGGACGGCTGGACCCACATACGGCGGCACGACATCGACGCGCCGCTGTACTGGCGGCGTGACGGCGGCCAGTGGCTCCGCCGCCGGTTCGGCGTCACCGAGGCCGTACCGCCCGACGAGCCAGTGCTGCACGTGTGCTGGTACGAGGCCGACGCCTACGCCCGCTGGGCCGGACGCCGGCTGCCCACCGAGGCCGAGTGGGAGAAGGCGGCGCGTCACGACCCGGTGAGCGGGCGCTCGACGCGCTACCCGTGGGGCGACGCCGACCCCACGCCGGAGCACGCCAACCTCGGTCAGCGGCATCTGCGACCGGCGCCGGCCGGCAGCCATGCGGGCGGGGCGTCGGCGCTGGGCGTACGGCAGTTGATCGGGGACGTGTGGGAGTGGACGGCGAGCGACTTCCTCCCCTACCCGGGCTTCACCGCGTTCCCGTACAAGGAGTACTCGGAGGTCTTCTTCGGGCCGGAGTACAAGGTGCTGCGCGGCGGTTCGTTCGCCGTGGACCCGGTGGCCTGCCGGGGCACGTTCCGCAACTGGGACCATCCGATCCGGCGGCAGATCTTCTCCGGGTTCCGCACGGCCCGTTCGGAGAACACCTGATGTGCCGTCACCTGGCGTACCTGGGACCCGAGGAGCCGCTCGGCCGGTACCTGGTGGAACCGGCGCACAGCCTGTACCGGCAGGCGTGGGCGCCCCGGCACCAGCGGCACGGGACGGTCAACGCCGACGGCTTCGGGGTGGGCTGGTACGCGGAGTGCGACCCGGTGCCGGCCCGCTACCGCCGGGCCGGTCCCGTCTGGGCCGACCTGTCCTTCGCCGACCTGGCCCGGGTCGTGCGCACCTCGGCACTGCTCGCCGCGGTGCGGGACGCGACCCTTTCGGGCGCGGACGCGGAGGCCGCGGCGGCGCCGTTCGCCGCGGGCACCTGGCTGTTCAGCCACAACGGCGCCGTCACCGGCTGGCCGGACTCGCTCGCCGCGGTGTCCCGGACCCTGCCGCCCCGGGAGCTGCTGGCGCTGGAGGCCCGCAACGACTCGGCGCTCGTGTGGGCGCTGGTGCTGGCCCGGCTCCGCGGCGGTGACGAAGAGGGGCAGGCACTCGCCGACACCGTCCAGGAGGTCGCCGCGGCGGCCCCCGGCTCGCGGCTCAACCTGCTGCTCACCAACGGCGAGACGATCACCGCGACCGCCTGGGGCGACAGCCTGTGGTATCTGGCCGAGCCCGGCCGCCGCACGGTGGTGGCCTCCGAGCCCTACGACGACGACCCGCGCTGGCGTCAGGTGCCCGACCGCACCCTGCTCGCGGCGAGCCGCACGGACGTCCTGCTCACCCCGCTCAAGGACCCCACCGAGGACCTGGCACCCGCACGATCCGAGGAGCCCCGCACGTGAGTGAGTTCCATGTCACCCGCACCCTGCCCGAGGACGCCATGGCCGCGGCCCTGCGCGCCGATGTCCTGCACGGCCTGACCTCCGACCCCAAGACGCTGCCGCCGAAGTGGTTCTACGACGCGCGCGGCAGCGAGCTGTTCGAGCGGATCACCGAACTGCCCGAGTACTACCCGACCCGTGCCGAGCTGGAGATCCTCGCCGGCCGCGCCACCGAGATCGCCGCCGCGCTTCCCGCCCGCACGCTGGTCGAACTGGGCTCCGGCTCCTCGGAGAAGACGCGCCATCTGATCGACGCGCTGCCCGGGCTGCGCACCTACGTCCCCGTCGACGTCAGCGACACCGCGCTGGAACAGGCCGGGCGGACCCTGGTCGCCGAGCGGCCCAAGCTGAACGTGCAGGCGCTGATCGCCGACTTCACCACCGGCCTGACCCTGCCCCGCTCCCCCGGCCCGCGGCTCCTGGCGTTCCTGGGCGGCACGATCGGCAACCTGCTGCCCGGCGAACGCGCCGAGTTCCTGGCCGCGATGCGCGCCCTGCTCTCGCCCGGCGACGCGCTGCTGCTCGGCACCGACCTGGTCAAGGCCGAGGACGTGCTGGTCAGGGCGTACGACGACGCGGCCGGGGTGACCGCCGCGTTCAACAAGAACGTGCTGAACGTGGTCAACCGCGAGTTGGGCGCCGACTTCGACCCGGACGCCTTCGACCACGTGGCGCTCTGGGACGCGACCAACGAGTGGATCGAGATGCGGCTGCGCGCGCGCACCGCTCAGACGGTGAAGGTGCCCGCGCTGGATCTCGCCGTCCACTTCGCGGCGGGCGAGGATCTGCGCACCGAGGTGTCGGCGAAGTTCCGCAAGGACCGGGTGGGCGCGGAACTGGCCGCCACGGGACTTGAGTTGGAGCGGTGGTGGACTGACGGAGAGGAACGCTTCGCGCTGTCGCTGAGCGTGGTGCGGTGACGGAGGGGGCGGGGCACCGGGCGCCCCCTTCAGGCCCCGGGGGTCCTCCGGGCCGTCGCCCGGAGGGCCCCTCAGGGTGCCGGGCGGTCAAGCCAACTGCTCGGTGATCCGCCGTGAGGCGCGCCGGGCCTCCGTCGCCGGGTCGCCGCCGGAGAGCACCTTCGACATGTAGTCCCTGATCGGGTTGTCGGCCTCGACCGTGGCCCACTGCGGCGTGTTGGGGGTCGCCCGGCCGTGTGCGGCGCCCGCCGCCATGGCCGCGGCCCCCTCCTCGTCCGCGACGGCGGCGGCGAGCTTCGTCTTGTTGGGGACGTAGTTCATGGTGCGGGCCAGGTCGGTGTCCCATTTGGCGCCGGTGAAAGCGGCGACCACGGCGACGGCGCCGTCCCGGTCGGTGGTGTTCCGGGGCACGACGAGGTCTGAGCCGCCGGTGAACACCGTGCCCGGCCGGCCGGCGGTCTTGCCCGGCACGGGGAAGAAGCCCAGCTTGTCCTTGAGGGCGGGGTTCTTCTCCACGATGGTCCGGGCGAGGCCGGGCACCGCCACGATCTGCGCCACCTTCCCCCCGGCGAACACCTCCGCCTGCGGCGGGTGTTCCTCGTCGGCGTCGACCGGGCCCCGGCCGAGCGCCTGGAGTTGCCGGTAGAAGTCCATGCCGCGCAGCGCGGCGGCACTGTCCAGGGCGCCCTTCCAGCCGCTGCCGGTCTCCGTGGCGAGGTCGCCGCCCTCGTCCCAGATGAAGCCGGAGAGCGTGTACCAGTCCTGTCCGGCGAGGTAGATCCCCTGGTTGCCGCCGGAGTCGAGTTTCTCGCCGGCGGCGAGCCACTCGGTCCGGGTGCGGGGCGGTTTGATGAGGCCTGCCTGCTCGAACAGGTCCTTGCGGTAGATGACGACCCGGTTGGCCGCGTACCACGGGATGCCGTACTGGGAGGAGTTGTCCAGCCCCGGTTCGGCCAGACCGGGCAGCCAGTCCCGCATGCCCCAGTCCCGCATCGACTCCAGCGTCAGGTTGGTGAGCCTGCCGCCCTTGGCGTACTGCGCGACCTGGGTGTTGCCGACCTCGATGACGTCGGGGCCGTCCTCAGCGCGATTCGTGAGCGCGGCCTGTACCTTCGGACCGATGCCGGTCCACTCCTGGATGCGGATGTCGAGACGCAGGTCGCCGTGGGTGCGTTCGAAGTCCTCGGCGAAGCGGTTCAGGAAGTCCTGGGACGCGCTGCCCTTCATCATCCACACGGTGACGGTCTGCCGCCCGTTTCCGCCCTGCGACAGCACACCGCAGGCGCTGACCAGGAAGGAGGACGCACACAGCAGAGCGAGGAGGCGAGGTCTCACGAGGGGTCCTGTTCTTTCCGACGCACAGGGAAGGGGCCCGACGTGGGGGGACGAGCGGGGCTCGCGCGGGTGTGGTCTGCGATTTTGGTATGGACCAATGCCCGGGTCAAGTGATGTCCGGCTTGTCGTACCCCTTCGTCTCGCGCTCCGCCTCCGTATAGGGCACGGTGGAGTGACCCGCGCCACACGCGCGCCCGGAAGTCGTGACGCCCCGTGCCCGCGTCACCGGAGCCGCCCACCGAGAGGAGCCACCCGCATGACCGACCACATCTACCGGGTCACGGAGATCGTCGGCAGCTCGCACGAAGGCGTCGACCAGGCCATCCGCAACGCCATCACCCGCGCCTCGCAGACCCTGCGCAACCTGGACTGGTTCGAGGTGACCCAGGTCAGGGGCCAGCTCGAGGACGGGCAGATCGAGCACTACCAGGTCGGTCTGAAGGTCGGCTTCCGGATCGAGGACGTGGGCTGACGCAACTGCGTCGCTCTCGGGGCGTTCCTCGCTCTCCTGCGACTCAGGTGCGTCCCTCGCTCTCCTGCGCGGTCCTCAACTCGGCGGACGGCACCGTCCAGCGGGCGCGCAGGACACGGAACCCCTCCTGTTCGGCGTCCTCGCACACCAGCTCGTCGTCGTCCACGAGGACACGGATCTCCCGGTCGCGGGCGAGCCGCCGCAGTGTCTCCAGCTTGGTGCGGCGGGCCGGTCTGCGGTCGCCGTCGCGTCGCATGTGCACGCGGCCCTCGGGCAGCCCGTGGGCGGCCAGCCAGTCCAGGGTGTCCCGGCGGCACCGCTCGGGCCGCCCGGTGAGGTACACGACCTCGCATTCCGCCGCGCTCCGGCGGGCCAGCTCGACGCCCTGCCCGATCGGCGGATCCTCGGGCGCCGCCGCGAAGAAGCCGTCCCAGTCGCGCGGGCGGCGCTGGAGGAAGCGCTGCCGGTGCGCCGTGTCGGCGAGGGTGTTGTCCAGGTCGAACACGGCGAGCGGCCGTCTGTTGCTGTCCGTCACCCCGCCAGCGTAATCGGGCGCGCGTTGCCGGGCCCTCCCCGAAGGCGGGCCACGGCGCGGGCCACCGCCGTCCGGATGCGGGCCGCGCGGCCGCATCCCATGCTGGGTACATGCCCGGAGCACTGCCTGTGATCGTGCACCCGCCCTCCCCGACGGGCGGCCGGCGCGTCCGCGTGAACGGCGAGATCCTGGGGCTGGCCTACAGCGTCGCCGACGTCGCCGAGTTCCTGCGCCGCGCCGGGCTGGACGTCGATCCCGTGGAGGTCTCGGTCTCCCCACTGATCGACTGGCGCGGGGGCGGCCCCGAGTACTGGGGACCCGAGCCCGCCGACAGGCGCCGCTGAGCGCCGCGGGAACGGTCTGCCGACGGGGCACAGGACACGTTCGTCGCGGTTCGGGTTCAGGTCGTTTCCCTCACGCGCGTCTGCTGGATGGTGGCTCCGCCACCCGCGCTGACGGCGGCCACCACGGCCTGGTGCAGTTCCCGGCTGCGCCGCTCGGAACGGCAGGGCACGGGACTTCCGGTGAGGGTGAACCATTCGGAGGTGCCGGTGTACCCGACCGTCACGTCGGCCTCGTTGCCGTCCCAGGTGGTGTGGACGGTCAGGTTGCCGGTGACGACCCCCGCCTCGTCGGTCCGTACACCGCCCCGGCCGGTGAAGACCCCGGGGGTGGTCCATGATGCCCAGGCCATGACGTCGCCCTTCTCTCCTGCTCCTGCGCTCGGGTCCCGCGCCCTTCCACACTCGCCCGGCGGACCCCCTGTGTCATGGGGCCGCACGGCCCAGCCGGACGCCGATCGTCCTGCGGACGGAGCTCAGTACGGGCCACTCCGCATCGCGTCGGCTGGGCCGCGGACGACGACCACCGGGCACGCCGCGTGCTGAACGAGGTGCTGGCCGACCGACCCCAGCAGCGCCTCGGTGAATCCGCCGTGCCCCCGATTCCCCAGACCAGCAACTCCGCTCCCCGGGATGCCTCGAGCAGCGCACCCGCCGGGTGTCCGCGCTCGACCCGGGGCCGGATCTCGACCGCCGGTCGGGGCCGAAGGTCTCGTCGAGCGCCTGGGTGAGGACCTTCGCCGCGTTGTCCGCGCAATCGAATCCGGCGGCCATGGGGCTCGTGCCGTACCACAGCGGGTCCTCCCACGCGGTCACCGCCTCGGCCACGGCACCTGTCAGGGCGGCCTGCCGCGCCGCCCAGCGCAGGTCGGCCATCGACGGCTCGGAGCCGTCGACGCCGACCACGATCCGTGCGGACGCCATCAGGTCGCTCATGAGTCACCTGCCCTGGATCCGTACCTTCAGCTTGTCTCCCGCTCCTGCCCCGCGCACCCCGGGCGGCAGACGGGCCCGGTTGTCAGTGGCGGGTGGAAGACTGCCCGGCATGATCGAAGCAGACCCGAAGGCGAACCTTCTCCGCTATCTGCAAGACGCCCGTGACGCCCTGCTGTGGAAGCTCGAAGGGCTCTCGGAATACGACGTCCGCCGCCCTCTGACCCCCACCGGCACCAACCTGTTGGGGCTCGTCAAGCACACCGCCGGCGTGGAACTGGGCTACTTCGGCGATACGTTCGGACGGCCGTTCTTCGAGGGTGAGCCGCCGTCCTGGTGGTACACGGAGGACGCCGAGCCCAACGCGGACATGTGGGCCACCGCGGACGAGTCACGCGAGGAGATCGTCGGACTGTACCGGCGGGCGTGGGAACACGCGGACGGGACGATCGCGGAACTGCCGCTCGACGCGACCGGTCACGTCCCCTGGTGGCCGCAGGAGCGGCGAGAGGTGACCCTGCACCACATCCTGGTCCGCGTGATCGCCGACACCCAGCGGCACGCCGGCCACGCCGACATCGTCCGGGAACTCATCGACGGGACCGTAGGCCTGTCGAAGGGCTCCGACAACGTCCCTCCGGGCGATCGCACGTGGTGGGAGAACCACCGGCGCCGACTGGAGCGGGCCGCACGGGAGGCGGGCAAGGGCTGACAGGGGCTGATCCCGCCTCGGTTGACCCGGGACAGCGGACTGGGTCGCGGTTCCGGCACCTGATGCGGGTGGCCATCTCCGTGACGGAGGGAGTGGTCTCCTCGTCGACGCTGCTGAAGCGGCTGCCGCTCGGGGTCGCGGAAGAACGCCATCCACACCGCGTTCCGCGAGGTCGGCCGGGTGATCCGCACCGTGCGGTTGCTGCGCTACCTCTCCGACGCGCCGCTGCGGCGCCGGGTGACCGCGGCGACCAACAAGGTCGAGGCGTTCCACGGCTTCTCCCAGTCCGCCGAAGACGCCTTCCGCAGCAAGCGGCTGCGGTCGTGCCGGACCGGCCCGCAGAGCAGGGGTGCCGGTCGTGCACCCAAGGGCTTCATCAGCAACATCTACATCGACCATCCGTCGGCCCAGCTCCCCGGCGTCCCCACCTGCTGACCGAACTCCCGGCCGGCCGGCCCGAACACGGACGTTCGGGGCGGCCCCACTCCTTGGTGACGGCGCCTTCCTCCCGCGCCGTCACCGCACAACGGCGGCCGTCGGCCGGTCCACTCACGCCCGAACCGGCCGATCGCTCATCGGGCAGCGGCCCCGCACTCACCAGGAGCCGCCGCCACCGCCTCCCTCGCCGCCGCCGACCCCACCGCCACCGGAACCGCCGGAGCCGCCACCGCCGGAGGAGGGGGACACCGCCGACGCCGCGGCGGAGGTGATCAGGGCCACGGCGACGGCCGGGCCGAAGAAGGACAAGCCTTGCGCGCGGCGGGCGGAGCGGGCGGCGGTCGCGGTGGCCGTCGAGTCGGTCATCGCCTGCGACCAGCGGTCGTTCACGCCGAGGGCCACCGCCCACGCGGTGTACAGGTCCAGCCTCCCGGCAACGGCGACCTCGTCCACCTGCTGGGGAGCAGGGTCGGACAGATAGCGCCGGAACGACTCCACCTGGATCCACAGGGCCGTACCGCGGGAGGAGCGGACCTCCAGCTCCCAGCCCCGGATGGCACCGGCCAGGCCGCCGCCCGCAGCGACCGCGCCGGACACCAGGACCACCCACCAGGCAGGGCCCACCTCATTGTCGCTGAGTACGCTGCCGACGACGACGGCGATCACGCCCACCACGGCGGCGACGACCCCGCCCACTTGCGCCCAGAAGTGGCGGTCGACGCCGACCGGATCCCACAGCCCGGAGTGGCGCCGCCAGGCATCCAGGTGTCCCTGGAGAGCGACCCAGCCCGTCCTGAACCACGGGTCGTACGTACCCAGGGTCACGCTGTCACGGCCGGGGAACACACGGTCGAATACGTCCTTGACCGTCGGGTCCACCTCTCCGCCGTCCGCAGGTGTACGTCGGGTCAGCGTCGGATGGTGCTGGTTGTCGTCGATGTCGAGGTGGCCGTCGAGGGCGGTGGTCATCAGCCAGGCCACCTGGTGCTGGGGAAGGACGGATTCGGCGAGCAGGATGCCGCCCTGCGCCGGGGTGAGTTCGGCCGGAGGGGCCGGGACCGGGGTCAGAGACCGCCTGAGCTTCTGGATGTCGACACGCTTCTCCCTGCCGTCCCCGCCGTCCGCCGTGACCCGCTCGCGCCCCATGAGGCGCATCACCAGCGTCGTCACCAGCGCGGCGAGCATGGTGATCACGGTGGCCATCAGGCCGGGCACCAGCGTGCCGACGCCCACGTCGTTGCCGGTCGCCGGGCCCGAGGGCGGTACGGGCGCGGCCGCCCTGTCGGTGAGCGTGCCGCCGGTGCGGGTCGCGTACAGTGTGGCGCCCTTGCCCGCGCCGAGCTGGCCGAGGTCGGCGACGAGGTGGCCCGTTCCGGGCTTTGTGAGCGCACAGCGTTGCTGGGAACCCTCGGTGCCCTGGACGCAGCGCGCGTCGGCGAGGTCGTACGGGGCCACTACGTGGATCTGGACGTTGTCGACGTCGACGTTCCAGCCGGTGCCGATCGCGTCCCAGGCGAGCTTGCCGCCGGGGGCGACGTTCTGGAGCGTGTACTGGACGGAGTAGCGGTGGACGCCGGTGACCGCGTCGTGGGGGTCGCCCACGCGGAAGCTTCGGACGTCCTCGCCCCACAGGTCCCTGTTGTTGGGGATGGTGATCTCATACGGCACCGGGCCGCCGTCCATGGCGACATGGGGCTTGGACTCGTCCTCGTAGCCGAGGCCGGGGATGTCACGGTAGATGCCGTGCCGTCCCTCGATGCCGACCCCGAAGTCGTAGTCGATCACCTCGGTGACACGGGCGCTGCCGTCCTTGTTGATCTCGGCGCCGACCCACATCCTGGTGACCCGCTCGGTGTTCCCGGCCAAGGCGCCCAACGTCGCGACTGCGCCCACCAGCACGGCGGAGACGACCAGCCACACCATGCCGACGCGTCTGCGCCGTCGTACCGAAACCTTCGATCTGCCGCTCACGGCAACCCCCAGTCGCTTTGGACACCTGCAGCATGCGACCACAATGACATCACGCCTGGATCGGAGGGGTTCGCCCTTGGGACAGTGCGGAGGGACTCCAGTGCGGCAGACCGCGGTTCACCGCCGGTCGCGTCAGGGCAACTCCGGTGCGATCCGGATGCCGCCCCGCAAACCGCCGATGCCCCGGGGGACTGCGGTCCTGCCGGGGCATCGGCATGGGAAACGTCCTCACGGTGGGCCTGCTGAATCGCTTCGTCGAGCGACAGCTGAGGCTCGTTCTGACACTAGGTGAGCAGGTGTCCGGCACCGGCTTCAGCCAGATGCCGGCCGGTCGATCCGCCGGGCCTCACCCCGTCCCCTGCCAGACGGAGGATCGCTCATGGCGTTGTCCAGATGCGTGATGACGGCCGGCACGTCATCACTCTCGGTGCTCCGGATCAGCTGCAAGGCCGGCCGGACCAGGCCGCCCGGTCGCGCTGTCAACCGTGCGAGCACGGCGGCCCGGATGTCGAGCCGCTGGATGGTGGCCTCGCGCTCCTCGTCGTTCTGGCCGGCAAGCAGGACGGCGTTGTACCACGCCTCCTCGCGGGACTGACGGACACTGAAGTCGAGGATCCGCTCGTCGGTTCGGGCTCCGACCCGATCCAGCAGCGACAAGAGTGGCGACAGGGCGCCGACCGAGTCCTGCACCGCCAACACCACCCGCCCAAGGATGTCGTTGATCAGCAGAAAGTCGCGCCGCAACGCGTGGATGGCCTCGCCTGGGCTGGTCCGTGCGGCGGCGATGGCCAGGTCGAGGTTGATGTGCGCGTTCACGCCGAGTATCAGGTGCTGGACGATGACGGTGTCGGCGTCGTTGAGCAGCCCGAACGCCTCGCGCCAACAACGCGGCCCGCTCCGGTCACGACGCCAGGCGTCGTACGCGTCGAAGTAGCGGTTGCCGAAGAGCGTGTCGAAGCGGTCCATTCGGGCGCCGTCGTCGAACAGCCCACCGTGAATGGCCGTGCGGACCTCAACGGTCACCTGCCGGTACAGCGCCGCGAAGTACCCGACCCGGTCACCGGCGCGACCGGCCTCCCGCACGATGCCGGCAAGCCCCTCCACGACATCGTCGATGTTCTCCGCCGCCATGCCCAACTCCCCCCTCGCGGCCCCTCGTTCGGACCGCACTCTGGCTGCTGTCCGCAGTGCCGATTACAGCCCTGTCCTACCACCGCACACCGGGGAGGGTCCCCGCCCTGCAGGAAACGGGACGGGAGCCCCGACCCGGCACGTCGCCAGCCCCGGGGCGGGCGCCTGAACGCGCCCCGTCACGAGTGGTCGCGCACAGCGCCTTCTCATGGTGCCCGGTGCCGTGTCGCCGGGCACCACGGGAACGTGACCGCTACCAGATCGCCTCGACCCACTCCGGGAGCGGCGCGGTCCGGGTGGAGGAACGAGTTCGGTCAGGCGTTCCACGGCGGGGTGCATGGTGGGTTCTCTTCCTTCATCGGCGTCGCGCACAGGCCGGGCCCTTTAACCAGAAGCTGTCCCCAACAGGACGGTCGCTGGGACCCGTTCAGTCATCTTTTGTCGAACTCATGTTTCTTTGAATGTCCGTTGGTATCGTCGGCCCGTTACACAGGCGCCCCATGGGTTCACTGGTGTCACGGGTGAGCAGTCCAGGCATTCAGGGGGAGTCGGCCGGATCGGCACTCGCCGGCCCGGCTCACTGGTATTCACGGGGAGGACAGCACACCCATGCAGACGACCTTTTGGAGTCGGCGCCGATTCGTCGGCCTGTTGACCGCCGTCACGGCCGCCGCAGCGTCTCCCATCGCGTTGACGCCCGTGGCCCGCGCCGTCACGGCCGAGGGCGAGACGGTCGATCCGCTGGCCCTGCCGGACACCGACCGCGCGAAAGTCGTCAAGGCATGGATGACGGGCGGCAGAGCGGTCAGAGCGGCCGCGGCCGACGCGCTGCACGGCACCGAGGCAGACATCCAGACCTTCCTCGCCGAAACGCTGCCGAAGGCGACGCTGGAGGACAACCGTGTCGCCCTCTTCACCTACCTCGCTCACTCCGGCAAGGGGCTGCGCCGCGAGGCCATCGACGCCCTCAACAACGGTGACAGCGCGATCGAGGCGTTCCTCAGGGACGGCTTCAAGCCCGCCATCGTCGAGGACCTGCAGGTGGTCACGGCCACCATCTCCAGCACCGGCGGCAAGGCGGTCAAGCGGGAGGCCTCCGACGCCCTGAGCACCGGCACGCAGGCGGCTCTGGAGAACTTCCTGCTCCAGGGCCAGTACACCGCCCGCGAAGAGGACATGCGGGTGGAGATCGCCGCCATGATGTTCACCGCCGGTCCGGAGGTGCAGATATACGCGGACCGCGCCCTCAGCGGCACGGCGGCCGACGTCCAGTGGTTCCTTGACACCGGCCAGCACATCGCCCGGGCCCGGGATCAGGAGACAGCGACGATCGAGGAGCTCGTCGCGGTCGTCGAGCGGGAGGGCAAGCGCGCGCAGGCCGAGACCGACGAGGCCGTCGAGGCCTCCGAGCGCGCCAAGACCGCCGCGGAGAAAGCGAAGGAGGCCGCCGAGATCGCGGCTGCGGAGGCGGCCGCCGCCAAGGAGGACGTACAGAAGTCCGCGGCCGCCGCCCGCAAGGCCGCCAAGGCCGCCCAGGGCGCTGCGGATGCCGCCCGCAACGCCATCAACGCCTCCCACGCCGCCGTGGCCGCGTCCCGGCGCGCGTCCTGGGCCGCCACCGCGGCCTCGCAAGCCGCCGCGACCGCCGGAAACGCCGCCGCACGTGCCTACAACGCGGCGATCGCCGCCTCGAAGGACGCCTCGAAGGCGCAGGCGGCCAAGAACGCTGCGGTCGCGGCCCGCAACGCCGCCGCCAAGGCGCGCACCGCCGCCAAGGCCGCCGACTACGCCGCGACCGCCTCCGCGCAGGCCGCGGGCGCTGGTTCCGCGGCCGCGGGCGCGGCCCGCAACGCCGCCGCTGCCGCCTCCGCCTCCGCCCAGGCGGCGCAGGCCGCGGGCGCGGCGCAGGCGGAAGCCGCCGAGGCCCAGCGGCAGGCGGCGATCGCCAACGCCGCGGCCAACCGCGCAACCAACTTCGCCTCCACAGCACAGGCTCTGGCCAACTCGGCCGCTACAGCGGCGCGTACGGCACGAACCGCTGCCAACTCCGCCGCGGACCACGCGGACAACGCTGCGGCCGCGGCCGAGGAGGCAGTGAAGTACGCAGGCCAGGCGATCGACTACGCCAATAAGTCCACCGCCCACGCGGCCGCCGCGGTCGACGCCGCCAACACCGCCACCAAGGCCGTCGAGGACGCGGTCGCCGTGGAACGGGCCGCCCGCGATGCGGAGTTGGCGAGACTGGAGGAGTTCAAGCAGCAGGGCCTGGCCGAGGCCACGGAGCTCGCCCGGATCGAGGCGGACGAACGGGCGGGCTACGAGAACAAGCGCGCGCAGGCGGAGCAGACTGCCCAGGCCATCAAGGACCTGATCATCCAGGCCGAGCAGGCCCTATCAGGCGACGACTTGGGGCTGGCCGCCACCCTGGGCCGCAAGGCCTGCATCGGCCTGCTCAACGCGAACGGCGCCTGGACTCGGGAGGCCGCCCAGTTCGCCCTGTCCGGTGCGGACGCCGACGTGCACGCCTGGATCGACACCGATCGGGCCATCGCCCAGCGGCAGGACGACCGGGAGACCGCCCTCTACTACGCCCAGGTGTCCGCGCCGGCGGTCGCGGTGGCGGCGCAGACCGCGCTGGAGAGCGACGCCGAGGACGCGTCGCGCACCTTCCTCACCACGGGAGCGATCGAGGCCGCCGCGGACGACTACCGTGTCCAGATCCTGCGCATCCTGAACAACAACCCCGGGTCCGCCGTCAGGGCGGCGGCCCAGGGCGCCCTCGACGCGAACACCCCGAAGGCGCTGCAGGACTTTTTCGACAAGGCCTACCCCGACGCGATCCGGGAGGACGACGCGGTCGCCACCGCGGCCCTCATCAACACCGGCGGCGCGTACACCAAGGCCCACGCCGAGGTGGCGTTGGAGGGCCCGACGTGGATGCGCCGGAACTTCATCGACGTCGTGCAGCACAAGACGGCCCAGCTCGACTACGACTCCGCCACCCACATCGCGGCGATCCGCGGCGCGATCGCGGCGGCGGCGAAGATCGCCTGCAAGGCGCAGGAGGACGCCGCGCTGGCGTCCAAGGCGGCGGCGGAGGCCCGCAAGGCGGCCGCTGAGGCTGCGGAATGGGCGAACAAGGCCCAGGCCTCGGCGGAGGCGGCCGCCGGCTACGCCGAGGAGGCCCGCAAGAACGCAGACGACGCAGACAAGTCCGCCGCTTCCGCCCAGACCTCGGCGAACAAGGCCAAGACCGCGGCGGCGACCGCGCGTGGCGCCGCCCGCTCGGCGAACTATTCGGCGAACAAGGCGATCGACGCGGCCCGCCGCGCCCTGAACTCCTCCTACAGCGCCCAGGCGTCGGCGGCCAGCGCCCGCCAGTCCGCGCTCCAGGCGGGCCAGGACGCCAGGACGGCGGCGGCCGCGGCCAGCGACGCCCGCCGCATCGCCACCGAGAAGCGCAAGGCCGAGGCTGCGGAGGCCGCGCGGCAGGCGGCCGAGGAGGCGCGGAGGAACCGGGAGAGCATGACCGACCCGGCCGACAGCTCCACCCACGACCAGGTCAACTCCAACGGCAGCAACGGCGACAACGGCGAGAAGTGGTACGAGGACGCCGGCTGGTGGGCGGACACCTTCAACTACATCAGCATCGGCACCGGCTTCCTCTCCGCCGGCCTGGGCCTCGCGAGCCTCGCCTTCCCGCCGCTGGCGGTGGCCGCCGGGTTCCTGGCGTACGTCTCCATGGGCTCCGCCGCCCTCAGCACCCTGTTCACCGGCTTCGAGTACGGGTTCGGCAGCGGCGAGTTCGTCTCCTCCGCCGCGGGTACCGTGCTGGGACTGGTCACGTTCGGCCAGTCGAAGTGGATCGGGGCGCTCGGTGGCACCAAGGTGGCCACGAAGGTCACGCAGTTCGCCCACGATCTCGTATCCCCGATCACCTCGACGTTGTCGTCGTTTTTCTGATAGGAACCGGTTCGTAGACTGATCGGCAGGGGGGCCGACACCCGCCGTCGGCCCCCCTGCGCCTTTCTCACCTCTCGATGGATTTCCCGCCGGAAGGACACCGCGTTCGTGCTCGCGTCCGTTGCCACCGGATGGCTGTGGCTGATGGCCGCAGCGGCCTTTGTGATCCATTCTTGCGCCATGGCGAGGTGGATCCCACTCCGGAAATTCTGGATGACGTATCCCTTCATCATGGCCGGATGCGGGGTCGGCGCGGTCCTGTTCGGCCAGTGGCGGGGTTTCTCCCTGGCCGCCATGGTGACCGGGTACGCGTTCGGGCTCATCGGGCTGACGATCGGGATGTTCCCGACCCGCAAGCGATTCACGGTGTGGGCCCATGAGATCGAGCAGGGTGTGCGACGCGAGAAATACGACTACCCGGCCTCGCACCTCGTTTTCTGCGCGGTCTCCGTCGTCGCCCTGCTCGTCGTCGCACTCGTCCTGACGCGGTGACACGGCCGCGGTGACGGCTGCGGTGATTCAGTATGCGCAGCATCAAGCGAGAGCCCCCCGAAGGGTCTGGCCCTTCGGGGGGCTCTCGGCATCAGCGGATGGGTCTCCGGCTGCCCTCGGCTACCGGGCGGCGGTACCGAAGTCGACGCCTGCGGCCGGGAGGCCGCCCTGGCCCGGCTGGTAGGTGGTGATCGCGGTGGCCGTGCCGCCGGCGGTCACGTTGGACATCGGCAGGACGTGGAGGGCGCCGTAGGTGGACGGGCCGTACGGCATGCCGGCGTAGAGGTTGGTGCCGGTGTAGTGAATGCTCCGGCCCAGGTACTGGTTGGCGCCCGGGGTGCCCGGGAGGCCGGCGGAGTTGCCGACCTCTATCCAGCGGTCGTTCGCGCCGGGCGTGCCCAGCAGCGAGAAGGTGGTGATCGCGCCCGCGTTGGCCGTCGTACCGACGGCCTCGTTGGGGATGCCGACGGCCAGCTTCATCGTCGCCGTGGTGCTCACCGCACGCGGGGCGGTGTTCACGGCAGCCACGGTCGCGCCGAACTGGTCGCCGGCCTCGGAGGCGCCGACCACGTCGTCGTCGCCGGTGCCCGAGTAGATCGTTTGGAGCTGGCTGAAGGTGCCCGAGGCGGTGAGACGGAAGGTCTCGACCATGCCCGTGTCGGCCTTGTCGGCGCCGTTGATGGTCAGGTCCTCACCCGGCACGCCGACCGCGAGGATCGACTCGGTGGCGGCCGCCGCGCCGGAGGGGCGGTACGGGACGAGGGCCAGGGACTTGCCGAACTGGTCGCCGGCCTCGGAGGCGCCGGAGACGGTGTCCAGGTCCTGGTCGAGGTAGTACAGCGGGGTGGGGCGCTTCTCGGAGTTCAGCGTGTGGCTGAAGACCGTCACATTACCGGCGCCCGATTCGGTGCCGACAGCCTCGTTGGGTGTGCCGACGGCGATGTGGTTGGCGTCGGCCGCGACGACGCTGCCGAAGCCGTCGCTCGCCTCCGCGGCGCCCGGCACGCCCGTGCTGTCCTGGTGCGCCGAGGTGTTGGTGGTGCCGTGCACATAGAAGATCATGCCGGCCTTGGACACGGAGCCGAGGGACTCGCCGGGCACGCCGATGACCAGGAACGGCTCACCGGCGGTGGTGGTGCCGGCGGCGAGGGCCGCGCCGGTGAGGTCGCCGGCCTCGGGACTGGACGCGGCCAGGGAGGCGGTGCCCATGCCCTGTTCGAGGTGGGTGTCCTTCACTGCGCCCGTGCCCAGGCCGTTCGGGGCGCCGTGCAGAATGTCGACCATGCCGGCGTCGGTGGTGCTGCCGAGGTCCTCGTGGGCGATGCCGACGACCAGGTCGGTGCAGCCGTCCTCGTTCCAGTCGACGGTGTCGACGGCCTCGCCGAACTGGTCACCGGACTCGGCGCTGCCCGGCACCCAGTCGAGGTTCTGATTGATCTCGGCGGTGCCCTTGCCGCCGCCGTACACGACCCGGACCAGGCCCGCGTTGGCGACGCCAGCGACAGTGGCCTTGGGGTCGGAGACGGCGATGTCCTCGACGCCGTCGCAGTTGAAGTCGGTGATGCGGGTCGCGCCGACCTTGGAGTCCACCCAGGAGGACAGGTCGTCGACGCGGGCGGCGACGCCGCCGGTGCGGGTCTCGGCGGCGTCGATGCCGTAGCAGCCGCCCTGGTAGGACTGGCTGCTGAGGGCCACGAGCTGATGCGTGCCCCCCACGACGCGCACCACGGGTCCGCCGGTGTCGCCCATGCACGCAGCCGCGCCGTCCTTGCCGGTGACCGTGGCGGTGGTGGCGGCGATGGCGTCCACCGAGAGGGCCCCGGTGTTCAGCTTCAGCGGCGCCCATTCGGTCTTGGTGCGCCCGTACCCGGCGAACTTCAGCTCCTCCCCGGCGGTGGGCGCGGTGGTGGCCAGGGCGATGGGGGCGACGTTGGTGACCGGCCGCTTCAGGCGGGCCAGGACCACGTCGCGGTCGGTGCGGGGCACGAGCTCCACGACCTGGAGCACGGCGCCGTCGGTGCCGGTCAGATCGGTGCGGCCGATCGTCGCGGTGGTCGTGACCTTCGGCTTGCCCGCGGGCACAGCGAGGCTCGTGGCCGGGTCGTCGGCGAAGCAGCTCGCCGCGGTGAGCAGCCACTCGGGGGCGACCAGGACACCGGAGCAGCCTCGGTCGTGGCCGCCGATGATGAGCTGTGCGGTGTAGCTGAACGTGGTGTCGGTGACAGGGGTGCCGGTCACGGCGGACGCGGGCGCCGCGCACAGCGCGAGGGTGCCGGCGATCAGGGCCGCTGCCGGTGCGGAGACACGCACGGGTCTGGTGTGTCGCATGAGGTTCTTCCTCGGAATTCCTTGTTCGGGAGGTCTGCCGGGCCCGGTGGCCTGCGGCAGAGCGAGGGACGAGGGTGTCCGGCAGTGCCCTACTTGGAGGTCCTGATCTCCACGAGCATGAACTCGCGGCCCTGCTCGTCCGCGCTCTCTCCGACGGCGGTCCAGGTGTTCTTGGCGATGTCGAAGCTCTTCTCCTCCGTGCCCGTGGTCATGTCGACCTGGGTGCTGTAGTCGTTGCCCTTGACGGCGTAGACGGAGGGAAGCTCCAGCGTCAGCCAGCCGGAGTTGCCGGTGACCTGGAAGCAGATCTTGCTCTTGTCGCGGGCCAGGACCTCCAGCTGGCCCGTGCCGCTCAGGCAGTCGGCGAGCGTGATATGGCCGTCGCCGCGCTTGAGGACGATGTTCTTCTCGGCGAGGATCTTGTCGGCCTGCGGGTAGTTGAAGTCCTCCACGGCGTATCCGGGGGCCTCGTCGGCGACGGGCGCTGCCGCCATGGACGTGGTGCCCTGCACGACGGACGCGCCGACCGGCAGCGCGAGCCACGCCAGGGCGCCCGCGGCCACGGCCGCGAGAGCGGTTCCTATGAGTCTCTTCCGCCTCGGTCTTGCCGGAATTTCGGCAGGTGCCTTCATCACAGTCCTTCACTCGTGGTGTTTTGCGCATGGGTGTGAAGGTGACCGGAATTGCCGTGCAGCCCCCCACTCCCGACGCAGGAACCATAACTGTTCGAAGAGCGCGGGTCCCCGGTATTGATCACATCCGTTGGTTTGCCAGGGCAAGGCGCTTGCAGAGCGAGCCGAAAGGGCGGGGCGGTTGCTTCTTCTTGCCCTGGGTCTTGTCGGGAATCCCAGGGAGCTGCTCCGGCGACATGCGCTGGACGATCGCTCAGGACTCCCTGCTCGAAATCCCCGAAGCCTCCGGCTCGATTGTGAGCCCGGAGTACATCGTGACCTCCGTCAACTCGACGGGAAAGGGTTCCGGCAGCCAGGCGACGGCGGCCGGGGAGGCTGCCCGTGGCGGATCGCGTAAGAGGCCGGCTCGGCCGTGACGAGAGCGAGGGTTCGGACGGATTCGGCGTCGTGCGGGAGGCCGGTCCACTCGGTGAACTGCTGGACGGCGAGGTGCCGGGCCAGCCGGGCGCCGCGTCTGGTGCTGCCGAAGCGCAAGGTCAGTTGGCGGGTGGCGGGGGTGTGGGGCGGCTCTGGCTTCGCCTCGTCGGTGATCTGATGTTGCGTCACAGTGCCAGCGTGGGCGGGTTGGTGTGTCGCTGACCAGGTACGTCGGCCGTACGTCGGGCTTGTCGTACGGCCGGGGCGGTTCGCTGGTGCCCTTGTTGTACGCGGGCTTGTACGGGTGTTGTACGGGCCATACGTCGTGCCCTCGTTCCTGTGGGTCGCGCTGGACATGGCCCCGGTGGCGTGCGGGTGACGAGCGTAGCCGTGGGTGGTGGGCGGGGTGGCACCTCAGGGGACGGAAGGGCGGTGGGAGCGTGAAGGCGGTACGGGGCACGGGCTGTCCTCGCCCCGGATGCCCGACTCGCAGCGATCTCTTCGACGAAGAGGTGATCTTCTTCAGCAAAAAGGACATGCCGCCTGTACAACCCTTCCTCCCCATGCGGTGTCAAACACGGTGCCGGACATAGGAACGGGACCTGTCCGGACACCCCCGCGCCCCGAGCCAGCCGGTCGTATCCGAGCCAAGGAGCCGCTCATGCGCAAGAACCGCTCGGCCGCCGTCGCGGCGGCATCGTTTCTCCTCATGACGGGCGCGATCATCGCGACCGCTCCGAGCGCCTATGCCGGAACACCCGGCGGAACACACGCCAACGACCGCAACACCGACTTCAACGGCGACGGATACGACGACGTGCTCGTCGGCGCCCCCGGGGCGGCGGTCGGCAAATACAAGGGCGCCGGGATGGTGACCGTGCAGTACGGCGGACCCAAGGGCATCGGCACGACCAGGGCCAAGGTCTTCAGCCAGAACTCCACGGGCGTCCCCGGCGCCGCCGAGACCGGTGACGGCTTCGGCAAGTCGCTGGCCACCGGCGACCTCGACGGCGACGGCTACGACGACGCGATCATCGGCATCCCCGGCGAGGACCTCGGCGCCGTCGCCAACGCGGGCGCCGCGGTCGTCCTGTGGGGCACGCCGAAGGGGCTCACCGGATCGGTCAGCGACTGGCTGCAGTCCGATGACCTCACCACCAGCGGCAGGTTCGGCGCCTCGCTCGCCGCGGCCCGCTTCGACGACACCACTCCGGGCGACTCCCTCGCCGTCGTGGACTCGGTCGGGCTGACGGTCTACAGCTTCGAGCCCGCCCCCCAGCCCACCGCCAAGAGCGCGGACGCGCAGGCGCGGCGGCCGGTGCAGAAGTCGCGCACCACGCTCACCTCGCCTCCGCGGAAGACGCTCAGCAAGGCCTCCGCCGCCGACGCACCGGGCATCCGGCCCAAGTCGATGACCACGGGCGACTACGACAACAACGGCTTCGCCGACCTGGTCGTCTCCGGCACCAGCGTGGGCGACGAGCCCGGCTACGGCTGGTCGTACATCCTGCCCGGCACCGCGTCGAACGAAGAGCCGCTGCCGATCACCGCGGTGCGCGGCGGCCCGGTCGTCGCGTCCGGCGACATCAACCGCGACGGCTACGACGACCTGGTCACCGGCGAGCCGCACAGCCCGGACGACGGCGGCGAGAGCATGACCGGCGGCATGGTCGGCGTCTACTACGGCAGTGCGGACGGGCCCGCCGGCCGGGAGGGGCCGGGCACCCCTCCCGTGTGGTGGACCCAGAACTCGGCGGGCGTGCCGGGCACGAACGAGCGGGGCGACGGCTTCGGCACCGACCTCTCCGTCGGCGACACAAACCGCGACGGATACGCGGACGTGGCGATCGGTGTCGCGGGCGAGGACATCGGCTCCGTCGCCGACGCGGGCGCCGTCACGGTCCTGCGTGGCTCGGCCAAGGGCATGACGTCCACCGGCGCACTGTCCGTGCACCAGGGCACCAAGAACGTCCCGGGCACCGTCGAGAAGGGCGACAAGTTCGGCGGCCAGGTCTCCTTCACCGACCCGAACGACGACGGCCGCTTCGGCCTGCTCGCCTCGGCACCCGGTGAGAACACGAACGACGGCTACGTCTGGGTGTTCTCCGCGGGCAGCTCGGGCCTGACCACCTCCGGCTCCTGGAGCTACAGCCTGAGCGCGTTCGGCGGCCTGCCGACGGACGCGCTGTACGGGGCGGCGATCGACGACTAGGCGGTACAGCCGTCATGGAGCGACGACACCGCATGCCCCGGCCGCGAGGCCGGGGCATGCGGTGCTTCGTGCGCTCGAACCTCGACTGCTCGGGGTACACCCGCATGGTCTACGGCTACCACATGGGCGTGCCCATGGCCGCGAAGGCGGACACGTCCGGGAACCGGATACCGCGCCAGTCCCGCGACATGGCCGACCACACACCCGGTGTGCTGATCGACCGGACCGACGGCGTCCGTCCGCCGGCCGCGACCCTGCTCCAGCCCGGCGACCTCGTACTGTTCAACGCCGGCTCCGGGGACGACGGGGACCCGCAGACCGCCACGGTCGACCACGTGGGGATCCATCTCGGAGGGGACGCGGCCGGCAAGCGGCGCTTCCTGTCCAGCCGCAAGACGGTCAACGGGCCCACCATGGCCCATCTGGCCGGCGCCTCACCGCTCGACGGCACGGGCCTCTACGCCGAGTCCCTGCACACCGTGCGCCGCGTCTGAGCCGGCACTCGGGGCCGGTGCGGCCGGGTGGCCGCCCCGGCGGGGGCGTGACCGGCGCAGGTGTCACCAGCCCAGACGTGACCGCGGGTTTCTGTCGAGCGCGCGATGGCACCGTGGTCCTGGCCGTCGGGGTCGTCCTGCTGCGCCGCGCGGGCCAGCGTGCGTCGGTCGGGAAAGGCACCTGGAGGAAGCACGGGACGCACGTCGACCTCGGCGACCAGGCCGTGTGCCGTCGCCACCCGCCACAGGGACGCGAGCAGGGAGTCGTCGCCGACGAAGGCCGGGGCCGTGCTCGCCGCTCCCCCGGCGTGGCTCAGGTAGCGGATGCGGACAGGCTGGACGGGCACCCCGGCGTCGAGGGCGGCCTGGAAGACGGCTCGGTGGAAGGCGCCCTGGGCGCGACCGCACCAGGTGCTGCCTTCGGGGAAGGCGGCGACCGCGGCGCCGGCGCGCAGTTCCCCGGCGATGTGCGCCACCGTCGCGGGCAGGGCGCGCAGACGGTCCCGTTCGATGAACAAGGTGCCGCCGCGCGCGGCGAGCGCGCCGGCCACCGGCCAGCGTCGGATCTCCGTCTTGGCGAGCATCCGGGCCGGGCGGACAGCGGCCAGCAGCGGGATGTCGAGCCAGGAGATGTGGTTGGCGACCAGCAGGAGGCCACCGGTGGGCGGGGCGGTGCCGGTGATGCGGACCCGGACGCCCGAGGCCCTGATGACCGCCCGGCACCAGCGCCGGACCCAGCCGGCGGGGATCCTCCCCCAGCCGAGCGGCGACAGCGCGATCCCGGCGAGCACGAGGGTCACGACCAGCGTCAGCCGCAGCACGGCGCGCGGTACGGCCGCCGTGGACCCCGTGCCCGTCTCCACGCACGCCCTCGGGGTGCAGGGCGCGCTGGGCAGCCAGAGGCTCATCAGGCCGGTACGAGGGAGAGGAAGTGCCGCAGGTAGCGCGGGCTGACGCGGCGCATCGACAGCAGGACGTAGAGGTCGGCGACCCCGAAGTCGGGGTCGTGCGCGGGCACGCCGCAGACCTGCGCGCCGAGCCGGAGGTAGCCGCGCAGGAGGGCGGGCAGCTCGGTGCGGGGGGCGGCCGGGAGGTCGGTCCGCGGGATCCAGGGCAGCAGCGGGTGCACCCGGTGCTCCTCCGGTGCCAGGTGCTTGTCGCGTACCCGCTCCCAGGTGGCGGAGGCGAGGGCCCCGCCGTCGGCGAGCGGTATCGAGCAGCAGCCGGCCAGCCACTCGTGGCCGCGGTCCACCATGTAGCGGGCCAGTCCGGCCCAGATCAGCCCGATCACCGTGCCGTCGCGGTGGTCGGGGTGCACGCAGGAGCGGCCGACCTCGACCAGGCCGGAACGGATCGGGGCCAGCGCGGTGATGTCGAACTCGCCCTCCGCGTACAGCCGTCCGGCGATCGCGGCCCGCTCCGGCGGCAGCAGCCGGTAGGTGCCGACGACCTGCCCGGTCGTGGTGTCGCGCACGAGCAGGTGGTCGCAGTAGGCGTCGAAGGGGTCGACGTCGTACCCCGGCTGCGGGGTGGACAGCAGGGCGCCCATCTCCCCAGCGAAGACGTCGTACCGCAACCGCTGCGCGGCCCGCACGTCCGCCTCGTCACGGGCGAGGGCGACGGTGTAGCGGGTGGGGGGCGCGGGCTGCGGGGGGCTTTCGAGCGTGGAGACGCCGGTCATGTTCTCTCCTGGTCGTGGACCCGGTACGGAAGAGGGACGGCGGACCGGCGGTGCGGTCCGTCGTCCCTGTTCTTCCGATGCCGGTTGGCGTCCGCGTGACCTGTGCCGGGAGAACGGATGTGGGGATGTTGAACGGCGCGGGCGGCGCCCCGTGCGGCCGGCCGCGGCGGCACCCCGCCCGTCCGGCCCCGCTCGTGATCGCGTGGTCGCCCGCCTGCGGCGCGTCCGGGCGGAGAGAAATCCGAGGCGGGGCCGGGGATGAGCACCACTCCCGGCCCCGCCCGTCCGCCCCCTCGGCGAACGTTTCCTGGTGGGCTACCGCTTGGACGCCTTGCGGGTCGCGCGGAGCCACTCCTTGTTCATGCTGGTGATCGACACGAGGGGGATGCCCTTGGGGCAGGCGGTGGCGCACTCTCCGGTCAGGGTGCAGCCGCCGAAGCCCTCCTCGTCCATGCGGGCCACCATGTCCAGGACGCGGGTCTCGCGCTCGGGCGCGCCCTGCGGCAGCACGTTGAGGTGGTTGATCTTGGCGGAGGTGAACAGCATCGCCGCGCCGTTGGGGCAGGCGGCGACGCAGGCGCCGCAGCCGATGCACTCGGCGTGCTCGAAGGCGAAGTCGGCGTCCGGCTTCGGTACGGGCGTGGCGTGGGCCTCGGGTGCGGAGCCGGTGGGGGCGGTGACGTAGCCGCCGGCCTGGATGATCCGGTCGAAGGCCGAGCGGTCCACCACCAGGTCCTTCACCACCGGGAAGGCGGCGGCGCGCCACGGCTCGATGTCGATCGTGTCGCCGTCCTTGAAGGACCGCATGTGCAACTGGCAGGTGGTGGTGCGCTCGGGGCCGTGCGCGTCGCCGTTGATGACCAGGCTGCACGCGCCGCAGATGCCCTCGCGGCAGTCGTGGTCGAAGGCGACCGGGTCCTCGCCGGAGAGGATGAGCCGTTCGTTGAGGACGTCCAGCATCTCCAGGAAGGACATGTCGGGCGAGATGTCGTCCACCTCGTAGGTGGACATGGCGCCGTCGGCGTCGGCGTTCTTCTGCCGCCAGACGCGCAGGGTGAGCTTCATGCGTAGCTCCGCTGGGTGGGGTGGACGTACTCGAAGACCAGGTCTTCCTTGTGCAGGGTGGGCGCCTCGCCCGTGCCCGTGAACTCCCAGGCCGCCGCGTAGGCGAACTGCTCGTCCCTGCGGGCCGCTTCGCCGTCGGGGGTCTGGGACTCCTCGCGGAAGTGGCCGCCGCAGGACTCGGCGCGGTGCAGCGCGTCGAGGCACATGAGCTCGGCGAGCTCCAGGTAGTCGACGATGCGGTTGGCCTTCTCCAGGGACTGGTTGAACTCCTCACCGGTCCCGGGCACCTTGATGCGCCGCCAGAACTCCTCGCGGATCTGCGGGATGCGGTCCAGCGCCTTGCGCAGGCCCGCCTCGGTGCGGGCCATGCCGCAGAACTCCCACATCAGTTCGCCGACTTCGCGGTGGAAGGAGTCGGGGGTGCGGTCGCCGTCGACGGACAGGAGCAGGTTGAGGCGGTCCTCGGTCTCGGCGACGACCTCCTGGACGGCGGGGTGGTCCTCGGTGACGGCCTCCTGGTGCGGGTTGCGGGCCAGGTAGTCGTTGATCGTGGCCGGGAGGACGAAGTAGCCGTCGGCAAGGCCCTGCATCAGCGCCGAGGCGCCGAGGCGGTTGGCGCCGTGGTCGGAGAAGTTGGCCTCGCCGATCGCGAACAGTCCGGGGACGGTGGTCTGGAGGTCGTAGTCGACCCACAGGCCGCCCATCGTGTAGTGCACGGCGGGATAGATCCGCATCGGCACCTCGTACGGGTTCTCCGCGGTGATCCGCTCGTACATGTCGAAGAGGTTGCCGTACTTCTCCTCGACCTTCTTCCTGCCCATGCGCTTGACGGCGTCCGCGAAGTCCAGGTACACGCCCTGGCCGCCGGGGCCGACGCCGCGGCCCTCGTCGCAGACGTTCTTCGCGGCGCGGGAGGCGATGTCACGCGGGACGAGGTTGCCGAAGGAGGGGTAGATGCGCTCCAGGTAGTAGTCGCGCTCGTCCTCGGGGATCTCGTTCGGCGGGCGGTTGTCGCCCTTGGCCTTCGGGACCCAGATGCGGCCGTCGTTGCGCAGCGACTCGCTCATCAGCGTCAGCTTGGACTGGTGGTCGCCGGTGCGCGGGATGCAGGTGGGGTGGATCTGGGTGAAGCAGGGGTTGGCGAAGTACGCGCCGCGCCGGTGCGCCCGCCAGACGGCGGTCGCGTTGGAGTTCATGGCGTTGGTCGACAGGTAGAAGACGTTGCCGTAGCCGCCGGAGGCGAGGACGACGGCGTCCGCGAAGTACGTGTCGATCCTGCCGGTGATCAGGTCACGGGCGACGATGCCGCGGGCCCGGCCGTCGACGACGATCAGGTCGAGCATCTCGGTGCGCGGGTGCATCTCGACATTGCCTGCGGCGATCTGCCGGGACAGCGCCTGGTAGGCGCCGAGCAGGAGCTGCTGGCCCGTCTGGCCGCGGGCGTAGAAGGTGCGGGAGACCTGGACGCCGCCGAAGGAGCGGGTGTCCAGCAGGCCGCCGTACTCGCGGGCGAACGGCACGCCCTGCGCCACGCACTGGTCGATGATCTCCACCGAGATCTGCGCGAGGCGGTGCACGTTGGACTCGCGGGCGCGGAAGTCGCCGCCCTTGACGGTGTCGTAGAACAGGCGGTGGATGGAGTCGCCGTCGTTGCGGTAGTTCTTCGCCGCGTTGATGCCGCCCTGCGCGGCGATGGAGTGGGCGCGGCGCGGGGAGTCCTGGTAGCAGAACTGGACGACGTGGTAGCCCTGTTCGGCCAGGGTGGCGCCGGCCGAGCCGCCCGCGAGGCCGGTGCCGACCACGATGACCGTGTGCTTGCGCCGGTTGGCGGGGTTGACCAGCTTGGCCTCGAAGCGGCGCTTGTCCCAGCGCTCGTTGATCGGGCCGGTGGGGGACTTGGTGTCGACGACCGGCGCACCGGTCGCGTAGTCGGCGTAGGAGGTCATGTCAGCTCACCACTCCGGTCATGACGCCCACCGGGACGGCGATGAAGCCGGCCGTGAGCAGCAGTGCGAGAACGTTGGCGGCGGTCTTCAGGGCACGGTCGCGGGTGCGGCTGCCGACGCCGAGGGTCTGGGCGGCGCTCCAGAATCCATGCCGGATGTGCAGGCCGAGCGCCAGCACGGCGACGATGTAGACGACGTTGCCGTACCAGGTGGAGAAGGTGTCCACGACGTTCTGGTACGGGTGGCCCGGCTGGAATCCACCGGAGTGCACGGTGCCGGTGGTCAGGTCGAGGATGTGCCAGACGATGAACAGGCCGAGGATGATCCCGCCCCAGCGCATGGTGCGGGTGGCGTAACTGGCCCGGGGCCTGGCGTGCACGTACTTGCTGGGCCGCGCCTTGATGTCGCGGCGGCTGAGCTGGTAGGCGGAGACGGCGTGGGCGACGACGGCGGCCACGAGGACCACACGGACCAGCCAGAGCGTCCACTCGTAGTGCATGAACGGCTCGCCGAGCGTGCGCAGCCAGTGGGCGTAGTGGTTGAACTCGCCGGCCCCGAAGTAGATCTTCAGGTTTCCGATCATGTGGGCGACCAGGTACAGCAGCATGATCAGGCCGCTGACCGCCATCACGGTCTTCTTGCCGACGGTCGAGCCCCACACGGTGCGTGCCATGGACGGCCGTCGGTCCGTCCGCGTTGCCAGTGCCATGTCTCAGCACGCTAGGGCCGAAGGACCCCATCGGTCCAAGACATGGTCCGGCTCGTTTCGATAGGGATTGACTATGCTGGTCTTGTGCAGTTCCAGCAGCTCCAGTACTTCGTGGCGGTCGCCGAGACCCGGCACTTCACCCGGGCGGCCGATCTGGTCCATGTCGCCCAGCCGTCGCTGTCGCAGCAGATCAAGGCGCTGGAGCGGGAGTTGGGCGCGGATCTGTTCCTGCGCGCGCGGGGCAACATCAGCCTCACCGACGCCGGGGAGGCGCTGCTGCCGCTGGCCCGGCGCATCCTCGCCGACGCCGACACGGCGCGGCACGAGGTGCAGGAACTGGTGCAGCTGCGCCGGGGCCGGGTGCGGCTCGGGGCCACGCCGAGCCTGTGCACCGGCCTGCTGCCGGACGTGCTGCGCGCCTTCCAGGACCGCTACCCGGGCATCCGGCTGCTGGTCGAGGAGGGAGGTTCCCACGACCTGGTGCGGGAGCTGGCCCGCGGCGCCCTGGACCTGGCGCTGATCGTGCTCCCGCTGCCCACCCCCTCCCCGGCCCTGACCACGGTGGAGCTGCTGCGCGAGGACCTGGTGGTGGTCTCCTCGCCCGAGGCTGCCGCGCCCGGTGGTCCGGGGCGGCGCTCGGTCGCCGTCGCGGATCTCGAGGGGGAGCGTCTGGTGATGTTCCGGCACGGCTACGACCTGCGGGAGCTGACGGTCGCCGCGTGCCGCGCCGAGGGCTTCGAGCCGGACCTCGCCGTCGAGGGCGGCGAGATGGACGCTGTGCTGGGTTTCGTACGGGCGGGGCTGGGTGTCGCCGTCGTCCCGCGCATGGTCGCGACGCGCTCCGGCCGCGGCCTGCGGGTCACCCCGCTCGCCCGTCCCGGACTGCACCGCACGATCGCACTGGCCCACCGCAGCGACGTGGCCCCGCCGAGGGCCGCGCGGGAACTGCAGCGGATGCTGCTGGAGCGGTGACTCTCGAGCGCGCCCCGCACTCCCAGGCGGGACTTGATGCCCTGTCAAGCTGACTTTGCATCAGCCTTACTTGCCGTCAACTACCTTCCACCGAGGCGGTTTCCGCGGCCAGCCGAGCACGCAGGCCGTCGACCAGCGCCGCGAGGGAGACCTCGAAGGCAAGGTCGGCGGCGGGTCGCCCCTGCGTGGCCGAGACCTCGTCCCGGGCGTGCACCGCCGCGGTGAACCTGGGCACCTGGGGCGAGTCCGGCCCCGGGTCGAACATCGCGGCCGGTGCCACCAGGTCCAGCGCCGAACCCAGGATGAACGACTCCACGCCGACCATGACGGGGATGACCGACGCGGTCGGCCATCCGCCGCGCTCCAGCCCGACCACCACCGACTCGTACATCCGCAGGGTGCGATGCGCACCGGACACCGGCATGGTGGCCAGCAGCGAGATGGTCTGCGGATGCGCCGCGAAGGCCGCCCGGTAGAGCCTGGCCCAGCTCACCAGGGCCTCGTCCCAGGGGAGGGTGTCGAAGACCCTCGCGTCGATCGGGTCGGCCACCAGTTCGCGCACTCCGGCCAGGATGTCGTCCTTGCCCTTGACATGGTTGTACAGCGACGAGGGCCGGACCCGGAGCCGGCGGGCCAGCAGGGCGATGGAGAACCCCTGGGCGCCGACGTCGTCGATCAGGTCCAGCGCCCCGCGCACGATCACCTCGCGATCGAGTACGGGCGTGCTCGGCCGTCCCGTCCTTCGCGTCCCGGCGCTCATCCGGTGTCCCCGCCCCTCTTCCCAAGCGTCGTTGCGTGAGTCTAACCTGCGTCCACTAAAACGAATGGCATTCGCTTTGGGAGTACGTATGCCCCTCACCGTCTTCCGCAACGGCACCGTGTGGACCGGTCTGCCCGCACCGTCCGGCGCCGGGCAGCCGCCGACCGCACTGGCCGTGCGGGACGGCCGCGTCGAGGCCGTCGGCGCCGCGGCCGAGGCGCTCGCCGACGCCGCCGACGAGCTGCTGGACCTCGGCGGAGGGCTGCTCATGCCCGCGTTCGGAGACGGTCACTGCCACCCCGACCAGGGCGGATTCGAAGCGCTCGGCCCGCAGATCAGACCCTGTACCAGCCTGGACGAGCTGGTCGCGGAGGTCGGCCGGTACGCCGCCGAGCACCCGGAGGCCGACTGGATCCTCGGCGGCAGCTACGACTCCACGCTCGCCCCCGACGGCCTCTTCGACGCCCGCTGGCTGGACGCCGTCGCGCCCGACCGCCCGGTCGCCCTGCGGGCCTGGGACTACCACACGCTGTGGTGCAACACCGAGGCCATGCGCCGGGCCGGCCTCGACGGCTCCACCCAGGACAGCGAGCGCGGGCGGTTCGTACGCCGACCCGACGGCAGCCTGATGGGCACCATGGTCGAGTGGGACGCGGTCGACGCGGTCCTCGGCGCCGCGCCCCCGCGCACCCTGGACGAACGCGTACGGGCCCTGGCCCTCGCCACCCGCGCCTACGCCGAGGCCGGGGTCACCTGGATCCAGGACGCCTGGGTGGACCACGAGGCCGTCGACGCCTATCTGACGGCGGCCCGGCAGGGCGTCCTGGCCACGCGGGTGAACCTCGCGCTGCGCGCCGACCCGTCGCGGTGGCGCGAGCAGCTCGCCGAGTTCGCCGCCGACCGCGACCGGATCGAGGCGGCGGGGCTCGACCGGCTGACCGTCCGCACCGTCAAGTTCTTCGTGGACGGCATCATCGAGAACCGCACCGCGGCGCTGCTCGAACCGTACGCCGACGACCCCTGCACCCGGGGCATGCCGGTCTGGGCCGCCGCCGAGCTGCGCGAGGCCCTGGTGGAGATCGACCGGCTGGGACTGCAGCCGCATCTGCACGCGATCGGCGACGCCGGCATCCGCACCGCCCTGGACGCCCTCGCCCACCTCACCGAGGCGCGCGGCCCCCGGGACCGCCGTCCGGTGATCGCCCATGTGCAGATGGTCGACCCCGGGGACCTGCCCCGCTTCGCCGAACTGGGCGTGATCGCCAACATCGAGCCGCTGTGGCTGCAGCCCGACCCGGCGATGACCCACCTGACCATGCCCCGCCTGGGCGAGGTCCGGTCCCGGCAGCAGTACCCGCTGGGGTCGCTGCTGCGCAGCGGCGCCCGGGTCTCGTTCGGCAGCGACTGGCCGGTCACCGACCACCGGCCGCTGACCGGCCTGCCGGTCCCGGTGACCCGGCAGACGCCGGAGCGCCGTCCCGAGGGCGGCTGGCTGCCGCAGGAGCGGATCGACATCGAGACCGCGATGTCCTGCTACACGGCCGGCGTCGCCCACCAGGCGATGGCCGACGACCGTGGTGTCCTGGCCCCCGGACGGGTCGCCGACCTGGTCTGGCTCGATCGGGACCCCCGCGACTGCGACCCGCACGACGTGCCCGCCATCACCGTGCTCGGCACCTGGCTGGCGGGCGAGCGCACCCACGGCACCGAGGGATGACCGCACGGCGGGCGCCGCCGCAAGCCCCGCCGCAGCCCCCGCCCTTGCCGAATCGCCCGGCAATTCCTCATTCTTCTGCGGAAGGAACGCTTCATGACGGATACAGACGCCCCCGCGGAAAACGGACTCAAGCGAGTCCTCGGGCTGCCGGGACTCACCCTCTTCGGACTCACCTATCTCGCCCCGGTGACCGTGTTCACCACCTACGGGGCGGTCACCGGCGTGACCAACGGCCATCTGCCGGCCGCCTATGTGATCGCCCTGGTGGTCATGCTCTTCACGGCCGTCAGCTACGGGCGGATGGTGCGGGCGTTCCCGACCGCGGGGTCGGCGTACACCTACACCCAGCAGTCCTTCGGCGGGCATGTCGGCTTCATGGTCGGCTGGACCCTGCTGCTGGACTACCTCTTCCTGCCGATGATCAACTTCCTGCTGATCGGCATCTATCTGCACAGCCAGTTCCCGTCGGTTCCCGCACGGGTGTTCGTGCTCGCCGCGCTGCTGCTCGCGCTGCTCGTCAATGTGCTCGGCGTGGACTCCATCAGCCGGCTCAGTGTCCTGGTGGTGGGCCTGGCCGGGGTGCTCGTGGTGCTCTTCGTCGCCCTGTCCGTCCACCACTCGCTCGGCCACGGCGTCTCCGAACCGTTCGCCTCGTTCCTGCCGGGCGGCTCCGGAACCTCGGCGGCCTTCTCCGGGGCCGCGATCCTCGCGCTGAGCTTCCTCGGGTTCGACGCGGTCTCCACCATGTCGGAGGAGGCCAGGGACCCGCGGCGCACCATCCCCCGCGCCATCGTGCTGACCACGGCCATCGGCGGCGTGCTCTTCATCGTGGTGTCCTGGATGGGCGCGCTGGTGCACCCGGGCTCCACTTTCAGCAACCCCGACAGCGCGGGCCTGGACATCATGCGGACGCTGGGCGGCTCGGCCTTCACCTCGTTCTTCGTGGCCGTCTATGTCGCGGGCTCCTTCGGCTCCGGGGTCACCACGCAGGCGAGCGTGTCCCGGATCCTCTACTCGATGGGACGCGACGGAGTGCTGCCCAAGCGGGTGTTCGGCTATCTCCACCCCCGCTTCCGCACCCCGGTGATCGCGACCGCCCTGGTGTCCGCCGTCTCGCTGGTCGCCCTGTTCATCAGCCTCGACAACGCCGTGGTGATGATCAACTTTGGGGCCCTGATCGCCTTCTCGATGGTCAACCTGAGCGTGGTCAAGCACTACCTGGTCGACCAGGGCCGCCGGAGCGGGCGCGACCTGCTCTCCTACGGACTGCTGCCGACGGTCGGGTTCGCCCTGACCGTCTGGCTGTGGACCAGCCTGGAGGGCATCACCTTCGAGGTGGGGCTCTGCTGGATGCTGGCCGGGTTCCTGTACCTGCTGTTCCTGACCCGTGCGTTCAGGCGGAAGCCTCCGGTGATGAGCTTCAGCGAGAACCGGACGGAGGCGGTGGCCGCTCCCGGGGACGAACGGGGAGTGGGTGCGGAGGCGGTGCCGCGCGTCTGAGAGCCACGGCCGAGGGGCCTGCCGACGGTGTGTCGGCAGGCCCCTCTGTCGCGTCCGGCCCGCGCCGCCCCGCTTGTCGGGGGCCCGGGCACTGTCTTCGGCTGCGGGTGCGTCGTGGCCGGGCGCGCAGTTCCCCGCGCCCCTGGGAGCCCCTACGTGGCCCCGGGGCCGGGTCCTCGTTCAGCCCGTCGCGTCCGCCAGGGCCAGTTCGTGCAGGCGTTCCGGGGGGCCCGGGCGGGCGTAGTACCAGCCCTGGGCGGTGTCGCAGCCCAGGACGCGCAGTTGTTCGGCCTGGGCGCCGGTCTCCACGCCCTCCACGGTGACCGCGAGGTCCAGGCTGTGGGCGAGCGCGACGATACCCTCGACGATCTTCAGGTCCACGGGGTCGGCCGGGAACCGCTGCATGCCCTGGGTGAAGGAACGGTCCAGCTTGAGCACGCTCACGGGCAGCCGGCGCAGGTTGGCCAGGTTGGAGTAGCCGGTGCCGAAGTCGTCCAGGGCGATGTCGATGCCCATCTCGGCCAGCCGGCGCAGCGGCTTGAGCAGGTCGTCGTCGGCGCCGATGAGCGCCGACTCGGTGACCTCCAGGCACAGCGCGTCCGGCTGCACACCCGCACCCTCCAGGATGTCGACGGTGTCCTGGACGAGCCCGGGATGGGTGAGCTGGCACGGCGAGAGGTTCACGTTGATGCGCAGCGGGCCCTCGGCGCCGTCCCCGTGCAGCTCCCGCCACCGGCGGGCCTGGCGCACCGACTGCTCCATGACCCAGCGGCCCAGCGGGACGATCAGCCCGGTGTGCTCGGCGAGCGGGATGAACCGGTCGGGGCCGAGGACGCCGTGCTGCGGGTGCAGCCAGCGCACCAGCGCCTCGGCGCCGCGCACGCTGCCGTCGCCGAGGCGCACCAGCGGCTGGTACTCGATGAAGAACTCGCCGCGGTCCAGCGCGGTCGGCAGTGCCGTGGTCAGTCCGTGCCGGGTGATGGCGCGGGCGTCGGCCTCCGGGTCGGCGAGCTCGAAGCGGTTGCCGCCGGCCGACTTGGCCCGGTACATGGTGATGTCCGCGCTGCGCAGCACCTCCGCCGCGCTGCGCTCGCCCGCCGGTCCCTCGACGATGCCGATGCTGCCGCGTACGGCCAGTTCCCGGCCGTCGATACGGATCGGGGCGACCAGCGCGTTCATGATGCGGGCAGCGAGCTCGTCGACCTCGTGCCGGGTGCCGGGGCCGGTGGTCAGCGCGACGAACTCGTCACCGCCGAGCCGGGCGACCATCTCGCCGGGCGCGGTCGCGCAGGCCTGGAGCCGGTCGGCGACCTCGACCAGGAGCCGGTCGCCGGCCGCGTGGCCGAGGCTGTCGTTGATGGTCTTGAAGCCGTCCAGGTCGAGGTAGCACAGGCCGAAGCGCTGGCCCTCGCCCGCGTTCAGCGCCTTCTCCAGGCGTTCGAAGAACAGGGTGCGGTTGGGCAGGCCGGTGAGCGCGTCGTGGGTGGCCTCGTAACGCAGTCTCAGGTTGAGCAGCCGCCGCTCGGTGGTGTCCTCCATGAGGGCGAGCTGGTACTGCGGGTGGCCGTCGGCGTCGCGGAGCAGGGAGACGGTCAGGTTGGTCCACAGAACCGTTCCGTCCGGCCGGTAGAAGGCCTTCTCCACGTGGTAGTGCTCGCGCTCGCCGCGCACCAGCTCCTCGTACAGCCGCCACATCTGCGGGGCGTCGTCGGCGTGCGTCCAGTCCCGTACGTTGCGGCCGCGCACGGTCTGCTCGAAGCCGCCGAACATGCGCAGCAACGCGCTGTTGACCTGGAGGACGTTGCCCTCCAGATCGGCGATGGCGATGCCGATCGCCGCGCCTTCGAACACGGCGCGAAAGCGCGCCTCGCTGGCGTGCAGGGCCTGTGCGACCACGCCCTGGGCGCGCAGCGCCGCCTGGGCTATCGCCTCCTGCTCGGCCAGCGTGCGTTCGCGCAGGGCCCGCGCGAACCCGGCCGCCATCGAATGCTGCAACCGCGCGGAGCGGGCCCGCAGGTCCTCCTGGTCGCCGTCCTCGCCGCAGTACAGCACGAGGTAGGCGTCGAGGCAGTCCAGGGAGCGGCTGAGCGCCTCGGGCGCGGTGCAGTGCGCGTCGACCAGGGCCGCGCCGACCGCCTCGCCCTCCTCCGCGTCGAAGGCCCGGTCCCGTAGCGCGGTGCTCAACCGGCGGACGAGCGGCAGGAGCCGCTCCTCGAACTCCGGGCGGGTCAGCGACGTCGAGGTCACCGGGAAGACGGCCCGGCTCCAGATCGTCGTCAGCCGGCGCAGTCTGTCCTCCGGCCCGTCCGGTTCCGCGTTCACGCCGTACGCCCCACGCCGGCGAAACCGGAGAAGGCATAAGGGTCCTCGTCCTCCGGCGCCGTACGAGGCCGCCAGTTCGGCATCGGCACCAGCCCGGGTTCCACCATGTCGTACCCCTCGAAGAACCGCGCGATCTCCTCGCGCGAGCGCATGATCAGCGGGTTGCGAATGTCCTTGTACACGTCCACCAGGGAGCGGCTTCGCTTCGCGGGGACCGGGATTCCCTCGTACGAGGCATGGGTGAGGACGAGCAGGCTGCCCGGCGCGAGCGCGTCGCGCAGCTCGGCCACCGCACCGTAGGGGTCGTCCGCGTCTTCCACGAAGTGCAGTATGGCAACGAGAAGCAGCACGACCGGCCGATTCAGGTCGATCAACCGCCCCAACTCGGGGCTCGCGAGGATTTCCCCGGGCTTGCGCAGGTCGGCCGCGATCACGTCCGCGTCCTCGTTGCCCGCCAGAACGGCCTTGCTGTGGCTGACGGCCACCGGGTCGTGGTCGACGTACACCACCCGCGCGCCGGGCCGGACGGCCTGGGCGACCTCGTGGACGTTGCCGAAGGTGGGGATGCCGGACCCGATGTCCAGGAACTGGGTGATGCCCTCCTCCAGGGCGAACTCCACGGCCCGGCGCATGAACGCCCGGTTGGCCTGCATGATCTTGGGCAGCCCCGGCATGAACTCCATGGCCCTGCGGGCCGCTTCCCGGTCGACCTCGAAGTTGTGCGAACCGCCCAAGTAGAAGTCGTAGATACGAGCGACGCTCGGCACCGAGATGTCGATGCTCCGCGGAGCCCAGGCGGGACGCTCCATCCATCTCTCCACTGCGTAGGCGATCCGGTGTTCGAGCTGAGGCTACTGATCGCCCGCCGAACGGGCGAGCGGAAACGGAAATTGACCATCCGTTCCCGGTCACCACCTGCGCATCCGGTCCGTTCCTCGCACCCGCATCGCGGTGAATTGCCACGTTCTGCGCACACGGCGGACCGCCCCCTCCGCGCGGTGCGGAGGGGGCGGTCCGGTCCGAGGCCAGTCCGGCGGGGAGGTGGTCCCTACTGCGGCGCGCCGATCGCCTTGCCGTCGGGGGAGACGGCGAACCATGTGCCGCCGACGCCCTGGCCGTTGACGTCCCCGGGTGCCTCGTCCCCGGAGAAGGTGTAGAGGGGCCAGCAGTTGACGGTCATCTGCTTGACACCGTCGGGCCGGGTGAAGGGCATCATGCCCTTCTTCACCACGCCCTTGGTGTCGCCGGCGGCGACGGGCGCCACGGCCGGCCACTTCTCCAGGCAGGAACCGGTGCAGGCCGAGACCGACTTCGGCCACGCCTGGTCCTTCGAGAAGCGGTAGACCGTCATGCCGTTCCTGTCGACGACGACGTCGCCCAGTTCGGTCTTCTTCACGGACAGCCCCGGCAGGTTCGTCAGAGAGGCCTTCTTGCCGTCGGGCGCCAGCGCGAACCACCTGCCGTTCACGCCCTGGCCGCTGGTCTCGCCGGCCTTGGTGTCCTTCGCGTAGCGGTAGGCGGGCCACCCGCCGATGGTCAGCTGCTTGGTGCCGTCGGTGCGGGTGACCTCGCCCAGCAGAGCCTTGTCGATGCCGGCGCCGGCCGTGGCGCCGGCGGCCGGAACGGGCGGCCAGGCCCTGGCACAGTCGCCGTCGCAGCTGGACCTGGGGGGCTGGGCCGTGTCCACGTCGAAGCGGTACAGGGTCATCCCGGCGCTGTCGGTGACCACCTTGCCCAACTCCGCGTTGGCGGAGACCGCGAGCTCCCCGGCGGCCTCGGCGGCACCCTGCCGGCCGTCGGCCCCGTAACCGTTGCCGATGCCGCTGTCGGCACCGGTGCCGGCACTCGTCCCGGCACTGCCGAATCCGCCGGCCGCGGCGGTCGCACCCACGTTCTGACTGTCCGCCGAAGGGGCGCCTTCCTGACCACACGCCGTCGTCAGCGCCAGCACGGCCGCGGCCGCCGCTACGAGTGAGGCGCTCCGCCAGGAGGTGTTCATCGTCAACTCCCCATATTCAAAAGGGTGTTGCAGCGCCCTGCTGCGCCGCCGCACGACACTGGGTACGCATGACGGATGCGGTTGTGTTCAACCGCGGCAGAGATTTTCGTTCCGGAACCTGTGACACGTTTCGCGTCACCCCGTACGCGCGTACCCATCGGCGGCGCCGCACCGGCCCGCCGATCAAACCCTCCGACCTGCGGCGTCCCACCTTCGGGGCAATCCGCGCCCACCGCGGCGTGCCGCGGTCCACGACAGCTCATGATCTCGCTCGTGCAACGACCCGAACCGACGCGATCCGCCCTGGTGCTGCGGGTGTTGACGCCGGCGCTGCTGGCGTGGACGTGTGTGGGCGGGGCGGCCCCGGCCGCGGCCGACGCCTGCGCGTACGCCTTCACCGGCCCGGACGGCACGGAGGCGGTGGCGGTGGCCGGCGGCTCCTGGCCCTCTCTTCAGCCCCTTCCGCCGCCGTGCCCGCGGCCGACGCCCAGCCCGAGTCCCACACCGACACCGACGCCCACACCGACACCCACGCCGACGCCGCCTCCGCCGTCCAAGCCCGCGCCGCCGCCGAAGCCGAAGCCCACCCCCAGCCCCACTCCCAAGCCCCCGCCACCCCCGCGTCCGGCGCCCGCCGCCCCACAGCCCCGCCACACTCCCCCACCGCCCTCACCGCCCCCGCCACCTGCGCCGCCGACCCCGGAACCGGCCCCCAAGCCCCGTCCCCGCCCGTCCGCGGCGCCGGTGACCTACCCGCGCCACCACACCCAGCCGCACCGGCCGAGTCCCCGGCGCAGCCCCTCACCCCTCACCTACGTCCTGCTCATCGCGGTACCCGCACTGGCCGCCGTGGCCGCGCTCCGCCCGCGCTGACCCCCTGGGAGGAATCCGTTGTCGGAATGGCTTGTTCTCGTTCTCGCGATGCTGGCCGCCTGTGCGGTGGTCGTGATCATCACCCTCCTGCGGCACCGCACGAAGGCCGTGGACGACGATCCCACCGAGACCCCGGACGTCATCGAGTACATGACCATGTGGATCGGCGTCGTCTACGCCATCGTGCTGGGTCTGGCCATCGCCGGTGTCTGGGAGGCACGCGTCGCCGCCCAGGACCACGTCCAGGCGGAGGCCCAGGCGCTGCACGAGGTCTCCGAGCGTGTCCGTGTCTATCCGCCGGACGTCCGCGACCGCATCCGCGCCGACGTCGACGCCTATGCCGGACACGTCGTGACCACCGAGTGGAAGACCATGGCCGACCACGGCCACGTCACCAAGCGGGGCGACGAACTGCTCGGCCGCGTCCGCGCCGACGTCACCGACTACCAGCCCACGTCGGACTTCGAGGCGCAGGCCTACCAGCCGCTGGTGGACCAGGTGGCCGCCGCCGCCCAGGCCCGCACCGCGCGCGCCGGCTCCACGGGGGCGACGATGCCGGGTGTGGTGTGGTTCGGCCTGATCTCGGGGGGCGTCATCACCATCGGCATGGTGTTCGCACTCCAGATCCGGCGCACGAAACGGGAGCTGATCCTCGCGGGTCTTTTCTCCGCGCTGATCGCCTTCCTCCTCTTCCTGATCTGGGACTTCGACGCCCCCTACAGCCGCGGGGTCTCGGCCACCGCCGGGCCGTTCCTGGACCTGTTCCCGCATCTGACGGGGTGACGTGGCAGACTGACGGCCCCGCATCGTGCCGGGGTCCTGGCCGTCGCGGGGAAGAATGAGGACGGATCACCCGCGAATCCCCTGTGCGGCCCAACCGTTGCCCCGTTCGCCCGAGTGCAATCGCGCCGGAGTGCACACCTCCCTAGCGTTTTGGTCAGCGAGGCGCATATACGGCACAAGCGGAAAAGGTCCGCTGCTGCTCCTCGGGGACCGGAGGACCCATGATGCGCGTAATAGGTGTTGTCTCGGCCGCACTGCTGGGCGTCGGCGCCCTCACCTTCTGCGCGCCGGCCGCCGTCGCCAGCGGCGGTGACGGCCACTCCTACGGAGGCGGCGACAGCCGCTCCTACAAAGACGGAGGCGGTGACGAGGGCCGCTACTCCGGCGGGGGCGGCCGCTCCTACGGCGGCAACGGCCGCTCCGGCTACGGCGATGAAGACGAGGGCAGCTTCGGCGGTCGCGGAGGCGGCGGATCGGAACACTTCCGGCACGGCGTCCGCGCGGGCGGGGGCGGGACCGTCACCGGCTTCGACCTCAAGCAGATCGGCATGGGCACCGCGCTCATCGGCGGCTCGCTCGGCACGGCGTACTACCTCTCCCGCCGGCGCACCGGCGAGGAGAGCGCCGCCTGACCGCGTCCCCTCCCTCGGGACAGGCCTTCGTCCCTGACCTCTCCCGGTCAGGGACGAAGGCCTTCCTGTGTACGGGGGACACCTTCCGGTGTACGCGGATCCAGGGGCGAAGGCCCCACGGGGACGAAGGGATCCGGCGGACGAAAGCTCCGCGGGCACGAAGGGATCCGGCGGACGAAAGCTCCGCGGGCACTAAGGGATCCGGCCCCGCACTCGGGAGGCGGGGCCGGATCCGGGGGGGCCGTCAGGAGCGCTTGTCGGACCGGCGCCGCATCCAGAGCACGCCGCCACCGATGGCGCCCGCCGCCATCAGCCCGCCGCCGATGGCCATGTCGGCCGGGGTGGCACCGGTGGTGGTGCCGCCGCCCACTCCGCCGCGGACACCGCCGACGACGGTGAAGGCTTCCGGCCGGGTCAGCTGCCGGCCGTTGCAGTCGACCGTGATGTCATACGTTCCGGGACGGGCGTCGTCGCGGATCGTCACGACGCCCCTCGCGCGCTCGCCTTCGCCGTCGAACGGCCGCAGCGTCGCCCTGGAGAACACGTGCGACGACATGGTCCCGCCGTTGCGGCAGCCGTCGATCGTGACCACCAGCTGACCGCCGCGGGCGATCACGCCGGGCGAGGGCACGATGCTGTTGACGCCGCCGGGGCCGTGGCCGGACGCGCCGCCGAGACCGGCGACCGGACCGCCTCCGGGTCCGGCGCCGGCACCCGCGCCCTCGCCTCCCTTGTCGCCCAAGCCCCCCAGGCCGCCCAGGCCACCGGGGCCAACGGGGCCACCGAGGTTCCCACCGAAGCCGCCGACGCCAGGGCCGCCGCCGGGAAACTCGTCGGACCTGTCCCCCCGGCCGTTGCCACGGAACTCG
>NZ_JBIAXG010000014.1:57626-116608 GCF_042896465.1 Streptomyces sp. NPDC001292
CGTCGAACCTGTCCCCCCGGCCATTGCCACGGAACTCGTCGAACCTGTCCCCCCGGCCATTGCCACGGAACTCGTCGAACCTGTCCCCCCGGCCATTGCCACGGAACTCGTCGAACCTGTCCCCCCGGCCATGGCCACGGAACTCACCGAACCCGCGGAACTCACCGAACCTGTCCCCCGGACGAGCGCGGAACTCGCCGAAGCCACGGAACTCGCCGAACCTGTCGCCCCGGCCACCACCGGGGAACTCACCGAAACCACGGAACTCGCCGAAGCCGCCGACCTGTCCATGGCCGGGTCCGATCCCCGGACCGAATCCGGGGCCGAATCCGGGGCCGAGCCCGAACCCCGGACCCACTCCCGGCCCGAACCCCGGCCCCACTCCCGTGCCGCCTCCCGGGCCCACTCCTGGGCCGCCTCCCGGGCCCACTCCTGGGCCGCCTCCCGGACCACCGCCCGGAACGCCTCCTGGAACGCCTCCCTGGCCTCCTCCCACGCCGCCGTCCCGTGCGATGCCGGGGACTTCGCCGCCCTTCGCCACGGCCGCCGGGGCGGCGAGCCCTACCGCGGCGACCGCCGCGGCCAGCACCACCAAGGGAGTCGAGGGGGCCGAGAGGGTACGAGTAGTACGCATGTGATCCTCCGTGGAAGGCGCCCCGGGGACCCGTACCCGGTCGATCGGTGACAAAGCACCTCCCGCCACCGACCCTCGGACGCGCTCCACGCGGGCGCATTTCGGGAGTGGTCCGTCTCGGTGAGCGAATTCACCAGGACTTTCACCCCATTGAATATCGATGCAGGTCACGGACCGTCAGAATTGACCCTTCCGGACCGCCTCGGATGGCGCACGGAAAAACGGCGCCGCCACCCGTTCGCGTGCGTCCCGTCGCCGGTTGCGCGCGCCGGACTTAGCGTTCTCGCATGCGCGATTGACGCGGCGACGGCCGGGTCGAGAGGGGACGTCGAATGCCTGCGAGAGAGCTGACCGGATTCATCGAGGAGGAGCGGGAGCCACCGAGGAAGCGGGCACCGTGGGGCGTGATAGCGCTTGCCCTGCTGACCGGACTCGCCCTGATCCGCAACGGCTCCGGGGAGTTCGACGTCGGCCCGCCACAGCCCGCGACGGCGGCCGCGCCGGACATCAGGCACACGCCGCTCCCCTCGGGCGCGGGGCCGCAGCCTCTGGCGCGCTCGGTGCCGGGTCGGATCAGGGTCCCCGTGATCCAGGTCGACGCGCCCATCACACCGGTCGGCGTGGACGCGGACGGCTGGGTCGCCGCGCCGCCGCCGCAGGACCCGAATCTGGCCGGCTGGTTCAACGGCGCGGTCACGCCCGGGGAAAAGGGCACGTCGGTCGTCGTCGGCCATGTGGACAACGACGCGGGACCCGCCGTTTTCTACGGACTCGGCGCCCTGCGGAAGGGAAACCGCGTCGAAATCAACCGCCAGGACGGGAAGACGGCCGTATTCGAGGTGTACGGCGTCGAGGTGTTCGAGAAGAACAATTTCCCCGGAGACCGTGTGTACGGCTCGAAGGGCACGCCGGAACTGCGGGTCATCACCTGTGGCGGCGGTTACACGAAGCAGAGCGGATATGAGGGGAACGTCGTCGTGTTCGCCCGCCTGGCCGAGGTTCGCTGAGCGGACCCCGGCCGGGCGGGCGGCGGGCCGTGCGCGTGGCCCGGCTCAGGTGTACTCCCGGCGCGGCACGGTGAAGTGGTGGCCGTCGTCGAGGAGCTTGGGGAGGTACTTGCGCAGCGCGCGGACGGTCTGCGAGCGGTCGCCCCCGGCATCGTGGGAGAGCACCACGACCCCGGGGGCGGCGCCGTGCTCGATCCGGCGCACGATGGCGCCGGTGCCGGGGGTGGTCCAGTCGAGGCTGTCGACGGTCCAGGCCAGCGGTTCCATGCCCAGGTCGGCGTTGATCTCGAACACGTCGCGGTTCCAGGCGCCGTAGGGGGCCCGGAACCACAACGGCCGCTCGCCGTAGGTCTTCTCGACGATGTCGCTGGTGCGTTCGATCTCGTCGCGGACGCGGCGGCGGCTGAGCTGGGTGAGCAGCGGGTGGCTCCAGGTGTGGTTGCCGACGACGTGTCCCTCGTCGGCCATCCGGGCCAGCAGGTCCCGGTTCCAGCCGGCCATCTCCCCGCAGACCATGAACGTGGCCCGGACGTCGTACTGGGCGAGGATGTCCAGGACGTGCGGGGTGAACTCGGGGTTGGGGCCGTCGTCGAACGTCAGCATCATGGTGTCGCCGCGGCCGGAGAAACGCAGGATCGGCGTGGTCCGCACCTTGGCGGGCAGCGGCGCGGCCCGCTGCGGGACGTCGCCTGCAAGGGGCTGCAGACGGTAGGCGGAGGACTTGAGGGCGCTGCGCGCCTCGGGGCCCGCCGCGGGGGCGGACGGTACCGGAGTGTCGGAGGAGCCGGAGAGCAGCAGACCGGCCGTGCCGGCCGCTCCCGCCGCTCCGAGAGCGAAGGCCCCGGCGAACAACGCCCGGCGCCGCGTGAGCAACTGATCCTTCTGCATGACTCATCAGTGTCCGGGCCTTCCGCCTCTCCACCGGCACGGCGACCCGAAAGCACCCGCCCGGCCCAGCGCCCGGCGGCAGTTGCGCGCGGGTGCCTCAGCGGCGGCGCACGAGCGGGAACGGCAGCGTCTCACGGATCGTCAGGCCGGTGAGCAACATGACCAGCCGGTCGACGCCGAGGCCGAGGCCGCCGGTGGGCGGCATGGCGTACTCGAGGGCGTCGAGGAAGTCCTCGTCCAGCTCCATCGCCTCCGGGTCGCCCCCGGCGGCGAGCAGGGACTGGGCGGTCAGCCGGCGGCGCTGTTCGACGGGGTCGGTGAGCTCGGAGTAGGCGGTGCCCAGTTCAGTGCCGAAGGCCACGAGGTCCCAGCGTTCGGCGAGCCGCGGGTCGGTGCGGTGCTGCCGGGTGAGCGGGGAGACCTCGGTCGGGAAGTCCTTGTAGAAGGAGGGCGGCCCGGTCCTCTCCTCCACCAGCCGCTCGTACATCTCCAGGACGATCTCGCCGGGGGTGTCGTCCGCGGTGTACGGCACGCCGGCGCGGTCGCAGTGCCGGCGCAGTGCCTCAGGGTCGGTGCCCGGGCCGATCTCCTCCCCGAGCGCCTCGGAGATCGCGCCGTGCACGGTCCTGACCGGCCAGGGCCCGGAGATGTCGTACGCGGTGCCGTCCCTGTGGACGACCGGGCGGCCGAAGGCGGCGGTGGCGGCGCCCTGGATCAGCTCGCGGGCGAGGTCGAGCATGACGTCGTAGTCGGCGTAGGCCTGGTAGGCCTCCAGCATCGTGAACTCGGGGTTGTGCTTGTGGGAGACGCCCTCGTTGCGGAAGGTGCGGCCCATCTCGAAGACCTTCTCCAGACCGCCGACGCACAGGCGCTTGAGGTACAGCTCGGGCGCGATGCGCAGGTACATGTCGAGATCGTAGGCGTTGATGCGGGTGGTGAACGGTCGGGCGTTGGCGCCGCCGTGGATCTGCTGGAGCATCGGCGTCTCGACCTCGAGGAAGCCGCGGTCCAGCAGTCCCTGGCGCAGGGCCTGTAGGGCGGTGGAGCGGATGCGGAGGACCTCGCGGGCCTCGGGGCTGGTGACCAGGTCGAGGTAGCGCAGGCGCACCTTGGCCTCGGGGTCGGCCAGGCCCCGGCGTTTGTCGGGCAGCGGGCGCAGGCACTTGCCGAGCAGCCGCCAGGAGGTGACGAAGACGGTCGGCTCGCCCTGGTCGCTCCTACCCGCCCGGCCGGTGGCGGTGATGTGGTCGCCGATGTCGGTGTCGGCGATGAAGCGCTTCAGGGCGGCGGGCCCGGTCCGGTCGCGGGTGAGGGCGAGTTGGTGGTCGCCGGACCAGTCGCGCAGCACGACGAAGACGATGCCGCCGAAGTCCCGGACGAGCAGGATCCGGCCGGCCACGGTGAGCTGCTCCCCTTCGCGGACCTCGGCGAGGGTGCGGGTGCGGGTCTGCGTCCCCACCGGGTAGGGGTCGGTGCCGGCGGCGCGCAGCCGGTCGAGCCTGGCGTGCCGGACGCGGACCTGCTCGGGCAGGCCGGCGAGTGGACGGCCGGCTCCGGCCCGTGTCTCCTCGTCGAGTCCGAGCGCCGTCAGCGGGGGCAGGCCCGCGGTGGTGGCCGGGCGTGGTCCGGTGGCGGGGTGGGCCGGGTGGCCCTTGCCCCAGAGGGTGCGCAGCGAGGGTACGGCGACGAAGCCCTCGGCGATGCCGGAGGCCAGGCCGATCCGGGCGAGGGAGGCGGTCTCGCCGTAGCAGATGAAACGCGGGTACCACTCGGGGTGGTACTTGGCGTTGGACCGGTACAGGGCCTCCAGCTGCCACCAGCGGGACAAGAACAGCAGCAGGCCGCGCCACAGCCGCAGCACCGGTCCGGCCCCGATGCGGGCGCCCTCCTCGAACACCGAGCGGAACACCGCGAAGTTCAGCGAGATGCGGCGTACGCCGAGTTTCGGGGCGGCCGCGCAGAGTTCGGCGACCATGTACTCCATGACGCCGTTGGGTGCGGCGCGGTCCCGGCGCATCAGGTCCAGGGAGACGCCGTCGCGGCCCCAGGGCACGAAGGACAGCAGGGCGAGCAGCCGGCCCTCCGCGTCGAGGGCCTCGACCAGGAGGCAGTCGCCGTCGGCAGGGTCGCCCAGGCGGTCCAGGGCCATGGAGAAGCCGCGCTCGGTCTCGGTGTCGCGCCAGGTGTCGGCCCTGTCGACGATCTCCTCCATCTCGGCCTCGGTGAGGGTGGCGTGCCGGCGGACGCGGCAGATGGCGCCGGTGCGGCGGACGCGGCGCACGGCCTGCCGGGTCACGCGCATGTCCCGGCCGTCGAGGTCGAAGCCGGCGACGTGCACGATCGCCTCGTCGCCGAGCTGGAGGGCACCGAGTCCGGCGCGGGCGTAGGCCCGGGCGCCCTCCTCGGAGGCGCCCATGACGGCGGGCGCCCAGGCGTAGCGGCGGGCCACGTCCAGCCAGGCGGCGATGGCGTGCGGCCAGGCCTCGCGGTCGCCGACGGGGTCGCCGCTGGCCAGGCACACGCCGGCCTCGACGCGGTAGGTGACGGCGGCCTTGCCGCTGGGTGAGAAGACGACGGCCTTGTCGCGGCGGGTGGCGAAGTAGCCGAGGGAGTCGTCCTCGCCGTAGGCCTTGAGCAGGGCGCGGATACGGGGTTCCTCGTCGCCGTGCAGGGCCGCCTCCAGGCGCTGCGAACGGAACAGCGTGGCGGCGGCGTTGAGCAGGGCGAGCGCCCCGAACAGGCCGAGCAGGAAGGTCACCGGGCGCGGCGGGCGGCCGTCGAAGTCGCGGGCGGAGACCAGTCCGCCCATGACCCGGTTGGCGGACCACGCCAGGTGCAGGCCGGAGGGCAGGGTGCCGGGGAAGAGCGCGACCAGGCCCCAGCCGGCCAGGACGGCCACGGCGAGGCCGGCGGCCAGCACGGCCAGCGCCCGCCACCAGGCGCCGCGGCGGGAGGCGGCGTAGAACTCCCCTCTGGCCGCGATCAGCAGCACCAGCGCCAGACCGCACAGGACGAGGGACGGCGCCGACTCGGCGTACTCGCCGACCGCGAGGCCGAGGACGTCGCTGAGGATCACCAGGCTCAGGTAGCCGACGACCAGCCACCAGGCGACCTTCTTGCGGGCGGCGGTCGCGCCGGCCAGCAGGACGAGGAAGACGGCGTAGGCGAGGTTGGCGCTGACCGGGACGAGGAGCAGGTCCAGGACGCGGACGACGGGGTGGAGCAGGACGCGCAGCGGGGCGATGAGGTCCAGCAGCGCGCACAGCAGGGCCAGAGCGCCGAAGAAGGTGGCGAAGCCTTGCGGCACCCTGCTGAGGAGGCCGCGCCCCCGCGGCGGCCGGGCGGGGTCGGCGGCGCCCCGGGACGGGACGGCGCCGGTGGTGGCGGTCATGGCTCTGACGTGGTGGCGCTCATGGTTCCGACTGTAGGAACAGGGCGCGCGGGGCGCCCGTCGAGAGGCGCCCCGCGCGGCTGTGTGAACCGGGGATTCCGATAGCCTCGCACATGTGACGGAACAGCACGAGCAGCACGAGCGGCACGCGCACCGGTTCGAGCGGGGCACGGACGGGCCGAAGGTCATCGTCGCCGGCGTGGACGGCTCCGACTCGTCGATGCGGGCCGCCGCGTACGCCGCCGGTCTCGCCCGCCGGCAGGGCGCGCTGCTGGCCGTGGTGTACGTGCAGCCGGTGATGACGGCGGGGGCGGCGCTCGGGGCGCCGGTGGCGGACACGACCGACGAGATCGCCGAGGACCTCGTGCAGCAGATCCGGGAGTCCGCGGAGCGGCTGAAGGGGATATTCGAGGTCCGCTGGGAGTTCCACACCTTCCGCGGGGACCCGTACAACGGCCTGGTGAAGGCCGCCGGCGAACTGCGGGCGGACGCGGTGGTGGTGGGCGCCTCCGAGCAGGCCGGCCACCGGATCATCGGCTCGGTCGCGGTCCGCCTGGTGAAGGCGGGGCGCTGGCCGGTGACGGTGGTTCCGTAGGGCCCGTTCCCGGTGCCCGGACTCCGCGGCGGGCGACCTGGACCGCCGCCGGGTCGGTGCGTGGCGTCTTCCGTACCCGGGCGGTGGTGGGCCACCATGACCGCCGTCAGCCGTTTGCCGTCTGTGAAGAGGTGAGACGCATGGCCGGGCTCCGGATGGGTGAGGGCATTCTCCGCCGTAAACCCATCGAACACATCGAGGAGACGGAAGCCGCCGAGGGACCACGGCTGGAGCGATCACTCGGGTTGTGGCAGCTGACCGCGATCGGCGTGGGCGGCATCATCGGCGCGGGCATCTTCACCCTCGCCGGCACGGTGGCCAACGGTACGGCGGGTCCCGCGGTACTGGTGTCCTTCCTCGTCGCCGGTGTCGCCAGCGCGGCGGCGGCCCTGTCGTACGCCGAGTTCGCGGGCCTGATCCCGAAGGCGGGCTCGGCCTACACCTACGGGTACGCGGTGCTCGGCGAGTTCGCCGGCTGGTTCATCGGCTGGGACCTGCTCCTGGAGTACACGGCGATCGTGGCGGTGGTCGCGATCGGTATCTCCGGCTACTTCAGCTTCCTGGTCGAGGACATGGGAGCTCATCTGCCCGCCTGGATGCTGGGCGCGCCCGGCACCGGCGCCGGGCACAAGATCGACCTGTTCGCGGCGATCCTGTGCCTGCTGATCGCCTGGCTGCTGAACCTCGGCATCCGCAGCGCGGCCCGCTTCGAGACGCTCGTGGTGGCACTGAAGGTGCTGGTCGTGCTGGTCGTGATCGTGGTCGGCGTGTTCCACATCAACACCGCCAACTACCACCCGTTCTTCCCCTACGGCGTCGGCGGGGCGTTCACCGGTGCGGCGACGGTGTTCTTCGCGGTCTTCGGCTACGACGCGATGTCGACGGCGGCCGAGGAGTCCAAGGACGCGCAGCGGCACATGCCGAAGGCGATCATCTACTCGCTGGCGATAGCGATGGTGCTGTACGTGGCGGCCTGTCTGGTGCTGACCGGCATGCAGAACTACAAGGGCATCAACAAGGAGAGCGGCTTCTCCACCGCGTTCAAGTCGGTGGGGCTGAGCCGGCTGGCGGACGTGATCGCGGTGGGCGCGATCATCGGCATCCTCACCGTGATGTTCACGTTCATGCTGGGCGTGACCCGGGTGTGGTTCGCCATGTCCCGGGACGGGCTGCTGCCCAAGTGGTTCGCGAAGACGCACCCCACGCGGCACGTGCCGACGCGGGTGACGTGGATCGTCGGGGTGGCGTCGGCCGTCATCGCGGGGTTCCTGCCGATCGCGGAGGCGGCCGAACTGACCAACATCGGCATCCTGCTGGCGTTCGTGGTGGTGTGCACGGCGGTGATCGTGCTGCGCTACCGGCAGCCGGACCTGCCGCGCGGTTTCCGTACACCGTGGATGCCGTTCGTGCCGGCGCTGGGTGTGGTCTTCTCGCTGTGGCTGATCACGTTCCTGAAGTGGGAGACCTGGGTGCGGTTCGCCGTGTGGTTCCTGATCGGGTGCGTGATCTACTTCGGGTACTCGTACAAGCGCTCGGAGCTGGCCGGGCGTTAGGGTCTGCCGGGCCTGGGGCCGGGGCGGCGTTCAGCGGGCCGGGAGGGCGCGGAGGAAGTCCGCGACGATCTCGTTGAACTCCTCCGGCTTCTCCAGGTTCGGGTAGTGGGCGGTGCCCTCGATCGTCACGGAGCGGCCGTCGGGGACGGTGCGGGCGAGGCGTTCGGCCTCGGCGATGAGGTCGGGTGCGTCGAGGGCGCCGTTGACGGTGAGCACGGGGACGCCGATCTTCGGCACGCGGTCCCAGGTGCCCGTCAGGGGCACGTGCCGGTTCTCCTCATCGGCGGTGTGCTTGGACAGGGTGTGCAGGGCCATGTCGCGCAGCCGGCGCAGGATGTCCTGGTCCATGTCGTCCGGGGTGCGGTACGGGCCGGGCGCGAAGCTCAGGAAGGACGTGAGCCAGCCGTCGATGTCGCCGGCGCCCAGGGCGCGGTCCGACTCGGCCTGCATCTGCCGCGCCCAGGGGTCGGTGTACTGGAACTCGCTGGTCGCGGCGCCGCAGGCGACCACCCCGCGGACCAGTTCCGGGTACTCCAGCACGGTGTCGGTGGCGATGGCGCCACCCATCGAGACGCCGACGAGGACCGCCGGTCCGGCGTCGAGGTGGCGCAGCAGTGCGGCAAGGTCGTCGGCCCACCGGAACGGCTTGGTCGCGTTGGCGGAGAAACCGTGGCCGCGTACGTCCGGGGCGAGGACCCGGAACTCGGCGGCGAGGGCCGAGGTCTGGGCGTCGAGGACGCGGTGGTCGACCCAGCCGGAGTGCAGCAGGACCACCGGGTCCCCGCTGCCGGTGTCGAGGTAGGCGAGGTCGCCGTCGGAGGAAGGGAGGAAACGCAGATCCGCAGCAGCATTCATGACAACCAGGGTGTCATTCCGCAAGGTGTTTGGCAACCCAGGTGTCATGATGGGGCGATGAGCGACATGGACAGCGAGATCGAGGACAGCCCCGACGCTCCCCTCCCGCCGGACGAACTCGGCCACCGCCTCACCGAGGTGTTCGACCTGGTGGGCCCGCTGTACCGGCGGGTGCAGCGCAAGGTCGAGCAGGGCGAGGCCGTCGAGGGGCTGTCCGTCGGCGTACGGGCCGTGCTCGACCTGCTCCACAAGCACGGCCCGATGACCGTCCCGCAGATGGGACGCGCGCAGGCGATCAGCCGCCAGTTCGTGCAGCGCATGGTGAACGACGCGGCGGCCCGCGGCCTGGTGCGGAGCGTCCCGAACCCGGCGCACCAGCGCTCGTCGCTGATCCGGCTCACGGACGCGGGCCGGGCGGCGATCACCGCGGCGCTGGACCGTGAGCACCTGCTGCTGCGCCGGGTCGGGGGCGATCTGACGGAGTCCGAGGTACGGGCGTGCCTGCGCGTGCTCGGGGAGATGCTCGACCTCTTCGAGCACGTGGACGTCGACTGACCGGCCTCACTCCCCCATGACGAGCCCGTCCTTCGCCGCTCCCCGGCTGAGCACCGCGGTGCGGATCCGGTCGCGCACGCCCTGGAGGTCGGCGCCCCGGGCGATGGCCTTGCCCAGGTTCACCACGCGGCCGGCGTCGAGGTCGAAGACCTCGGGCACGAACTCGGCCCGGGCCACCTCCCAGCGTCCGCCCGGCCGGGCGGGCGGGGAGAAGGTGAAGCGGGCGAGCGTGCTCTGGTTGGCACGCGGGTTCGGCCGGCCGCTGTCGTCGGTCGCCGCACCGGCGATCTGGTCACCGAGGCCGTAGACCACCCAGGTGCCGTTGACCTTCTCGTAGGCCTGCGGGACGTGGGCGTGGCTGCCGAGGATCAGGTCGACGTCGGGCCGGCCGCCGGCGTGTGAGGCGGTCAGCTTCCGGGCGAGGTCCAGTTGCTGCGCGTCGGGCGCGTCCTGCCACGCCTGGCCCCAGTCCAGGGACACGACCACGACCTCCGCACCCGCCTGGCGGGCGGCTCTGGCGTCCTCGACGATCCGCTTCTCGTCGATCACCCGGACGGCCCACGGCTGATCGGGCGGGAGGTCGTCGTTCGTGCCGTCGGTGTAGGCGAGATGGGCGACCACGGTGCGCCCGGCCTGGAGGAGTGTGCCGCGCGCCTCGACCTCGCCGCGCGCCGAACCGGCGTGCCGCAGCCCGGCCTCGTCGAGGGCGTCCAGGGTGCGCCTGACGCCGTCGGCGCCGTCGTCCAGCGCGTGCTCGGAGGCGGTGGAGCAGCTGTCGTAGCCCGCCGCGGCGAGGGACGGCGCCAGTTCGGGCGGGGACTTGTAGTCGGGCGCGCCGGTGTAGGGCGGGCTCGCGCCGAAGACGGTGCCCAGGTGACACAGCGCCAGGTCGGCCCGGGAGACGATGTCCTTGACGCCTTCGAGCATCGGCCGGAAATCGTGGCCCGCGCCGCCCGCGTCGAAGGCGGACCGCTCCAGTACCGAGGCGTCCGGCAGGATGCCGCCGGAGGCGACGAGTGTGAACGCGCCGGGCGCGGTCGCGGCGTTCGGGGCGGCCGGGGCGGCCCGTCCGGGCGGAGTGTGCTGGTCTTCCCGTTGGTGGGCCTGGCAGGCGGCGGCCGCGGCGAGGAGGGCCGTCACGACCAGGGACACCTGCTGTCTGCGTGCGATCATCAGTTCACCCCATGGCGGTCGTATGGACAGACAAATGGGTACGAATCTGACGGCTTTCGCAAACGGTATCGGCCCTTCGTTAGCCCGTCCGTGTGTGGCAAGGGGCCTGACGGACCGTTCGTCGTACCGTTCGTCGACGCGATCGACCGTCCGTCGCACAGCGGTGTGCGCGCCCTGTCCCCGTGCGGTCCCCTGCGATGCCATACGGCCATGACGGCCGGAACCACCCTCCCGCACGGGACGACGACCGCCGAGCACGAGCTCGCCGCATTGCAACGCGAGCACGGCCGACCGCTCTTCGCACTGCTGCTGCGTCTGTGCGACGGCGACCGCCAGCGCGCCGAGGACCTGCTCCAGGAGACGCTCGTACGCGCCTGGCAGCACCCCGAGGCGCTGCGCGCCGACGCCTTCGACTCGGTGCGGCCGTGGCTGCTGACCGTGGCGCGCCGGCTCGCCATCGACGCGCGCCGCGCCCGTCAGGCCCGGCCGCCGGAGGTCGGGGACGCGGACCTGGAGAACGCGCGGGTCATCGCCGACCACGCCGAGCGGTCCGCCGCGACGCTCGACGTCCGGGAGGCTGTGAAGACACTCACTCCCGAGCACCGTGAAGTCCTGGTGCTGGTGTACTTCCGGGGGGCCAGTGTGGCGGAGGCCGCCCGGACCCTGGGGATCCCGCCCGGTACCGTGAAGTCCCGCGCGTACTACGCGCTGCGCGCCCTGCGCCGGATGCTTCCGGGATACGCGGCCGACCTGCGGTGAAACCGACTGCCGAGTCAAACCTCCGTAAAGCGCCTTGCCGTGGACCACCGTTGAGTAATCGGCTGTCCTCATCCGTGTTCCGACGGGGCGGGCCCCCGGGACCCGGGGTCGGGCGAGGAGCGCGCACCGGAGGAAGGCAGGAAGGGATGCTGCACAGAGGTCACGAGAGCACTGACGGCCCGGGCGGCGGCGAACTGGCCGTCCCCATGGCCTGGTTGTACGCCGAGTACATCGCCGACGAACTGCTGCGCACCGGCGATCTGATGCCGCCGACGTCGTTCGAGTTCCGCGCCGGGCGGGACGCGCTGGCACTCACCGTCTTCCTCTCCGACACCGGCGGCGAGCTCTCCCGTGTCCGGGTGGTCTCCCAGCTGGAGACCTGGCTGTCGCTGACCGCGTACGACCAGCCGTGGCAGGACTGGGTGTGCGAGCGGATGGCCGGCCTGGCGGCCGAGGCGGAGGCCGGCGGGGTGCCCTCGCCGGACCTGGCGCTGGCCGAGGCGGCCTGGCGCTGGCTGGAGGAGACCGAGCTGCTCGCGCCCGATCTGGACGCGGTGCCGGGCGGCGCGGGCGTGGTCGGCGAGGACGAGGGGCCGAAGGTGTGGACGCCCGCCTGGCAGCTCGGACTGCCCCTCGGGCACCTGGCCATCCACCTTTTCTAGATTCCGGCCTTTTGGATTCCGGCCAATCCGCGGGACCGGCCGCTGCGAACGTCTTGATTACGATTCGGGACATGGCTGAGTGATTCCGGTGCCGGGTGCGTACGGGTGGCAGCAAGGAGTAACCCCACCCGCACTGACAGGCACGAGGATTCGGCATGAGGTCCCTGGAACGGCATCGCGATGCCGGCGCGTACGCGCTCGGCATGCTGGACGAGGCGGATGCCTTCCGCTTCGAGGACCACCTCATGGAGTGCCCTCGCTGCGCGGCGCACGTCAGCGAGTTCGGACCCACGGCGCGGCAGCTGATGCTGTACCGGCGGGCCACGCGGCGCTACGTGCACCCCATGCCCCGGCCCGGCGCCGCGCTGCTGGACCGGCTGGTCGGCGAGGTGGCGCGGCGGCGCCGGGCCGGACGCCGGCGCGCCCTCTACGGTCTGGCCGCCTCGGTGGTGCTCGCCGTGTGCGGACCCGCGGTCGCCGCCGTCGCCGGACACCACGACGGGCCCGCCCGGTACACGGCGACCGACGCGACCACGGGGGTGTGGGCCGAGGTCAGGGCCGCCGACCGGGACTGGGGCAGCGATGTGGAGGTGCGGGTCGAGGACGGGGCGGGCCCCCATTCCTGCCGGCTCGTCGTGGTCGGCCGCGACGGCTCGGAGCAGACCGTGACCACCTGGAGCGTCCCCCCGCACGACGCGGGGACCAGTACGGTGGCGGGCGGCACGACGATGCATCCCGGCCAGATCGCCCGCTTCGAGGTGCGCACCGCGGGCGGACGGCCCCTGGCGACCCTCGACTCGCGCTGAGCCGTCACTTGAGCAGCCGGGACAGGCGCCGGTCGGCCAGCGGTTTCCCGCCCGTCTGGCAGGTCGGGCAGTACTGGAGCGAGGAGTCGCTGAAGGACACCTCACGGATGGTGTCCCCGCACACCGGGCAGGGCTCGCCGGTCCGGCCGTGCACGCGCAGGCCGCCCTTCTTCTCCGCCTTCAGCCGTCCGGCCGCAAGGCCCCTGGAGCGCGCGACCGCCTCCGTCAGGGTGGTGCGCAGCGCCTCGTACAGGGTGCGCGTCTCCCGCGGCGTCAGAGAGGCGGCCAGCTTGAACGGTGACATCTTCGCGGCGTGCAGGATCTCGTCGCTGTAGGCGTTGCCGACACCCGCGATCAGGCTCTGGTCGCGCAGGGCGCCCTTGATCTGGCGCCGCTCCCCCGCGAGCAGCCGGGCGAACCGCTCCTCGTCGAAGTCGTCGGCCAGCGGGTCGGGACCGAGGCGGGCCACACCGGGCACCTCCTGCGGATCCCGTACGACGTACACCGCGAGCCGCTTCTGGGTGCCGGCCTCGGTGAGGTCGAACCCCGCGCCGGTCTCCAGGGCGACGCGCAGGGCGAGCGGCCCCTTGCCGGGGCGGGGCGCGCCGTCGGGCAGGCGGTCCTTCCACTGGAGCCAGCCCCCGCGGGCCAGATGGGTGACGAGGTGCGGGCCGCCGTCGGTGCGCAGGTCCAGGAACTTGCCGTGCCGGTGCACCGCGGTGACCTCGCGGCCCTCGAGTGCGGTGACCGGGGGGTCGTACGTCTTCAGCACGCTGATCGCGACGGGCAGCACGCGCACGATCTCGTGGCCGACCAGGTGGTCGGTCAGGAAGTCCTTGAGCGCTTCGACCTCGGGCAGTTCCGGCATACGTCCAGAGTGCCACCGGAGCCCCGGTACGCCATGCGGTGCGGCTCTCGGCTCTCAGCTCTCCTCGGGGACCGCGAACTCGCACCACACGCACTTGCCGCCGCCGCGCGCCTCCACGCCCCACACGTCGGTGAGCCGGTCCACGAGCAGCAGTCCCCGGCCGGAGACACCGTGCTCTCCCGGTTCGCGGCGGCGCGGCAGAGCACTGGAGGAGTCCTCGACCTCGATCCGCAGCCGACGGTCGCGGCCGCTGAGGACCCGCAGGGTGACGATCGCGGCGCCCTCGGTGTGCACCAGGGCGTTGGTGACCAGTTCGTCGGCCACGAGTTCGATCTCGTACGAATCCTCCTGGGTGCCCCAGGCCCGCACCGCCGTGCGGATCATGTGCCGGGCCCGGGTCAGGGCTTCGGGGTCGCCGGGGGCCACGTACTGCTGGAGCCGGCCGACGGGCTGCCGCTCGGACGGCACTTGGCGGCGCAGCACGAGCAGGGCCACGTCGTCGTCGCCGCCGCGTGCCTCGGCCATCTCGATCAGCCGGTCGGCGAGGTCCCGTACGTCGCCGGGTCCGGCGGCGATGGACCGCGCCAGGGCCCGTAAGCCGTCGTCGAGGTCGGCGCCGGGCTGTTCGACCAGGCCGTCGGTGCACAGCACCAGGGACTGGCCCGGGTCGAGCTCCATGGTGCCGACCGGGTAGTCCAGGCTGCCGAACTCGGCGGACAGGCCGAGCGGCAGTCCCCCGTCGACGGCGATCCGGTGGCAGCTTCCGTCGTCCTGCCGGACCAGCGGGTCGATGTGCCCGGCCCGCACCAGCTGGACGACGCCGGTGGACAGGTCGGCCTCCGCGTACAGGCAGGTGGCGAAGCGGTCGGTGTCGAGTTCGTGCAGGAAGACGGAGGCGCGGGCCATCACGGTGGCCGGGGCGTGGCCCTCGGCGGCGTAGGCGCGCAGCACGATGCGGAGCTGGCCCATGACGGCGGCGGCGTGCGTGTCGTGGCCCTGGACGTCGCCGATGACGGCGCCGACCCGGCCGCCGGGCAGCGGGATCAGGTCGTACCAGTCGCCGCCGATGTCCCGGCCGAGGGAGCCGCCCGCGTAGCCGGAGCGGTAGCGGACGGCGACGTCGGCGCCGGGCACGCTGGGGATGGTGCGCGGCAGCATGGCCTGTTGCAGGCCCTGGGCGAGGTCCTTCTCCTGCTCGTAGAGCATGGCCCGCTGGAGGCTCTGCGCGATGCTGCTGCCGAGGGCGATCAGGACGTTGCGCTCCTCCGGGGTGAAGCCCCGCCGGTCGCTGTAGAGCAGGCCCACGCCGCCGATCGGGCGGGCCTGGGCGATCAGCGGCAGATAGGCCGCCGAGGTGATGTCGAGTCCGGTGATGTGCGGCCACAGGATGGGGTAGCGCTCGGCGAACTCCTGCGGGGACTCGATGAAGCGGGGGCTGAGGGTGCGCACGGCGTCGCTCATCGGGTAGGGCTCGTCGATCCGGGTGACACGGGTGCCGGGCACGGAGGAGCCCTCGGGGCCCTCGGCGACGAGCCGGATGCGGCCGGCCTCGACCAGGCCGAGCACCAGGCTCTTGGAACCGAGGAGGGCCAGCCCGTGGGAGTCCTTGACGACGTCGATGACGTCCTGCACGGTGCGCGCGTGGGCGAGGGCGGCGGTGGCGGTCTCCACGACGTTGGTCTGGTTGCGCCGGGCCGCGGCCTGGGCGGCCCGCTCCCGGCGGGCGGCTATGTCGCCCAGTTCCTCGGAGGCGTCCCGGATGATCCCGACGATCCTGCGCGGCCGCCCCGTCTCGTCGCGGCGGATGTGGCCCTGGACGTGAGTCCAGCGCAGGCCGCCGTCGCGTCGGCGCAGGCGGACGTAGGTGCCGTAGTTCTCGCGGCCTTCCTTCATCGCCTGGGCCACCAGCGAGTCCAGTCGCTCGCGCTCGGACCGCAGCAGCCGCTCGCCCACGGTGTCCGGACGGCCGTCGTTCTCCTCGGGGGTGATGTCGAAGATCCGGTGGGCCTGGGCGTCCATGTGCACGAGCCCGGCGTCCAGGTCCCAGTCGAAAGTGCCCATGCCGTTGAGCGCCAGGATGGGAGCCGGGTGGGCGGGCCAGTCCTCCGGGAGTGACAGGGCAGGCGCTCCCTGTTCAGCCATGGGGACACCTTGCCAGGGATTGACTGATTCTTCGAGCCGGGGGTGGGGTAGCCGGGGCCCGTGACTTTCCGAGAGGAGAGGAGCGCTCGACCGTGGGTTGGTTCACCGCACCCGAGTACTGGCTGAGCCGGCTGGTCTTCCAGCGGGCGCTGGCCGCGGTGTATCTCGTCGCGTTCCTGACGGCGGCCCTCCAGTTCCGCGCGCTGCTCGGCGAACGGGGCATGCTGCCGATCCCCCGTTTCCTCGAGCGGGTGCCGTTCACCCGGGCGCCGAGCCTGTTCCACCTGCGCTACTCCGACCGGCTCTTCGCCACGGTCGCCTGGACCGGCTGCGCGGTGTCGGCGGCGCTGGTCGCGGGCGTGGACTCGCTGGTGCCCTTGTGGGCCGGGATGCTGCTGTGGCTCGTCCCCTGGGCGCTGTATCTGTCGATCGTCAACGTCGGGCAGACCTGGTACGGCTTCGGCTGGGAGTCGCTGCTGCTGGAGACCGGGTTCCTCGCGATCTTCCTCGGCAACGACGAGGTGGCCCCGCCCGTCGTCGTGCTGTTCCTGCTGCGCTGGATCCTCTTCCGCGTCGAGTTCGGCGCCGGGCTGATCAAGCTGCGCGGCGACACCTGCTGGCGGAAGCTGACCTGTCTGCACTACCACCACGAGACGCAGCCGATGCCGGGCCCGCTGAGCTGGTTCTTCCACCACCTGCCCGGGCCCCTGCACAAGGCGGAGGTGGCCGCCAACCACGTCACGCAGCTGATCGTGCCGTTCCTGCTGTTCACTCCGCAGCCCATCGCCACGGCCGGTGCCTCGCTGATGATCGTCACCCAGCTGTGGCTGGTGCTGTCCGGGAACTTCTCCTGGCTGAACTGGATCACGATCGTGCTGGCGCTGTCGGCGGTCCGCTTCCCGGGGAGCGCGCCGTCCGTGCCGGCCGCGCCGCTGTGGTACGAGGTCGTGGTCCTCGCCGTGGCCGCGCTGGTGGTGTTCCTGAGCTACCGCCCGGTGGTGAACATGGTCTCCCGCCGGCAGGTCATGAACCGCTCCTTCGACCCGCTGCACCTGGTCAACACCTACGGCGCGTTCGGCAGCGTCAGCCGTGTCCGCTACGAGGTGGTGGTGGAGGGCACGCTGGACGAGGTGCCGCACGAGGACGCGGACTGGCGGGAGTACGAGTTCCGGGGCAAGCCCGGTGATCCCCGGCACTGGCCGCGCCAGTTCGCGCCCTACCATCTGCGCCTGGACTGGATGATGTGGTTCGCCGCGCTGTCCCCGGCCTACGCGGGCGTCTGGTTCGGCGCCATGGTGGAGCGGCTCCTGGAGAACGACCGAGACACCCTCAGGCTGCTGCGCCGCTCCCCCTTCCCGCCCGACGAGCCCCCGCGCTACGTCCGCGCCCGGCTCTTCCGCTACCACTACACGACCTGGCGGCAGCTGCGGGCGACCGGCGCCTGCTGGGACCGCACCTATGTGCAGGACTTCCTGCCGCCGACCCGGCTGGCCACCGGCACCCGGGAGCCGTGACCCGGCCCCGTTGCCGGGCCGGTACGGCCACGGTCATGAGAGCCACGGGCACCTTCACCGTGAAGTCGTTCAGCCCCACCGGTCGAGCGGCACGGCGCGATCCTGCCGCGCCGCCTGCGGTTCCGGGCCTCACACGCGCCGCAGCCGCAGCGTCACCAGCTCGAACGGCCGCAGCCGCAGGACGATCCGGCCGCCGTCCCGCTCCGGTGCCGCCATCTGGGGCAGGGGCCGCTCCAGCAGGTCCGTCACCGTCACGTCCGCGACCTCGAACCCGGCTGTGAGCGTCGCCCTCGCCCGGCCGCCGTGGGCCTCGTGGAAGCGGACCACCACGTCACCGCTGCCGTCGTCGGCCAGTTTCACCGCCGTCACGACCACGGCGTCCTCGTCCACCGCCACCAGGGGAGCCACGTCCCCGCCCCCGGTCAGCCGCCGCTCGGGCACGTTGATCCGCCAGCCCTCGCGGACCGCGTCCCCGATGTCCGCGCCCGGCACCAGGGCGTGCCGGAAGCGGTGCACGCCCTGGTCGGTCTCGGGGTCGGGGAAGCGGGGGGCGCGCAGCAGGGACATCCGGACCGTGGTGGTGGTGCCCCGGTCGCCTTCGGTGCGGACGGTGCGGGTCACGTCGTGGCCGTACGTGGAGTCGTTGACGACGGCGACGCCCCAGCCGGGCTCGGCGACGTACACGAAACGGTGGTTGCAGGCCTCGAACTTGGCCGCGTCCCAGGAGGTGTTGGTGTGGGTGGGCCGGTGGAAGTGCCCGAACTGCGTCTCCGACGCGTACCGTTCGGCGTGCACGTCGAGCGGGAAGGCCAGCTTGAGGAACTTCTCCGTCTCGTGCCAGTCCACCTCCGTGTCCAGCACCAGCCGCCGCTCACCCGCCGGAAGCGACAGCACCTGGGTGACCCGGGAGTCTCCGAAGGACCGTACGACCCGCACAGAGGCGCCGTCCTCGCCGGCCGTGACGGACTCGGCGTCCGTGAGGTCGGCGACCGTGTTGCGGTAGAACTCCTCCACGTCCCAGGCGTCCCACATGTTCGGGAGGTCCGGGTGCAGTTGGAGGAGGTTCGCGGCCCGGCCCGGAGCGATCGTCTCGCGGCCGGCCTCGATGTCGTACGCCGAGACGACCACACCCCGGTCGTCGATCCCGATCCGCAGCAGTCCGTTGTCCAGTTCGTGGCCGCCGCCCGCGCGGGGCCTCAGCTCCGTGCTTCCCCCGGTGGCCGGGGTGGCGGCGCCGCCTGCCGGGACGCCCGCCCGCGCGTGCGGCGCCGCGTTGAAGACCTGCGGTGTGGTGCCCTCACCAGCCAGCGCGCGCTGGGCGGAGTCGATGATCCGGTTCAGCTCCCCGGCGATCCGCTCGTACGTGGCCCGTGCCTCGCGGTGCACCCAGGCGATGGAGGAGCCGGGCAGGATGTCGTGGAACTGGTGCAGCAGCACGGTCTTCCAGATCCGGTCCAACTCCTCGTAGGGGTAGGCGAACCCGGTGCGTACGGCCGCCGTCGCCGCCCACAGCTCCGCCTCCCGCAGCAGGTGTTCGCTGCGCCTGTTGCCCTGCTTCGTGGCGGCCTGACTGGTGAGGGTGGCGCGATGCAGCTCCAGGTACAACTCACCGACCCAGACAGGGGCTTGCGGATACTCGGCCTCCGCCTTGTCGAAGAAGGCCCGCGGTGTCTCCCACACCACCCGCGCCGAGCCCTCGAGGTCGCGCAGCCGGGCCGCCTTGGCGACCATCTCCCGGGTGGTTCCGCCGCCTCCGTCGCCCCAGCCGGTGGGGGCGAGGGAGTGCCGGGCGGCGCCCTTGTCCTTGAAGTTGCGTGCCGCGTGGGCGATCTCGCCGCCGGTCATGGAGCAGTTGTAGGTGTCGACGGGCGGGAAGTGGGTGAAGATCCGCGTGCCGTCGATGCCCTCCCACCAGAAGGTGTGGTGCGGAAACGCGTTCGTGCGTGACCAGGAGATCTTCTGCGTGAGCAGCCGGGTGGAGCCCGCTGCCCTGATGATCTGCGGCAGGCCGGCGGCGAAGCCGAAGGTGTCGGGCAGCCAGGCCTCGTCGTTCTCGATGCCGAACTCGTCGAGGAAGAACCGCTTGCCGTGCACGAACTGCCGGGCCATCGCCTCCGAGCCGGGCATGTTGGTGTCGGACTCCACCCACATGCCGCCGGCCGGCACGAACCGCCCGTCCGCCACGGCCTTCTTCACCCGCGCCCACACCTCGGGCCGCCGCTCCTTGAGCCACGCCCACTGCTGGGCCTGGGACATGGCGAAGACGAACTCCGGCTCCTCCTCGAGCAGCGCGGTCATGTTGGACGCGGTGCGGGCCACCTTGCGCACGGTCTCGCGCAGCGGCCACAGCCACGCCGAGTCGATGTGGGCGTGCCCGACCGCGCTGATCCGGTGCGCGGAGGCGACGGCGGGCGCGGCCAGCACCTCGGTGAGCCGGGCACGGGCCCGCTCCGCCGTGCCGTTCACGTCCTGGAGGTCCACCGCGTCGAGCGCCCTGTCCACCGCGCGCAGGATCTCCCAGCGGCGCTGCGAGTCGATTGGCAGCTCGGCCATCAGCTCGCCCAGCACCTCCAGGTCGATGACCAGCTGCCACACGCTGTCGTCGAACACGGCGAGGTCCATGCGCGTGAGCGTGTACTGCGGCTCGTCGCCCGCCGTCTCCGGGTCGCCGAGCGGGGTGGGCAGGAAACCGGGGACGACGGGGTTGGAGGCGGCCTCGATGTGCAGGCGCACCTCCTCGCCGCCCAGGGCGGGGGCGCCGACGCGGACCCACTGGGTGCGCGGGTTGAGCCCTTTCACCGGGGTGCCGTCCGGCCGGTAGACCAGGCCCTCGCACTGGAAGCCGGGCATGTTCTCGTCGAAGCCGAGGTCGAGCAGCGCTTCGACGGTTCTCCCGGCCCATGCCTCGGGCACGGTGCCGGTCACCCGGAACCAGCTGGTGCCCCACGGCGCACCCCACCGGGTGCCCACCTCGATCGGCTCGGGCTCGGCGGCGAGCCCGTCGGCGACCGGCACGGGCTCGCCGGGCGCGTGCCACACCGCCACCTCCAGCGGGACGGACTCCGGATGGACGGCGGGACGGATGCGCTCGTCGAGCACACGCCGGAGGCGGGCCTCCACCAGGCTGCGGTCGTCATGCATGAGGGAGGCTCCGTGGGGTGGGCGGGCGGCGGTTCGGGCCCGGCGCGGACATCAGTGGGTGCGGGGGCCCGGCCGTTCCCCGTCTGCCGTGCCCTCGCCCGGCTCGTCTCCCTCGGCATCCGGCTGCGGCGCGCTCGGGCCCCGCAGTTCGAGCCGGCCGTCGCCCTGCTCGGGGCGGCCGCCGCCGGACTTCCGGTCGCCGTGGCCGTTCAGGTTCTGCCGGACAGAGTCCAGGATCGTCAGGCCCTGGGCGACCAGACCGGCCGCGATCTCGCCGAGTCCGTCGGCGCCGTTCAGGACGTTGACGTTGGCCCCGGAGAGGCCTCCCGCCGCCTCCTTCACGATCAGCGGCAGCTGGTCGATCAGCATCCGGTCCAGGGCGACACGGTCGTACGACGACGCCGCCTCGGCCTGGATCTTCATCCGCTGCGCCTCCGCGGCCGCGAGGACCCTGACACGCTCGGCCTCGGCCTCGGCGGGCTTCACGATCTCGGCCACCAGCTCCTGCTGGCGCAGCCTGGCCTGCCGCTGAGCCATTTCGGTCTGGGCGTCGAGCACCTCCTGCCGGGCGTGGGCCTGCGCCAGCGGGCCGGCCTGGGCCGCCCGTGCCTGGGCCCGGTCCACCTCGGCCGAGTACTCCGCCTTCACCACGGCGGTCTGCCGGGCGTATTCGGCCTGCTTGCGCGCCGCCTCCTGCTCCGCCTGGGCGGCGGCCTGGTTGGCCTGGGCCTGGGCGATCTGGGCCTGCCGCCGGATGGCCGCCTTGTGCGGTGCGGACATCGCGTCGATGTAGCCGGTGTCCCCGTCGTCGATCGACTGGATCTGCAGCGAGTCCACGATCAGGCCGATCTTCGCCATCTCGGTCTTCGAGGTGTCCAGCACCTCGGCGGCGAGCTTCTGCCGTTCGGTGACGATCTCCTCGACCGTCATCGAGCCGATGATGGCCCGCAGGTGTCCGGCGAAGATCCGTCCGGTCAGGACCGACATCTGGTCCTGGTCGGAGAGGAACCGCTGGCCCGCGTTGATGATGCTCTCGGTGTCGTTGCCGACCTTGAAGGCGATGACGGCGCGCACGTGCAGCGCGATGCCCTGCCTGGTGACGCAGGTCTCGACGACCTCGGACTCGCACATCGACAGGGTGAGGAAGCGGACCTTGCGGAGGACGGGGAGCACGAACTTGCCGTGTCCCGTCACCACCCGGAACGGCGCGCCCCCCAGTCCCCGCCTGCCTCCTGAGACCAGCATCGCCTCGTCGGGGGCGGGAACGCGGTAACCGAACATGGCCTGTCCTCCTTAGTCCGGATCAGCCCGGATCGACAGGATCGTCCCGCAAACACTCCAAGGGGTCGCCCCACGCGATGACGTCGACCTCACGGCATCCGCGTGATTCGACCACGAGCACCGTCGCACCGATCGGCAGCGGTTCCTGCGACCAGGCGAGGAAGGTCTCGGAACCGCCTCTGACCCGCACCAGGATCTCGCCCGGACCGGCGGAACCGCGCGTTCCGATGAGAAGCTCCCCCGTGCAGCCGATCACGGCCTCGTCCTGTGCCATCGCCGACCGGTTCCCCTCGTACGCGTCCTCTGCCTTCGACCTTAGACCCACTCGGACGAGCCGCACACGCCGCTGCACCGGCCTTTCCGCGACGGGCCACCTCTCGACGTGGTACCCGCCGCCGGGCACAGTTCTCCCTACGCACTCGCGAGTACGAAACCGCCCGCCCCCTTCCGAGGAGCGCCCGTGACCAGCTGGTGACCAGCTGGGCCGGCCGCAGGTGCCGCCGAGATCGCCGCGGCCGTACTCGAGGAGCGGGCCACGCCCCGCGAGATGGTGGCCGAGCACCTCGCCCGGATCGAGCGGCTCGACGCCGCGTCGGCGCCTTTTGCACCGTCCGCGCCGAGAGACCGCGCTGAAGGTGCCGGCGGCCGTCGCGGCCTCCAGGACGTGCTCGGCCAAGGCGCGGCCGACGCCCGGCCGGCCCGGTCGGGGTCGGCCATGAAGCCCGCGTTGGCGACACGGGCGGCGGGACCGCCGTAGTTGGGGGTGACGTAGGCGGAGCCGACGGCCGCCCCGGTGTCGCCCTCGGCGACGTACACGCGTTTGGCGGGGCCCATCCACAGCGCCCGGGCATCCTCCTCGGAGGTGTCCGGGTCCCAGGCGTAGGTCTCGGCGGCGGCGACGATCCGGTGCCAGAAGGGCCAGATCCGCGGCCAGTCCTCGGCCGTGGCCTCTCAGATCTGCATGGGCGTGAGTCTGGCACGCCCATGCGGTCGGCGATCGCGACGGGATCCCGCCGGGTCAGTCCACGCTGGGCAGGATGTGCGGCTCGGCCAGGTCGTCCTCGTAGCCCGCCAGGCGGATCGGGGCCGAGCGGGCCCACACGTCGAGGCTGCCCAGGTCTGCGGGCCGCCGGCCCGCGCGCTCCGTGCGTTCGTTGGGGCGCTGCTCGCGATTCGTCTTCTCCGGTGTCACCGCGCACTCCTTATGTGTCGGTCACCCTCGGGGCATACGGCCGGTCGGCACCGCGCCGCCCGAAGCCCGCTCGGGTCTGGTCTTAGGCATCTCGGACGCGGTGGCGTCGGCAACTGAGGTGCGAGCAGGCCGTGGTGCACCGGCTTGCCCCGGGACGGACCATGGGTGTGGATGGAACCCCTAGTCGCTGTCCGTCCACCCCAGATTAACCAAATGAGCGGCCCCCCGCTCGATGGGGCTGCAAAGAGCAGGTAACTATCTGACGTCGCGCGTGTTGATTGGACCACTTACAGGGTGATTTGTCGCATCATGTGCCGGGCGGGATTCATCCCTGGGGGCTACCCGGCGCACCCGTGGGACCGTTCAGGTTCCGTTGGCCCCGCCGCAAGCTCGCCATGATCTGCTGACCCACCACGACGGCTTTCTCGCGGGAGGACCGACGCATGGAGCTGCGCAGCGCCGAGGAGCTCATGGACCTGCTGTACGCCTGCCCGCCCGATGCCCGCGCCCACGCGCTGCGCACGGCCGCCCTGCTGCGCCGGCGCCACCCGGCCGACAAGGAGCTCCAGGTGGCGGGCCTGGTCCACGGCATCGGCCGGCTGTTGCGACCGGGCGGCGGGGCCGGTGCGGGCGACCCGGCGGCGGACGCGGTGCGCGCGCTGCTCGGCGGGCGCGTCTCCCGCCTCGTACGGTGGCATGCGGCGCCCGCCGACGGCCGCCTGCCCGAGGATGACGCGCTGTCGCTGCGCCAAGCGGCCGAGGAGGCCCGCACCGCCGGCTTCGACGCCGGTGTCCTGGAGGACTGGCGCACGGTCCTGGAGCTGGTCGCGGCGGGCAACTTCCGGCTGCGGACCGTGGACTGACACGGTGTCGGACGGGCCCGGCCGAACAACCGGAGGGCCGTCCCGGTCAGCGGTTCACCACTTGCCCGGCGCGTAGTCCTTGAGAAAGACGCCGTACAGGTCCTCGCCCGCCTCGCCGCGGACGATCGGGTCGTAGACGCGGGCGGCGCCGTCCACCAGGTCGAGCGGGGCGTGGAAGCCGGCCTCGGCGAGGCGGACCTTGTCGGGGTGCGGGCGCTCGTCGGTGATCCAGCCGGTGTCGACGGCCGTCATCAGGATGCGGTCCTTCTCGAACATCTCCTCGGCGCTGGTGCGCGTGAGCATGTTCAGGGCGGCCTTGGCCATGTTGGTGTGCGGGTGGCCGGCGCCCTTGTAGCCGCGGTTGAACACGCCCTCCATCGCGGAGACGTTCACGATGTAGGTGCGGCGGGCAGCGGCGGCCGCCATCGCCGGGCGCAGACGGCTGATCAGGATGAAGGGCGCCGTCGAGTTGCACAGCTGGACCTCCAGCAGCTCCACCGGCGTGACGTCCTCCACCGCCTGGATCCAGCTGTTGGTGTCGTGCAGGTCGGGCACCAGCCCGCCTGCGTCGATGGCCGTGCCGGCCGCGATCCGCTCCAGGGACGCCGAGCCGGAGACCAGGGCCAGGTCGGTGACGTCCTGGGCGGTGAGCGCGCCGCCGCCCGCCACCGGCAGCTCGGCGACCGCTCCCGAGCCGAACGTGCCGATCACCTCGGCCGCGGGCAGCTCTCCGGCCGGCAGCGGGGCCGACTCGGCGGCGACCAGCTCGCTGTAGGCCTGCGGGGAGCGCCGCACGGTCTGGGCGGCGTTGTTGATCAGGATGTCCAGCGGTCCCTCGGCCGCGACCGAGTCGGCGAGGGCCACCACCTGGGCCGGGTCGCGCAGGTCGATGCCGACGATCTTCAGCCGGTGGATCCACTCGTCGCTGTCGGGCTGGGCCTTGAAGCGGCGGATGGCGTCAGTGGGGAAACGGGTCGTGATCGTGGTGTGCGCGCCGTCACGCAGCAGCCGCAGAGCGATGTACATGCCGATCTTGGCGCGGCCGCCGGTGAGCAGGGCGCGCTTGCCCGTGAGGTCGGCGCGGGCGTCCCTGCGGACGCGGTTCTCCATGGCGCACCGCGGGCAGAGCTGGTGGTAGAAGTAGTCGACCTCGACGTAGCGGGTCTTGCAGACGTAGCAGGAGCGCGGGCGCTGGAGTATGCCCGCGATCTGCCCCGCCCGAGTCGTGGACGAGGGCAGGATGCCCTCGGTCTCGTCGTCGATGCGCTGCGCGGAGCCGGTGGCCGTGGCCTCCGTGACCGCCTTGTCGTTCGCGGTCTTGGCGGCCCGGCGCTCCTGGCGGCGGCGCTGCTTGACCGTGCGGTAGATGTGCGAGGTGGCCCGACGCACGGCGATGGCGTCCGGGTGGTCCACCTCGATCCCGTCGAGCTCCTTGAGCACGCTGAGGCACACGGCGAGGCGTTCGGGGTCGATACCGGGCCCGTACACCACTTCGTCCGTGGCCGTCGAGCCGTCGTCTGTCACCGTCATCGCGCTGCCGTTCCCTGATCACCCGTGCGGCGCTCCGACTCGCGCCCGCTTTCGAACCGGGGATTTTACGGCAGCACCGGGCCGCTGGGCCAAACCACGGTGATCAGGGCCCGCAGACCGTGATCAGGGTCTCCACCTCCTCGGACACGGCGCGGGCGAGCCGGTTCAGGTCGGGCACGGCCTTGGCGTCGGCGACGAGCCCGTAGTGGACCTGGCCGCGGTAGGTGGAGACCGCGACGGCCAGGGACTGCCCGCGGGCCAGCGGCGCGAAGGGGTAGACCTCGGTCAGCGGGTGGCCGCCGAGCTTCAGGCCGATGCCGGGCAGCGGCACGCTGGTGACCAGGATGTCGAACCACAGCCGGGCGGCCTGGGCCACCAGCGGTCCGCCCAGCCGGTGGCCGAGGGCGGGCACGTGGTCGGCGAGCAGCGCGACGGCGCCCGCGCCCCGGTTGGGTCCGGCGTCCTTGTTGCGGTCCATCGCGGTGCGGACGGCGCCGAGGCGGCGCAGCGGGTCCGGGTCGCAGACGGGGAGTTCCATCAGGTAGCCGGAGAGCCGGTTGCCCTGCGGGTGGGCGCTGCGCGGGCGGCGCCTGGACACCGGGATCAGGGCGCGGGGCGCGACCCCCTCGGTGCCCTCGCCCCGCTCGTCGAGCCAGCGCCGCAGGGCGCCGGCGACGACCGCGATCAGTACGTCGTTGACGGTGCCGCCCACGGCCTTGCGGACCAGGTGCACGTCGTCGATGTCGACGACCGCGCCGGCGGTGCGGCGGGTTCCGGTGGGCTCGGCGGTGAGCGCCGGGGTGGAACGTGTGGCGAGGGACGAGCGGGCGACCGACGCGCCGATGTCCAGGGCGCGGCCCACGTCGGACAGGGCGCCGCGCAGCGCCTCGGGCAGCTTGCGGACGTCGGGCAGCGGACCGCGTGCGGGCGCGGCCCGGTGGGGCCGCGGGGTGGGCATGTCCATGGGGTCCAGGACGGCCGCGGCGAGGGTCAGGGCGCGCAGGCCGTCCGCGAGGGCGTGGTGGAACTTGAACAGCACGGCGAAGGAGACGCCGTCCTCGCCCGGCAGCACGTGTGCCTCCCACGGCGGGCGGTTGCGCGCCAGCGGGCGCTGCATGAGCCGGCCCGCCTCGGCGTGGAAGTCCGCGGCCGGGGCGTGCAGCCGGACGTGGTTGAGCGGGTCGAAACCGGGGTCGGGCTCGCGGGCCGCGCCGCCGAAGCCGAGCGGAGGACGCAGCGCCTGGGCGAGTGGCCGGCGCAGGTCGAGCGGCCGCCACACGTCCCGGATGCGCATGCGCAGGCCGGGCACGCCGGCCGCGCGGGCGGCGAGCAGGTCGGCCGCGTGGGCTCCGGCGGTCGGCGAGTGCGCGGAGAAGACCCCGAGGGCTCCGAGGTGCATGGGGTGGTCGGCGGACTCGATGTTCCAGAACGCCAGGTCGAGGGGAGCGAGCAGGTCGGGAGTCAATGGCTTGCCTCGCATCGGCGGTGGGTGTCTTAGCAGTCAACCGCGCTCGACTGATTACAGTCAAGTACGATCAAGCTACGCTCAGTTAACAACAGATTAAGTGCGACCCTGGGAGAAAGCGGTGGGACACATGGGGCCTTTGTGGTCACTTCGGGCCCGCCGCGGGTGTCACCGCAGCGCGGGCGGCGCGGCCTGCGCGGACGTGCCCCACGCCGAGGGCCGCGGTCCCACGGTGCAGCTGAGGGTGCCGAGCGACCGCAGGGCGCGGGTGGTCAGATACGTCCGGTCGTGCGGCACTGCGCCGGCCCGGACGGACTGGATGTAGCGGTCCTCCCGCGAGGTGCCCGGCGCCGTGATGGTGAGGCCGCCGCCCGGGTGGAAGCCGCGGTCCAGGCGCAGGTCGACGCGTTCGAAGACGGGCGTGGACAGGCCCCAGGTGGGGTGGCCCGGCTGGATGGGGAACAGGCCGATGGAGGCCAGCACGTTCCAGGCGGACATGGTGCCCAGGTCGTCGTTCCCGCTCAGCCCGGCCGGCTCGTCGGTGAACAGGGTCAGCGCGGCGTGCACCACGTCGGTGGTCTTCCACGGCTGCCCCGTCGACAGGTAGGTGTACGGCGCGCCGAGGTCCGGCTCGTTCATCGGGTTGTACTTGTCGGTGCCGTAGTAGGCGTACGGCCCGCTCACCCATGTCTCGCGGACGGTGCGCTCCGGGTCCTTCAGCAGGTCGGCGTAGGCGAAGAACGCGTCGAGCCGCTCGTTGGCGGCGCGCCGGCCGCCGATCAGGCGCACCAGGCCCGGCAGGTCCTGCGGCACCAGCCACTGGTACTGCCAGGACGTGCCCTCGTGGAACCCCGCGCTTCGGGCCGGGTCCGCCGTCCGTTGAAGGCGCCGGAGGCGTCGCGGGCGCGGAGGAAGCCGGTGGCAGGGTCGAACAGCGCGCGGTAGCCGCGGGAGCGGGCGGCGTACCGCGCGGCGTCCCCGTGGTGGCCGAGAGCACGGGCCATCCGGGCGAGCATCGCGTCCGACAGGGCGTGCTCCAGCGTCGCGCGCTTCGGCGGCCGGTGCGGCGGCGGGAGCGGCGGTCAGCGCGGACGCTGCCACCGCCCCCGCCGCGCACAGGCGCAGGCGCCGGGTCCATCTCATGCAGGAAGACCTCCGAAGGAGACGTCACTGCCTGCATGATCGGGTCTGAAGGCCCGTCAGCCCGGCAACCGGCGGGTGTCGCGCGCGACGCGTCGCGGATCAGCGCCTCGTGCGCGCCCCGGGACCGCGCCGCGCCGGACTTGAGAAACCCTGCGGCCGTAGATCGTCGGACCGTCGGACTCGTCGCGGACGCCCGCCGGGCTACGGGACGCGCTGTCCCTTGCCGAGGGCGATCACACCGCCCTGGGAGACGGTGTACAGCTCGGCGTCCCTCTCGGGATTGACGCCGATCGTCGCTCCGGGCGGCACCTCGACGTTCTTGTCCAGGACCGCGCCGCGCACGATGGCGCCACGGCCCACCCGGACGTTGTCGTGCAGCACCGAGCCCTGGACGACCGCGCCCGGGTCGACCCGGACACCCGGCGACAGCACGGAGCGGGTGACCTGCCCGCGGATCAGGCAGCCGGCGCTGATGATCGACTCGCCGGCGATCCCTCCCGCGTTGAACCGGGCGGGTGAGAGCTGACCCGAGTGGGTGTAGATCGGCCAGTCGCGGTTGTAGAGGTTGAACGCCGGGCGCTCGGCGATCAGGTCCATATGGGCGTCGTAGTACGCGTCGAGCGTGCCGACGTCCCGCCAGTAGCCCTGGTCACGGCTGGTCTCGCCGGGCACGTGGTTGGCGCCGAAGTCGTACAGCTGCGCCTCGCCGCGGTCGGTGAGCTGGGGCAGGATCGAGCCACCCATGTCGTGCACCGACCGGTCGTCCTCCGCGTCCCGCTGGAGCGCCTCGATCAGCACCTTGGTGGAGAAGACGTAGTTGCCCATGGAGGCGAAGACGCACTCCGGGTCGTCGGGCAGCCCCGGAGGTTCGGCGGGCTTCTCCAGGAAGCGCTGCACGGTCTGCCCGTCCGAACCGGGGGTGATCACCCCGAACGACGACGACTCGGCGCGCGGCACCCGGATGCCCGCGACCGTCACTCCCGCGCCGCCCTCGATGTGCTGCTGGAGCATCTGCCGCGGGTCCATGCGGTAGACGTGGTCGGCGCCGAACACCGCGACGTAGTCGGGCTGTTCGTCGTGGATCAGGTTGAGCGACTGAAGGATCGCGTCGGCGCTGCCCAGGTACCAGCGGGGTCCGAGCCGCTGTTGCGCGGGGACCGGGGTGATGTAGTTGCCGAGCAGGCTGGACATCCGCCACGTGGTGGTGATGTGCCGGTCCAGCGAGTGCGACTTGTACTGGGTCAGCACGCAGATGCGCAGGATGTCGCCGTTGACGAGGTTGGACAGGACGAAGTCGACGAGCCGGTAGGTGCCGCCGAAGGTGACCGCGGGTTTGGCGCGGTCCGCGGTCAGGGGCATCAGCCGTTTGCCCTCTCCGCCCGCGAGGACGATCCCGAGGACCGAAGGTCCACCACGACGCATGGTCGCTCCCCTCACCCGGTTGCCTGCCTCCTGCCCCTGAGCAGGAGGGACTGAGCCCTAAGCCTGTTCGAGGATCTCCTCGTAGAGCCGCACGGTGCGCCGGGCGACCACGTCCCAGCCGAACTCCTCCACCACGCGCCGCCTTCCGGCCTCGCCCATGCGGCGGGCGCCGTCCCGGTCCGCGAGCACCGAGTCGAGGGCGCGGGCGAGCCCGGTCTCGAAATCGTCGTCCACGGGCACGAGTACCCCCGTCCCGCCGTCCTCGACCACCTCGGGGATCCCGCCGACCCTGGAGGCCACGACGGGAGTGCCGCACGCCATCGCCTCCAGGTTGACGATGCCCAACGGCTCGTAGACCGAGGGGCAGACGAAGACGGCGGCATGGGTGAGGAGCTGGATCACGTCCGGGCGCGGCAGCATCCGCGGAATCCAGTGCACGCCGTCGCGGGTCAGGCTCAGCTCCTGGTACAGGTCCCGGAACTCCCGGTCGATCTCCGGAGTGTCGGGCGCCCCCGCGCACAGCACCACCTGCGCGGCGGGGTCGATGGCCCGTACCGCCCGCAGTAGGTGGGGCACGCCTTTCTGCCGGGTGATGCGGCCGACGAACAGCACGTACGGGCGGTCCGGGTCGAGGCCGACGCGGTCGAGGGCGGCGGTGCCGTGGTCCGGCCGGTACAGGCCGGTGTCGATGCCGTTGTGGATGACGTGCACCCGGGCCGGGTCGAGCGCCGGGTAGCAGCCGAGGATGTCCTCGCGCATGGCGCCGGAGACCGCAACGACCGCGTCGGCGGACTCGATCGCGGTGCGCTCGGCCCAGCCGGACAGGGCGTAGCCGCCGCCGAGCTGTTCGGCCTTCCAGGGGCGCAGGGGCTCCAGGGAGTGCGCGGTCATCACGTGCGGCACGCCGTACAGGAGTTTGCCGAGGTGCCCGGCGAGGTTGGCGTACCAGGTGTGGGAGTGGACGAGTTCGCGGCCCTGGAGCGCGGCGGCCATGGCGAGGTCCACGGAGAAGGTGCGCAGCGCGTCGTTGGCGCCGTCCAGCGCGGACCAGGGGCGGTGGCGTACGACGCCGTCGGCGCGGCCCTCGCCCCAGCAGTGCACCTCCAGGTCCACCAGCGGCCTGAGCTCCCGCGCGAGGAACTCGACGTGGACGCCCGCACCGCCGTACACGTCCGGTGGGTACTCCCGGGTCAGCAGTCCCACGCGCACCCGCAACCCCCTGGTCCGAAGCGGCCGGTCGCCTTCATGGTCACTCAGATGTGGCCCGTGGGGAAGAGCCCGGCACCCGGGTGAAGCAGCAATCCCCGCAGAGTCCGCCGCCGGGGACGCGGTAGTAGAGGCAGCAGCTGCGCCGCCGGAAGCCGGGGCGGGGGCCGGGGCCGGTGAGCGTGCCGGCCCCGTCGAGGAGGGGATGGGCGAGGAGCCGTGCGGTCAGTTCCCGGGCGTGGTCGCCGACCTCGGTACGGCCGGTGTCGCGCGCCCGGTTCTCCAGCAGGCGGGCCGCGGCCGCCAGCGCGGAGGCCGCGTTGCCCCGCAGCAGCCCCGGCGCGAGGCGGTACCGGGCACGCAGGGCGACCGCCAGGGGTTCGAGGTGCCCGTGCAGGACGACGTCCGCGACCGTCTCCGGGTCCGCCGGGCGGGCGCGCACCTCGGTGAGCCAGAGGTCGTCCGGGGCGCTGCCGGCGGGGTCCCAGCGGATCAGGCGGGCGTCCAGGTCGGGGAGCCGCCCGTACAGCACGGCGCAGCCGAGCGCCGCCGACCACAGCCGGGCGGCGAGCGCCTGGTGCGCGACCGAGGCGGCGACCCGGGCTTCGGGGGCGCCGATCCCGTCGGCGACCCGGCGGACGCGTACCCCTAGGGGATGCCCGTCGGGGTCGGTGGCGAGGTCGGTTGTGGGGTCGTTGGCGGGATCGGCGTAGGCCTGGGCGAGGGTGGGCAGCGCCCGGTGCGGCGGGGCGCCCGTGCGCAGGACGAAGAAGCCGCCGAGGTCGTTCAGTGCGGCGAGGCCGGGGGCGAGGTTCACGGGAAGCAGTAGTACCAAGGCCCGTCGAGGGGTGCGCAAGGGGTTCCGGCAGGGGCTCCGCCGTCCCGTGTCGCCCACCCAGGGGAGGACGGCGGGCGGGACGTACTCCATCGGCAGTAGGACCTATTGACTGCTCAGGGACGACGACGGGAGGCGATCGGCACGGCAGGGTGGTCAACCATGGAAGCCGACCGTTCGTCGCGCCGGGGTCGCCGCCCCAGCCCCACGCGGAGGTGCAGCTCATGAGCGCCCTCGCGCTGTCCGTGCTGCTGTCGTCCGTGTCCGCCGTCGCCTACGCCGGTGGTGCGATCGTCCAGGAGCGGGTCGCGGTGTCCTTCCCCGGCGAGCAGTACGCGCCCCTGCGCCGGCCCGCCTGGTGGGCGGCGCTGGTGCTGAACGGTCTCGGCGGACTGCTGCACGTGGTGGCCCTGGCCTGCGGCCCGCTCAGCCTGGTCCAGCCGCTGGGCGCCCTGACCATCGTGTTCGCGCTGCCGATGGCGGCGCTGTTCGTCGGCCGGCGGGCCGGCGCCGCCGCCTGGCGCGGCGCGGTCATGGCGACGGTGGGGCTCGCGGGCCTGCTGTCCCTGGTGGGCGCCTCCCACACGCAGTCGCTGAACACCGGGCAGCGCACGGGCCTGGCCGTGGTGACCGCCGGTGTGGTCGCGACGCTCACGGTCGCGGGCCGGGCGGCGCACCGGCATCCGGCGGTGCGCAGCGTGCTGCTCGCCACCGGCTCCGGCATCGCCTTCGGCATGTCCTCGGTGTTCACCAAGACCGTCACGGTCGACTTCACCGACGGGATCGCGGCGGCGGAACTGCCGTCCCTGGCCGTGATAGGCGTCCTGGCCACGGCCGGGATCCTGCTGTCGCAGGCCTCGTACCGGGGCGGTGGTCTGGCGGCGCCGCTGGCCACGCTGACGGTGGTGAACCCGGTGATGGCGGCCGCGGTCGGGCTCACGCTGTTCGGCGAGACCTTCCGCTACGGCACGACGGGCACCGTGCTCGCCCTCGGCTGCGGTGTGGTGGCCGCGGGCGGGCTGATCCTGCTGACGACCGAGCGCATCGAGCGTACGGCTCCGGTCGTGGTGACCGGGGTGGTGACCGGGCCGGCGTCCGCCGGGGAGGCACCGCCCGCCGAGGTGGCGCTGACTGCCGAGGTGGCGCTGTCCGCCGCCGAGGCGTCCGAGGCCTCCGGGCGGGCCGTGCCGGTGGACCCGGTGGGCGCGGTCGTCGTCCCGGTCGCAGCGGCGGCGCGGGAGCAGGACCCCGCGCAGGGCGAACCGCTGCTCGTCCTCGGTCCGTTCTACGGTGCCCTCTACGGCGGGCAGTTCTACGCGAACCCCTGCGTTCCGGTGCCCGTGCCCGACCGGCCCCGGTCCCGGGTCGGATCCTGACGCCGCCGGCCCGCGGACATCAGATCCTGACGCCGCCGGCCCTCAGATAGGCGAGCGGGTCGACGTCGGTGCCGAACCCCGGCCCCGTGCGCACCTCGAAGTGCAGATGCGGTCCGGTGACGTTGCCCGTGGCCCCGGAACGGCCGATGCCGCGCCCGGGGGCGACCGTCTGCCCGACCCGCACGGATATCGCCGACAGGTGGCCGTACTGCGTGTAGTGGCCGTCGGCGTGCCGGATGACCACCTGGTAGCCGTAGGCGCCGCCCCAGCCCGCGCTGACCACCCGGCCGGCCCCGGCCGCCTTCACGGAGGTGCCGGTGGGGACCGCGAAGTCGACGCCGGTGTGGTAGCCCTTCGACCAGTGGGAGCCGGTCGCGTGGTAGGGCGTGCCGACGCCGCCGGCGACGGGGGCGACGAAGGTGTGCTCGATGGAGTGCGGCCGGGACTTGGCCGTGCCGGAGGCGGGCTTGGCCTCTCTGGCCGGGCGCGTGGCGGTGGACGTCTTGCGGTGCGGCTCGGACGTCGTACGCGACTTGGGCACCGCGAGCCGCTGGCCCGGCAGGATCAGGTTCGGGTCGGCGCCCACGGTCATGCGGTTGGCGGCGTACAACTGCCGCCAACCTCCGGAGACATGACGCTCCTCGGCGATGCCGGAGAGGGTGTCGCCGCGGACCACCGTGTACATCTCGGCGGTACCGGCCCGCGCCTGCGGCGCGGTCTGCGGCCGTACGTCGACCTGGCGGGCGGGGCTCTTGGCGCCGCGCACGGTCCGCTGGGCGGCGGTGTCCGGGTGGACGTCGGGTGCACCCCCTCCCCTGGTGAGGCCGGCCCGCGTCGAGCACACCGGCCAGGCGCCGGGCCCCTGCCCGTCGAGCACCTTCTCCGCGACGGCGATCTGCTGGTCCCGGGTGGCCAGGTCCGCGCGGGACGCGTACCGCGTCCCGCCGTACGCCGCCCAGGTGGACCGGGTGAACTGGAGCCCGCCGTAATAGCCGTTGCCCGTGTTGATGTGCCAGTTGCCGCTCGACTCGCAGGCGGCCACCTTGTTCCAGGTGGAGGCGTCGGCGGCGTGCGCGGCTCCGGCGCCGATGAGCGGAATGGCCATCCCGGCGCCGCCCGCCGTGACGGTGAGCGAGGCGCGGTTGATCCTGTTCGGCTGGTACCGGCGGTGCCGGCCGCGTACGGCCATCTCAAGCCCCCTCGACATGCGTCAGGAGGGGCGAAAGTAACCGCCGCGAACAGGCCGTGACAAGACGGCTATCGGCCGGTTCGTCACCCCAAGTGGCCGGTTGCGGCCCCTCATTGGCCGGATCCGCGGGCCGCGTGCTGAGCGGGTGGGCACCCGCCGCGCGTAGGGAAGGGTGCCGGGTCCGGATGTGCGCACGCCGTATCGGCACGTCAGGATGGTCGAAAGGGCATGAGCGGCGATACTGGCGGGCACGGCGGCGCGAAGGACGGCAGGCCGACCACGGACCGGCCGATGACGGGACCCGCGGCGGACCGGCCGACGACGGCACCGGCGGCGGACCGGCCAACGGCGGCGGGGCCAGCGTTCCACTTGACGATTCACCGGATTTTCGAGGAGCAGGCGGTATGAGCACTACAGCCCAGATCGGCGTCACGGGACTCGCGGTCATGGGCCGCAACCTCGCCCGCAATTTCGCGCGCAACGGCTACGCGGTCGCACTGCACAACCGGACGGTGGCCCGGACGCACGCCCTGGTCGAGGAGTTCGGGCACGAGGGGGACTTCGTCGCTGCCGAAACCGCGAAGGAGTTCGTGGCGGCCCTGGAGCGGCCGCGCCGCCTGGTCATCATGGTGAAGGCCGGCGAACCGACCGACGCGGTGATCCGGGAGTTCGCCCCGCTGCTTGAGCCCGGCGACATGATCATCGACGGCGGCAACGCGCACTTCGCGGACACCCGGCGCCGGGAGCGGGAGCTGCGCGAGCAGGGCATCCACTTCGTGGGCACCGGGATCTCCGGCGGCGAGGAGGGCGCGCTGCACGGGCCGAGCATCATGCCGGGCGGCTCGAAGGAGTCGTACGACTCGCTCGGTCCGATGCTGGAGAAGATCTCCGCGAAGGCGAAGGACGGCGCGCCGTGCGTCACGCACGTCGGCCCGGACGGCGCCGGGCACTTCGTGAAGATGGTGCACAACGGCATCGAGTACGCCGACATGCAGCTGATCGGCGAGGCGTACCAGCTGCTGCGTGACGTGGCCGGGTACTCCCCCGCGCAGATCGCGGAGATCTTCCGCACCTGGAACACGGGCCGGCTCGACTCGTACCTGATCGAGATCACGGCGGAGGTCCTGTCCCACGTGGACGGGGCGACCGGCAAGCCGTTCGTCGACGTGGTGGTGGACCAGGCCGAGCAGAAGGGCACCGGCCGCTGGACGGTCCAGATCGCCCTCGACCTGGGTGTGCCGGTCTCGGGCATCGCGGAGGCGGTCTTCGCCCGCTCCCTGTCGGGCCACGCGGACCTGCGGGAGGCCTCGCGCGGACTGGCGGGCCCGAAGGCGTCCCCGCTGAGCGAGTCGGAGGCGGCCGCCGTCGCCGACCGGGTGGAACAGGCGCTGTACGCCTCGAAGATCGTGTCCTACACCCAGGGCTTCCACGAGATCGCCGCGGGCAGCGCGGAGTTCGGCTGGGACATCGACCTCGGCGCGGTCTCCGCCATCTGGCGCGGCGGCTGCATCATCCGCGCGGCCTTCCTGGACCGGATCCGCGCCGCGTACGACGCCCGCCCGGACCTGCCGAGCCTGCTGTCCGACGACACCTTCGCCCAGGAGATCGCGGCGGCGCAGGACGACTGGCGCGAGGTCCTGGTCGCCGCGACCCGGCAGGGCGTGCCGACCCCCGGCTTCTCCGCCGCCCTCGCGTACTACGACGCCCTGCGCGCCGAGCGGCTGCCCGCCGCGCTCACCCAGGGGCAGCGGGACTTCTTCGGGGCGCACACGTACCGGCGGGTGGACCGTGACGGTTCCTTCCACACGCTGTGGGGCGGGGACCGGTCGGAGGTGACGGCGTAGGGATGGCGCTTCGCCGGCCGCCTCGGCCGGGAGCAGCTGCGTAGAAGGCGGAAGACGGTGGGCGGCTGGGGAGCCGCCCACCGTCTTCCTTCGTTCGTTGGCGGACGGGGCGAGAGGTGCGGACGCCCGCGCGGCCCCGGGGGCCAGGTCAGGTCCGGGGTCGGGTCGGGCGTCGGGTCAGGGGTGGTCCCGGCTCCGGGTTCGGGACCGGCTCCGGGCCCGGCGGGATCGGGGACGGCGGGGGCTCCGGGGGCGGAGGACCGGGTGGAGGACTGGGGATCGGGCCCGGGGGCACGGGCGGGGTCGGGCCGGGACCCGGCGGCGGGGCCGGGGGCGGAGGCGGGGTCGGGCCTGGACCGGGCGGTGGGCCCGGCGGACCTGGTGGTGGGCCGGGTGGGCCCGGCGGCGGCCCTGGCGCCGGAGGGGGCTGCGGGGCCGGGGGCGGCTCCGGTGTGGGCACGGGGTGCGGTTGCGGCTGCGGATGCTGGGGGTCCGGACCCGGCATGGGCGAGGGCGAGGTGGGGTCCGGGTACGGGTCGGTCATGGCGTCCTCCGGCCAGTCGGTCGACATCGGCTCTGGACTACTCCCCCACCTACCCGGCCCCCGCGCCACCAGTCACCCGACGGGGGCACGGCGAGGAGCCGGGCGGACTCATGGGTGTGCGGGCGGCCTGTTCGGCTGCGTGGGGATGTCGAGCGGTCGGTCGGGGCTGTGCCGTGCCGCGCGTGCCGCTGCCTCGAAGCCCGGACGGGGGCTGGAGAGGACGGGGATCGGAGTCGTCGTGAAGTGCTGGACGGGGGCCATGGAGGCTTGGGCGAGGACGATCGCGTCGGCGTGGGTGACCCGGTCCGCCGCGGTGGCCACCTCGCGCACGTACCCCTCGGTGTCACCAGCCTCGAAACGGGACCAGGCGACGTCGACGAGCACGGGCCGGACGGTGACGGTGCGCCCGGCGCGGCGGGCCTCCTCCTCGATGAGCGCGGTGGTCGGCGCGAGGGTGCTCGCCAGCGCCGCGAGGAGGACCACCCGCGGCCCGGCGGCGACCGCGGCGGCCGCCATGGGCCGGTCCACCCGCAGCACCGGCACGGCGAGCCCCGCCGCCCCCGCCTCCTCCGCGACGCCCCCGAGGGTGGAGCAGGTGCACAGGACGGCCCGGGCACCCTCGGCGACCGCCCTGCGCAACACCACTCCCACCGCGTGCGTCACCGCCGCCGGACCTTCCCGGCGGGCCCGGCGCAGCAGCTCCTCGTCGACGAAGTGCCGTAGCCCGAGGCCGGGGTGGGTCTCGTCGCGCAGCGCGTCGAAGACCGGGACGTGCACCGGCGAGGTGTGCAGCAGGGCGAGCATCGACCGCTCAGAACCGTTCCGGATGCGCCGCGAGCCACTCCCGCGCGGCGCCCGGCAGCTCGGGGTCGGCCGCCGGGGCCTCGTCGCGGTGACGTTCGGCCCACTTGACGACGTACGGACACAGCGGGGCCACGGCGGCACCCTCGCGCCCCGCGATCGCGTACAGCTCGGGCGCCAGCGAGTCCGCGCTGCCCCTGCCCTCATGGGCCGGCTCCACGATCGTGTGCACGGGCACCGGCGCGCGCCCGGGCCGTTCGAGGACGAAGTACTCGATGCGGCCGACGACCGCACCACCTGCCAGCGCCTCGAGGCGCCCCGCCGTCCGGTCGTCGCGGATCTCGGTGTCGCTCACGGTCACGCTCCTGGTCGATCAGCTCGATGCGGCCTGCGGGCTGCGCTCCTGGCCGGAACCCGGCACCGGCTCCGACGGATCGGCGCCGAGCGCCACGATACGGTTGTCCGCGTCGACGTGGACGACCCGCGGCTGAGAGGCCCGCGCTTCGGCGTCTGTGACCTGGGCGTAGCTGATGATGATCACCAGGTCTCCGGGGTGGACGAGATGCGCGGCGGCCCCGTTGATCCCGACGACTCCGGACCCGCGCTCCCCCTCGATGACGTACGTCTCCAGACGAGCACCGTTGGTGACGTCGACGATGTGGACGAGCTCCCCGGGCAGCAGATCGGCGGCGTCGAGCAGGTCCGCGTCGATGGTCACCGATCCCACGTAGTGCAGGTCGGCCTGGGTGACGGTGGCGCGGTGGATCTTGGACTTGAGCATGATACGCAACATCGGGGCACTCCCACAAGTAGGCTCCCTGCCTGCGTTTTTGCAGGTCAAGGGCTGTTTCCACACCCTACAACGAGTCGCGTGTTCGGGCAGCTTTCCCTAGGTTTTCAGGACTCGTGCTGACCGCTTGCCGACTTTACTGACGGGTCGTCAGGCAACTGCGGAGGGCTACGCTCGCTCTCCCCTACCCCAACGCGACGACGGCGCAAGCCTACGCAGCACCCCCCGAAGGGCAGCCGTGATCACCGTCCCCCGGGCGTTCTGGGCGGCAGTCAGGAGCGCAGGCGGTCGACCGGGAGTAGGGCCACGCGCCGCCATGGGTCAGCCGGTCCAGGCCCCCGTCCGTCGACCGCCCGTCAAGACCTGGCATGACCACAAGCCGGGTCACGCGGTCACCGCCCAGCGCAGCACGGTGTCCCACTTCCACGCTCTCCTCAGGTCCGGTTTTCGGCCAGGATCCCGTTGCCCAGTGTCGTGATCAGGCCGAAACGGTCGTAGGTGGCCCGCAGCCTGCGCGGACGCCTCACCGGGCCCCGACGCCTGGCGCCCGGACCAGTACAACAACCCCGACAACATCGCCGCCTACGCCCACTCGCCCACGAACTCATCGCCCAGCTGGGCCGCATCGACACCCTCGTCGTCTCCGTCGGCACCGGCGGCCACTCCGCAGGCATCGGCTCCGTCCTGCGCGACCAGTTCCCGCACCTGCGGATCGTCGGGGTCGTCACCTCGGCTCGACGATCTTCGGCCAGCCCGCCGCGGCCCGCCTCATGCGCGGACTGGGCTCCCTTACCTCGCCGCTGACCTGTCCGACGGGCTCGGGCCGGCCGCCTGGGCCGTCGGACTCGTCGTCGGCGTCCGCAACTTCTCCCAGCAGGGCATGTTCCTCATCGGCGGCACCCTCGCCGACCGCCTCGGCTACAAGATCCTCATCATGGCCGGGTGCCTGCTGCGCACCCTGGGCTTCGGCCTGCTCGGCTGGGTCGACAACCTGCCGGCCCTCATCGCCGCCTCCGCCGCCACGGGCTTCGCCGGAGCCCTGTTCAACCCGGCCGTCCGCGCCTACCTCGCCACCGAGGCCGGCGAGCAGCGCGTGGACGCCTTCGCCTTCAACGTCTACTACCAGGCCGGCATGCTGCTCGGTCCACTCGTCGGACTCGCCCTCCTGGCCGCCGACTTCCGCCTGGTCTGCACGGTCGCCGCGGCCGTCTTCGCCGGGCTCACCACCATCGACCAGTCGCCGGAGCCGTCCACGTCCAGCCGGACACCCAGCAGGGCACGGGTGAAGGCGTTGCCCCAGTTGCCGTCGGTCATGGCTTCGAGGGCGCCGCCGCGGCGGTCCATGTAGGCACGGGCGGCCTCGGACTTGAAAAGAGTACGCAGCACTGAGCGCTCCCTGAGGTCAGCTCCCTGCCCGCTTCTTGCAGGTCAAGGGCCGTGCGCTGACTCTACAACGGCCCGCTTCGGTCATTTCTGGCACTGCGGGCACCAGACCGTGCGGCGTCCGCCGACGCGGTTGGAGCACAGGGGCCGGCCACAGCGAGGACACGTCGGCTCGCTGTCGTCCCTGTGCCCGGTGAGCCAGGAGCGCCTCGGCGGCACGCACCCGGCACGCACGGATGTCTCAAGGACCCTGCCCATCCCTACATGGACACGCCGAATCTCGTCGTCGCTCAGGTCCCGCGCCGGGGTCCGCGGCGCCACACGGGCCCGCCAGAGGATCTCGTCGCACAGGAGGTTGCCCAGACCCGCGATCACGGACTGGTCCATCAGCGCGCTCTTGACGGCACGCCGTCGTCCCGAAAGCAGTTCCCGCAATTCCGGTCCGCGCACGGTGAGGGCGTCGGGACCCAGCCCGTCCACGATCCGTGCGATCTGCGCTTCGTCGACCAACTGCAGGCCCTGGAGCTTGCGTTGATCGCGGTAGCGGAGGTGCCGGGAGTCGTCGAGCGTCAGCACGACGCGGTCGTGCCGTTCGACCGGTTCGTCCGGGGAACAGCACCGCAGCGATCCCGTCATGCCGAAATGCCAGACAAGTGTGGGACCACCCCCGTCCGTGGGACCGTCGTCCATCGGCACGAACAACCACTTGCCGTGCCGCCACGCCTCCCCCAGACGCCTGCCCTTCAGCTCCCTCCGCAGCCGCTGCGCGCTGACACCGCGCAGAACTCCCGCGTCCCGCACCTCGACGTCCGTGACGCGCCGACGCCGGCCGCAGGTCATCAGCACCTCGCGGAATCCCTCGACATCCGGCAGTTCGGGCATGTGTTCGCCCCCGGCTCTTCGTCCTACGGCCCTCAGTCCGCCGCACGCGCAGACGGGTACCCGTGGAGGGCGACCGAACGCGCTCGGTCCCTCCACGGCACCGTCGTGCGCGAACTCGCCGAGGAAACCGGGCTCGTCACGCGCCCTGAAGACGTGACGCCGCTGGGCACACTCCTCGACCACGTCGACGACGTCGTACGCGTCACCGTCGGCGCCGTCGTCACGGCCTGGCAGGGCGAGCCCCCCGACCAGCCGCACGAAAGCGTGGGCGACTGGCGGTGGTGGGCCCTGGACGAGCTGCCGCAGGGACTGTTCGTGTGCAGTGCCCAGATCCTCACGTCCTGGCGCCCCGACTTGCCGCCGATCGACCACGCACCAGCGCACTTCACCCCGTACGCAGACCGGACACCGACCTACTAAGACGAACAGCACACGGCAACGTGATGGCTGCGGGATGTCACGGGTTGCGGGTGCCGCTCGCGGCCTAGTTGTATTGCCCCGAGAGGTTGGGGACGCGGCTGGCGGGTGGTTGGCCCTTCAGCGCGGTGTGTCCGCGGTGGTGATTGTAGGTGTGCAGCCAGCCGGGGAAGGCGTCGCGTCGTTCCTGCTCTGAGCGGTAGGGGCGGGCGTAGGCCCATTCGTCGAGCAGGGTGCGGTTGAAGCGTTCGACCTTGCCGTTCGTCTGTGGCCGGTAGGGCCGGGTGCGCTTGTGGGTGATCCTGGCTGCGGCCAGGGCATCGCGCCAGTCGCGTGAGCGGTAGCAGGAGCCGTTGTCGGTCAGCACCCGCTCGACGGTGATTCCGGCCTGGGCGAAGAAGGTGTGGGCCCGGGTCCAGAAGGTTGTGGCAGTCTCCTTCTTCTCGTCCGTGTGGATCTCGCTGTAGGCCAGGCGGGAGTGGTCGTCGACGGCGGTGTGGAGGTAGCTGTAGCCGGCGTTCGTGCGGTTCTTGCGGCCTGCGGCCCGGCCGAGGACCCTGTGGCCGCCGCCGTCGGGGATGTTGCCGAGCTTCTTGATGTCCACGTGCACCAACTCGCCGGGCCTGTCGCGTTCGTAGCGGCGTATGACACGGCCGGTGGCCCGGTCCAGGTGGGCGAGCCGGGCCAGGCCATAGCGGGTCAGCACCCGGTGCACGGTGGCCGGGTTCAGTCGTAGCAGGTGCGCGATGCGGGCCGGTCCCCAGCGGCGCAGGACGCGGACCTTGATGATCCTGCGCTCGGTGCGCGCCGGTATCCGGCGGGGGCTGCGGTGCGGGCGGCTGGAACGGTCGGTCATGCCCGCCTCGCCGAGCGCTCGGTAGCGGTCGGCCCATCGCTGGGCCGTGGTCGGCGAGACCTGGAAACGTTCTGCCGCACGTCTGAGTGTCCAGCCGTCCTCGACTACGCAGCGGGCCAGGCGCAGGCGGCCGGTCTCGGTCAGGGGTGCGTTACGGTGTGGCACGAGGGCCTTTCGCTTGGTGTAGACGTCGCAATCCACACCGAACCGGAAGGCCCTCACCTGTTCAAGATTCCTCAGCCGAGACCTGGGTCACCCGTCCACAACCTCCCGGGCCAGTACACCTAGTTCCGCGGTGCCAGGGTGCGTAGGACGCAGAACTCGTTGCCCTCGGGGTCTGCCATGACCACCCAGTTCCGGTCCGGTCCCTGGCCGACATCCGTCTTGGTGGCGCCGAGGCCGAGCAATCTGGTCACCTCGTCCTCGGTGCCGCCGTCGATCGGGCTGACGTCGAGGTGAAGCCGGTTCTTCGCGGTCTTGCCCTCGGGCACCCGGATGAACAGCAGGGTGGGCGGCATCTGGCGGGCCCGAACATCCTCGACGGTCGGCACCCAGGAGCCGATCTCGACCTTGCCCTCGCTCCGGTCGATCACCTTGAAGTCCAGGACCTCGCACCAGAAGGCCGCGAGCCTCTCCGGGTCATGGCAGTCAACGGCCAACTCGGTGAACCTACTTGTCATGACTCTCCCAGACAGTGCGGACGGGGCCTCAGAGTATGCCGCCCGTCCGACAGAACCGAGATCTTCCATGCTTACCGTGATGTGGGCTGTCGGGCGACCGCCGCCGCGGCGACGGCGTGCCCGCCGAGCCGGGCTGCGGCGAGGACGCAGATCGTTACGGCGGGGTGCAGACGGAGGCGGTCGCCAGGAGGCCGCCGGCCGCGGCGCCGAGCGGCATGAACGCCACCGACCGGGATTCGACTGTCCGCCGATGGGCGGTACGGGGCGAGCGCGTCCATGATGTTCGTGGTGTCCAATGCGCCCGATTCCGCGACCGTCCCCGCCGCCGCGGCGGTACCGCAGTGGTACTCATCCGGCAGTGGGCCCTACGAGCGCACGGTGAGGAGGGCCATGAGGCGATGACGGTGTTCGCCGTCAACCCGACGGACAGCGCCTCGGTGCTGGCCGCCTTCGGTGCGCTGGGGGTCCTGGTCGTGACCTTCGCGGAGTCGGGTCTGATCGTGGTCGGCTTCTTCCTTCCCGGTGACACGCTGCTGATCCCGGCCGGTGTGCTGTGCGCGCAGTCCGACAGCCAGGCGCCGCGACTGGCGTTGTGGCAGGTGCTGTTGTGCGCCGCCGTGGGCGCGGTGGCCGGTGGGGAGGTGGGGTTCCTGCTCGGGCGGCGGGGCGGGCGTACCCTGCTGGCCCGCACCTCCAACCGGCGTCTGAAGCAGCGGGCGGCGCGGGCGCAGGAACTCCTGGCCCGCTACGGGCAGGGCAAGGCGCTCGTGATCGGCCGCTTCATCCCGATGCTGCGGACCGTACTGCACCCGGCGGCCGGGGCGCTCGGCGTGCCCACGCGGACCTTCACGCTCTGGGCGACCGTCGGGGGCGTGCTCTGGTCCCAGAGCCTGGTACTTGCCGGATACGTCCTGGGGGCGTCGGTCCCCGACATCGGCGACTATCTCCTGATCATGGTCGCCGTGCTCGTCGTGCTCACCCTGGTGCCCTTGCTGGTGCAGGCACGCCGTACGCGGCACGCCCGGCAACCGCCCTCACGGTGAGCGCGCCCTCACGGTGGCCGGGGAGACGGCGGCCGACCGCGTGTGCCTCCCCGCCCCCGGTGCCTCCCCTGGCGTCCGCCTACGCCACCGCCTCCCCGGCCGCCACCTCCCCGGCCGCCACCTCCCCGGCCGCCTGGATTCCCCGCACCTCCCCCGCTTCCCGGGCCTCCCCGGCCCTCTGCTCGTACTGCGTGCGGTACAGCTCGGCGTACCGGCCCTCCGCCGCCAGGAGTTCGTCGTGGGTGCCGCGTTCGACGATCAGTCCGTCCTCGACGACCAGGATGAGGTCGGCGGCTCGCACCGTGGACAGCCGGTGGGCGATCACCACCGCGGTGCGGCCCTCCAGGGCCTCGGCCAGCGCCTCCTGGACGGCCGCCTCCGAGGTGTTGTCGAGGTGGGCGGTGGCCTCGTCGAGGATGACCACCCGCTGTCGGGCCAGCAGCAGTCGGGCGATGGTCATGCGCTGGCGCTCGCCGCCGGACAGGCGGTAGCCGCGCTCACCGACGACGGTGTCGAGGCCGTCGGGCAGGGAGCGCACGAGGTCGTCGAGGCGGGCCCGGCGCAGGGCGTCCCACAGTTCCGCGTCGGTCGCCGAGGGGCGGGCCGGCAGCAGGTTGGCGCGCACGGAGTCGTGGAAGAGGTGGCCGTCCTGGGTGACCATGCCGAGGGTCGCCCGCAGGGACGCGAAGGTCAGGTCGCGTACGTCGACGCCACCGATACGCACGGCACCCTCGTCGACGTCGTACAGGCGCGGGAGCAGTTGCGCGATCGTCGACTTGCCGGCGCCGGAGGAGCCGACGAGGGCGACGGTCCGCCCGGCCTCGGCGCGGAAGGAGACGCCATGCAGGACCTCGGCGCCGTCGCGGGTGTCGAGGCCGGCGACCTCCTCCAGCGAGGCGAGGGAGACCTTGTCGGCGGAGGGGTAGCCGAAGCGGACGCCGTCGAACTCCACGGCGAGGGGGCCGTCGGGAACCTGGCGGGCGTCGGGCTTCTCCTCGATCAGCGGCTTGAGGTCGAGCACCTCGAAGACCCGCTCGAAGCTGACCAGGGCGCTCATCACCTCCACGCGCGCCCCGGCGAGCGCGGTGAGCGGCGCGTACAGCCGGGTCAGCAGCAGGGCGAGCGATACGACGGCGCCCGGCTCCAGGGTGCCGCGCAGGGCGAAGTACCCGCCGAGTCCGTAGACCAGGGCCAGCGCCAGCGCGGACACCAGGGTCAGCGCGGTGATGAAGGCGGACTGCGCCGTCGCCGTGCGGATGCCGATGTCCCGTACCCGGCCGGCGCGGGCCGCGAACTCCTCCGACTCCTGCTCCGGGCGGCCGAAGAGCTTGACCAGGGTGGCGCCGGGGGCGGAGAAGCGCTCCGTCATCCGGGTGCCCATCGCCGCGTTCAGCGTGGCCGCCTCCCGCTGCATACGGGCCATCCGGCTGCCCATCCGCCGGGCCGGCACCACGAACACCGGCAACAGCACCAGGGCGAGCAGGGTGATCTGCCAGGACAGGGTGAGCATGACGGCGAGGGTGAGCAGCAGCGTGACCACGTTGCTGACGACACCCGAGAGGGTGTTGCTGAAGGCCCGCTGGGCACCGATGACGTCGTTGTTGAGCCGGGAGACGAGCGCTCCCGTACGGGTGCGCGTGAAGAACGCCACCGGCATGCGCTGCACATGGTCGAACACCGTCGTGCGCAGATCGAGGATGAGTCCCTCGCCGAGCGTGGCCGACAGGCGCCTGCCGACGATGCCGAACGCCGCCTCGGCCACCGCGATCAGGGCGATGAGCAGGGCCAGGCGTATGACCGTGCCCTGGTCGCCCCGGGACACGATCACGTCGACGACGCGCCCGGCGAGCACGGGGGTCGCCACCGCGAGCAGTGCGGTCACCACCCCGAGGGCGACGAACTGCGCGATACGGCGGCGGTGGGGCCGGGCGAACGCGCCGATGCGGCGCAGCGTCGCTCGGGCGAGCGGGCGCCGCTCCTGCTGGGCGGTCATGACGCTGTGCAGCTGCGTCCAGGCGGTGGTCTCCATGCTCATGGAGAAGAACCTAGAACCTCAAGCATCGTTGAGGTCAATGTGCGCACCCCGAAGGCCCCGACGGCTCCGCCTCCTTCACACCCGATTCCCGCTCGTAAGACGCCGTCCTCGGTTCCGCCACCCGCCGTTGGCGCGGCGGGGGGAACGTCTCCGGATGTGACCCCGGATGCGAAAGCGGTCGACCCCCCCGATCTGCGGCCAGGACGGCTCCCGCGGCGCCTGCCCGTCCGCCAGGTGCTGTGCCTGCTGCCGCTACTGCTCGTGGCGGTGGCCGCGGTGCGGCACCGGTCGGTGCTGGCCGAGGGCTTCGCGCTCCTGCGGAGCGCCGCGTGGCCGTGGCTGCTGGCGGCGGTCGGCACGACCTGTCTGACCTGGGTCGCGGCGGCCGTCACCCGGCAGGGCGCGGTCGTCCAGCGGTTGCCGAGGCGGCGGCTGCTCGCCACCCAGTTCGCGGCCGGCGCCGCCAACCACCTGTTGCCGACGGGCCTCGGGGCGAGCGCGGTGAACCTGCGGTTCCTGTCGGTGTGCGGGGTCTCCCTGGCCCGGTCCTCCGCCGCGCTCGCGCTGTACATGCTCGCGGAGAGCATCGCCCGGCTGGCCCTGCTCGCCGCCCTGCTCCTCGCCTTCCCGGACGCGCTGCGGCTCGGCGGCCTGCTGCCCTCGGGCGTGGCCGGTCCGCTGCTGTACACCGCGGGCGCGGTCCTGGTCGTCGCGACCGGGGCGGCGTTGTGCGTGCGGCGGCTGCGCGCGGCGGTGGCCGCCTTCCTGCGCACCGCGCTGAGCGAGGCGCGCTCGGTGCACTCCCGTCCGGCGCGGGCGCTCGCGCTGTGGGGCGGCTCGCTGGCCTTCCCGGTCCTTCAGGCGGTCTCCCTGGTCGCGGTGGGGCGGGCGCTGGCGCTGCCGGTGCCGTCCACGCACATGGCACTGGCGTACCTGGCGGCCACCACCGCCGTCGCGCTGGTGCCCACGCCCGGCGGGCTCGGCTCGGTGGAGGCCGCGCTCGTCGTGGCGCTGGTGGCTGCGGGCGGGCCGGCCGCGGTCGTCACGGCGGTGGTGGTCGCCTACCGGATCATCACCGTCTGGCTGCCCCTGCTGCCGGGGGCGCTCACGCTGGGGGCGTTGGTACGGCTGAAGGTCATCTGACCTTCGTCTCCCGCACGCTGCAGCCGCCCGCGCACCGGCGTCTCCCTCACGCTCTCGTTCCCCATACGCTCTCGTTCCCATACGCTTCGTTCCCCGTACGAGTCGTTCCCCGTACGAGGTGACCGAGGAGTAACCTGCCGTCCCACCACGCAGCAGGAGGTCGCCGCCATGCCGGTCCGGATCGAGCGCCAGGGGTACGTCACCACGGTCGTCCTGTCCCGGCCCGGGGCCCGCAACGCGGTGGACGGCCCGACGGCCGTCGAACTCGCCGACGCCTTCCGCCGGTTCGAGTCCGACGCGGAGGCCAGGGTGGCGGTGCTGTGGGGTGAGGGCGGCACGTTCTGCGCGGGCGCGGACCTGAAGGCGGTCGGCACCGGGCGGGGCAACCGGGTCGCGGAGGACGGCGACGGGCCGATGGGGCCGACCCGGATGCGGCTGTCCAAACCGGTGATCGCGGCCGTGGCCGGCCACGCCGTGGCGGGCGGTCTGGAACTGGCGCTGTGGTGCGATCTGCGGGTGGCGGAGGAGGACGCCGTGTTCGGTGTGTTCTGCCGCCGCTGGGGCGTGCCGCTGATCGACGGCGGCACGGTACGGCTGCCCCGGCTGATCGGCACCAGCCGCGCCATGGACATGATCCTCACCGGACGGCCGGTCCCGGCCCGCGAGGCGTACGAGATGGGCCTGGCGAACCGGCTCGTCCCCACCGGCCGTGCCCGCGCCGAGGCCGAGCGGCTGGCCGCCCGGCTCGCCGGCTTCCCCCAGGCCTGCCTGCGCTCGGACCGCGCCTCGGTCCTGGACCAGGAGTCCCTGGACGAGGCGTCGGCCCTGCGCGGGGAGCTGCGGCACGGCATGGGCGTACTGGGCGAGGGCCTTCAGGGCGCGGCCCGGTTCGCCGCCGGGGCGGGGCGGCACGGCTCGTTCGCGGACGGGTGAGCCCGCCTCCGGATCCGGGGCGGACCCCTGTCGAGTCGGAGACCGTCACGAGATATCTTGATGTCGAGCAATGTTGCAGACGTGGAGCGGAGCACCCGGTGACTGACTCGACCATCATCTACACACACACTGACGAGGCCCCGGCCCTGGCGACGTATTCCTTCCTGCCGGTGGTCCAGGCGTACGCCTCGCAGGCGGGTGTCACGGTGGAGACGCGTGACATCTCGCTGGCCGGGCGCATCATCGCCGTGTTCCCGGAGTACCTCACCGAGGACCAGCGGATCCCGGACGCGCTGACCGAGCTGGGCGAGCTCGCCAAGACGCCCGAGGCCAACATCATCAAGCTGCCGAACATCTCGGCCTCCATCCCGCAGCTGAAGGCCGCGATCGCCGAGCTCCAGGGCCAGGGGTACGCGCTGCCGGACTACCCGGACGACCCGAAGACCGACGAGGAGCGCGAGATCCGCGCCCGTTACGACAAGGTCAAGGGCTCCGCGGTGAACCCGGTGCTGCGCGAGGGCAACTCCGACCGCCGCGCCCCCGCCTCGGTGAAGAACTACGCCAAGACCCACCCGCACCGCATGGGCGCCTGGACCGCCGAGTCCCGGACCAATGTGACGACCATGGGCGTCGACGACTTCCGCTCCACCGAGAAGTCCGTGGTGATCGCCGAGGACGGCGCGCTGCGCATCGAGCTGAAGGGCGACGACGGCTCCACCACCGTGCTGCGCGAGTCCGTGCCCGTCCTGAAGGGCGAGGTCGTGGACGCCTCCGTGATGCGTGTCGCCGCGCTGCGCGAGTTCCTCACCGCCCAGGTCGCCCGCGCCAAGCAGGAGGGCGTCCTGTTCTCCGTGCACCTGAAGGCCACGATGATGAAGGTCTCCGACCCGATCGTCTTCGGTCACGTGGTGCGCTCCTTCTTCCCGAAGACGTTCGCGAAGTACGGCGAGGCGCTCGCCGCGGCCGGTCTGACTCCGAACGACGGTCTCGGCGGCATCTACAAGGGCCTGGAGAACCTGCCGGAGGGCGCCGAGATCAAGGCTTCCTTCGACGCCGAGCTCGCCGAGGGCCCGGAGCTGGCGATGGTCGACTCCGACAAGGGCATCACCAACCTGCACGTCCCCTCCGACGTGATCGTCGATGCCTCCATGCCCGCCATGATCCGCACCTCCGGCCACATGTGGGGCCCGGACGGCCAGGAGCACGACACCCTCGCGGTCATCCCGGACTCCAGTTACGCGGGCGTCTACCAGACCGTGATCGACGACTGCCGCGCCCACGGCGCCTACGACCCGTCGACCATGGGCTCGGTCCCGAACGTGGGCCTGATGGCGCAGAAGGCCGAGGAGTACGGCAGCCACGACAAGACCTTCGAGATCCCGGTCACCGGCACCGTCCGCCTGGTCGACCAGGCCGGCAACGCCGTGCTCGAGCAGACGGTCTCGGCCGGTGACATCTTCCGCGCCTGCCAGACCAAGGACGCCCCGATCAAGGACTGGGTGAAGCTGGCCGTCACCCGCGCCCGCGCCACCGGCGACCCGGCCGTGTTCTGGCTGGACGAGGGCCGCGCCCACGACGCCAACCTGATCGCCAAGGTCCAGCAGTACCTGCCGGAGCACGACACCGAGGGCCTGGAGATCAAGATCCTGTCCCCGGTGGAGGCGACGAAGCTGTCGGTGGAGCGCATCCGGCGCGGCGAGAACACCATCTCCGTCACCGGCAACGTGCTGCGCGACTACCTCACCGACCTGTTCCCGATCCTGGAGCTGGGCACCAGCGCCAAGATGCTCTCCGTGGTCCCGCTGATGGCGGGCGGCGGCCTGTTCGAGACGGGCGCCGGCGGCTCCGCGCCGAAGCACGTGCAGCAGCTGGTCAAGGAGAACTACCTGCGCTGGGACTCCCTGGGCGAGTTCTTCGCCCTGGTGCCGTCGCTCGAGCAGTACGCCAAGACCACCGGCAACGCCCGCGCCCAGGTCCTCGCCGACACCCTGGACCGGGCCACGGCGACCTTCCTCAACGAGAACAAGTCCCCGACCCGTCGCGTCGGCGGCATCGACAACCGCGGCAGCCACTTCTACCTGTCCCTGTTCTGGGCGCAGGAGCTGGCGAAGCAGACCGACGACGCCGCTCTGGCCGAGGCCTTCGCGCCGCTCGCCGAGACCCTCACCGCCAACGAGCGGAAGATCGTCGACGAGCTGATCGCCGTCCAGGGCAAGCCGGCCGGGATCGGCGGCTACTACCAGCCCGACCCGGCCAAGGCCGCCGAGGTCATGCGCCCGTCGGCCACCTGGAACGAGGCGCTGGCCACCCTGAGCTGACCCGGGCCCCGGCACCCCGCCGGGCCCACGACCCTCACGGCTCCGCCCCGACCGGCACCCCGCCGGCCGGGGCGGAGCCTTTTGTGACGGCTGCATGCCATACCTCGTCCGGCGCTGGTGCGCCGCGGGGCGCGGCCGGCCGGGCCCGGTCATCCCACGCCGGGCTGGTGGGAGGGAGCTGATCGACACGCTGCTCGACCGGCTGCCGGGTCTCCGGCTCGCGGTCCCCGCCGACCAGGTCGCCTGGCGACGGAAGACGATGATCCGCGGCCCGCGGACCCTGCCGGTCGCCCGGTGAGACGGGCCGAGCCGGGCAACTGGTGAGACGGGCCGGCCCGGTCGGTGAGGCGGGCCGGCCCGGTCACGCCCGCATCCACTCCGTGACCACGACCTCGGCGCCCGCGCGCAGCCGCAGCGCGAACGGGCCGGCGGGCGGTGCGTCGCCGGTGAACCGGCCCAGTTCGTCGGCGGTGAGCGCGGGGTTCGGTCGCCGCGGGCCGGTCAGCACCTCGATCCGGGCCGGCTGCGGCGGCAGCACCTGCCCCATCAGCCCGTCCCCGGTGACCTCGACGTCCACGGTCAGCTCACCGGCCTGGAAGGTCAGCATCCGCGGTGTGTCCGTCGCGCCCCGGACCGGAACGGCGTCGACCAGCGAGTCGAAGGTCAGCTCCGCGATCCGGGCGTCGAGGTCCCGCAAGGCGAAGGCCTCGACGGCGAGTTGACGCAGATGGCCGGGCACCGGGTCGAGGATGACGGCGGCCTGCCGCAACTCCTCCTCCAGCAGCCCCGCGGCCATGTCCTCCTCGCCGAACGCCCCTTCCCGGCCTAGGAGTTCGCCGCCGGCGTCGTCGTTGTCGCAGGTGTCGTTTCCGTCGCTCACACTGTCCCCCGTGCGTCGAGTCGTGCGCGCAGGCGCCGCAGACAGCGCTGGCGCAGTGGTCCGATGCTGCCCACGGCGACGCCCAGGGCAGCGGACACCTCCTGGTAGCTGGGCGGCGGCGAGGCGATCAGCACCCGCAGCAACTGGCGGCAGCGGTCGCCGAGTTTCTCGAACTCCTGCCACAGCCTGCGGATCCGCTCGCTCTGCGCGGCGGCCTCCTCGGAGTCGAGCAGCGACTGCTCGGGCGTACGGTCCTCGCTGACCCGGTCCAGCAGCTGCGGATCACTCGTCACCGTCAGCCGGCTCAGGCTCCTGAGCGTCTTCAGGCACTCGTTGCGCGCGGTGCTCGCCAGCCACGAGCCCGCCTTGTCGGGTTCCCGGATCCGCCCGAGGTGCTGGGCGAAACGGAACCACACGGTCTGGTACACCTCGTGACCGTCGGCGTCCGAGAGCCGGTGCGCGCGAACGACCGACCACACCAGCGGACTCAGCCCCTCCACCAGTGCCTTCCAGGCCGCCGCGTCACCGCCGACGGCGGACCGGACGAGCACGCCGACTTCTGCACGATCCACGGACTCACCCCTCGAATACGGCATGTCATCGTACGCCGCGGAGGGGACGGTTCCGGACCTCATGCCGGCGGAGCGAGCCGGACCACGGGGACCGGACGCCAGGTGGGCGGACGCAGCGCCGGGACGTGCGCCCCGCGTACTTCCGCGTACTCGGTGTTCGCCTCGAGCAGTTGGCGCCGGGCCGCGCGCGGGTCGCGCTCCTTGTGCGCCGTCATGTGCGCCGCGATCATGCCGGCGGCCACGGGGGTGGCGAAGGAGGTGCCGCTCCACTGCGCGAAGCCCTCGAACATCACCCGGTCGGCCTTGGCCGGGGGGCTCTGCTCCGCCTCGCTGAGCACACCGGTGTGCCGCGGGGACTGGCAGGTGCAGGCGTAGGCGAAGCCGAACCGGCAGGCGTCGTAGGTGGAGTGCTGGTAGACGTACGGCACGGGTGCCTCGAAGCCGGTGAGGGCGCTGGTCAGCCGCTCGCCCGGCGCGTACGCCTTCACCCAGGCGCCGTGGTTGCTGAAGCACGCGCCGTGCTCGCCGTCGCCGCGCAGGGCGCCGACCGACAGCACGGACTCGGCGTAGTCCGGCAGGCCGGCGTAGGCGGCGGGCCAGAACGGTGTGCCGCTGGCGTTGTTGCCGGCGGCCGCGACGAGCAGGGTGCCCCGGGCGCGCAGCTCCCGCATGAAGGCGTCCACCCCGAGCAGGCCGTCGGTGCGGCCGTTGGAGGTGCCCGCGGACAGGCTGAGGATGTCGGGCCAGCCGCCCGCGTCGACGGCTTCGAACAGCCGGTGCCCGAAGTCGGACTCCAGGACGGCGCCGGCGTCGTTGAGGGTGCCGCGCACCGTGATGTCGGTGTTGGGGGCGACGGCCGCGACCAGCCCGGCGATGAACGTGCCGTGGCCGACGTACTGCTGGAGGACGCCGGCGTCGTCGGTCTCCGCCACCTGCGCGTCGCCCTGGACGTGGGCCAGCATCGGGACCGAGCGGTAGTCGTGCATGAGGCCGGTGTCGACGACGAGGACGCCGACGGCGGTGTCCTCGTCGTAGGTGGTCTCGGCGGGCGCCGGGTTGGGGCCCTCGGCGAACGGGGCGGGGACCGGCTCGTCGCCGGGGCAGGCGTTGACCGCGATCGACACCACGTGGTTGCGGCTGACCAGCCGCCGTCCGGCCCTGCCCTCGTGCTCGCGCAGGGCGCGCAGGGCGTGCGTGACCGCGAGGTCGCCACGGCGGTCGCCGCGGCCCGGGTCGTCGACCTGGATACGGGTGACGCCGGTGCGGTTGGTCTCCGGGCCCGCCCGGCGCACGCGGTCCGCGGTCAGGTCGGGCGCGGCGGTGAAGTGCGAGCGGACCGTGTCCTCGACCAACCGGGCCTCCTCGCCGTCGCGGGCGAGGACGACACCCTTCTCGTAGCAGAACTCGGCCGCGTCGTCCGGCCCCATCGCGAGCGGCACGTCCGGCATCGAGCGCTGGATCTGGGCGAACTGCTCGCGGAATCGCTGAGGTGCCATGGCGTGTCCTCCCGTTGGTGCGACAGTCGTCAGTCTGAGCCATGCGGCTCCCGCTTGATACAGCGTCAACCCGCGTGCGCCGGTTCCAGGGGTACCACCAGGCCACTAACATCCGACCCGTGACAGCGGGAAGCGACTCGGTCCTCGAACTGCTGCCCATGGTGTTCGCCGCGCCGGGCGAGGCCCTGGCGCGGGCCCGCGGGCTGCTGGAGGCCGGTCCGCCGCCGTTGCACGGCTCCGTGGCGCACCAGGTGATCGGCATCTGGCAGCGGGACTTCGGCGACACCCGGCTGGCGCTGCGGCATCTGCGGCGGGCCCGGGACCTGGCGGCGCGCGCCGACTCGGCCGAGCGGGAGGCCGACGTACTGGCCACGCTGGGGGTTGCGTTGGTGCACGCGGGGCGCACACGGCAGGGACTCGCGGCGTTCGAGCGCGGGGTCGTGCGCGGGACGGGCCACACCCGGGCGCGGGTGCTGTTCCGGCGGGCGTACGTGTGGTGGGTGCTGGGCCGTCATCGTGAGGCGCTGGAGGACGTACGGCGGGCGATTCCCGTGCTGCGGCAGGCCGGCGACGTGATCTGGACGGCGCGGGCACTGACACTGCGGGCCACCGTGCACCTGGCGCTGGGCGCGGTGGAGCGGGCGGACGCCGACTTCACCGCGGCTCAGGCGCTGTGGGACACCACCGGCCAGGAGCACGACAAGGCGGACGCCGTGGAGAGCCGGGGCCTGGCGGCCTTCCGGCAGGGCGACATCCCGGCGGCGCTGCGGCTCCTCGACGAGGCCGAGGAGCAGTACGCCAAGCTCGGCACGCCGACGTTCATGCTGGACATCCGGCGCTGCGAGGTCCTGATGGCGGCCGGACTGGCCCCCGAGGCGCTGGCCGGGGCGGACGCGGCGATCGCCGAACTGGACGGCATCGGCGGCCAGTCGACCCGCAAGGCGGAACTGCTGCTGGCCGCGGCGCGGGCGGCGCGGCTGGCGGACGACCCGCACACGGCGATCGCGCGCGCGGCGCTGGCCGTGCGGCTGTTCGCCGGGCAGCGGCGCACCTGGTGGGAGACGCACGCCCGCCTGGTCCTGATCGAGGCCCGGGTGGCAGACGGGCGCCGCTCGGGGCGGCTGGTCGCGGACGCCGCGGCGGTGGCCGAACGGCTGGCCTCCTTCGGCTCGCCGGCCGCGCCGGAGGCGTCGCTGCTGGCGGGCCGGATCGCGCTCGCCCTGGGCCGGCCGGCGGACGCGGAGAGCCACCTGATCCTCGCCGCGCGCAGCCGGCACGGTGGACCGCCGCTCGCCCGGATGACGGGCTGGGCGGCGCAGGCGCTGCGGGCACGGGCGGCGGGCTCCCGCCGAGGCGTGCTGGAGGCGTGCCGGCGCGGGCTCGACGTGCTCGACGACCACCGGATGACGCTGGGCGCCTCGGAGTTGCGTGCCCGGGCGACCGCGCAGGGCGCCGAACTGGCCGCGCTGGCCCAGGAGGCGGCACTCGCCTCCGGTGAGCCGCGGCGGCTGCTGGTGTGGAGCGAGCGCTGGCGGGCCACCGTGCTGTCCGCGCCGCCCACCCGGCCGCCCGCCGACCCGGCCCTGCTCAGCGGGCTGACCGCCTTCCGTGAGATCGCCGCCCGCGCGCAGGACGCCCGCCGGGACGGCCACCCGGTGCCCGCGCTGGAAAGGGAACAGCGGCGCCTGGAGCGGGAGATCCGCTCACGCACCCTGCGTCTGCGCGGCGAGGCGCCCGGCGGCGGCGACCGGTTCGACCCCGGCCGGCTGCTGGCGCGGCTCGGGGACGCGCGGCTGGTCGAACTGGCCGTACTGGACGGGCGGGTGCACGTGCTGCTGTGCGGCGAGGGGCGGGTACGGCGCTTCGAGGCCGGCCGGCTCGCGGACGCGGTGACCGAGGCGGAGCACGTGCAGGCGGGACTGCGGCGGCTGGCCCACCCCGGTGCGGCGGCCCGGCTGCCGCTGGTGGAGGCGGCGGGGCGCCGCCTGGAGGAGCTGCTGCTGGGCCCGGCCGCCCGGCATCTGGGCTCCGGGCCGGTCGTGGTGGTGCCGCCGGGCTCGCTGCACCGGGTGCCGTGGGCGCTGCTGCCGTCGCTGCGGGAGCGGGTGCTGAGCGTGTCGCCGTCGGCGAGCAGCTGGCTGCGCGCCCGCGAGACCGAACCGCCGCCGGGGGGCCGCTGGGTACTGGTGCGCGGCCCTGGTCTGGCGACCGGGGGCGCGGAGGTGCCCGAACTCGCCGACCGCTGCGGCGCTCCGACCGTGCTGGAGGAGGCCGACGCGCATGTGTCGCGCGTGCTGGGGGAGCTGGACGGTGCCGCGCTCGCGCACATCGCCGCGCACGGTGCCTTCCGCGCGGACAGCCCGCTGTTCTCGTCACTGACGATGGCCGACGGCCCGCTCATCGTGCACGACTTCGAGCGCCTGGACCGCAGCCCGTACCGGATCATCCTGTCCTGCTGCGACACCGCCCGGTTCGCCTCGGTCGGCGCCGACGAACTCCTCGGCCTGGTCACGGCGCTGCTGCCGCTGGGCACCGCCGGGGTGGTGGCGTGCAGCGCCCCCGTCAACGACGAGGCGGTGGTCCCCCTGATGCTCGCCCTGCACAAGGGCCTGGACGCCGGACTCTCCCTGGCCGAGGCCCTGCGCGACGCCCGGACCGCCCTGCCGGACGACGCGACACACCAGGCAACGGGCTGGGCCTTCACGGCCTTCGGCGCCGCCTGAGCCGGAGGCCGCCGCGTCGTACGGACGACGCGGCGCCTTCTACGGGCGCTGCGCCGACGGCGACTTCGACGCCTCCGTCATCGGACACGAGTACACCCACGCCATCACCAACCGGATGATCGGCGGCCCCGACGCCGGTATCTCCGGCAGCCACGGCGGCTCGATGGGCGAGTCCTGGAGCGACCTGGTCGCCAGCGAGCGGCTGATCGAGACCGGCGTGGTCCCGGACGGGGTGGACCCGTGGGTGGTCGGCCCGTACGTGACCGACAACAACGAGCGCGGCATCCGCAACTTCGCCATCGACCGCAGCCCGCTCAACTACTCCAACTTCGGCTACGACATGGGCGGAGCGGAGGTGCACTCCTGCATCCGGGTGCGGACCCCGGCGAACTCGATCAGGTCGCGGATGCGGCGCTGGACGGTGCGCAGGCTCGTGCCCAGCTGGCCGGCGATGGCGGTGTCCGTGAGCCCGGTGAGCAGCAGCGACAGCAGGAGCAGGTCCTCCGGCGGAGGAGTCCGGTCGGATTCCCTCTCGCCGACCAGCCCGTCCTCGGTGAGGACCAGCGGGGAGGCGCCCATCCACAGGCTCTCGAAGAACGCGATCAGGGCGTCGAGCAGCGCGCCGGGGCGGACCAGGACGGCGGACGGCGGGTCGCCGGCCGGGCCGCCCGCCTCCGAGAGGCGTACGAACGGGGAGACGAGCATGGCCAGTTGCCGGTCCGCGACCACCATCTTCACCGGGACCTCCGCGGCGACCCGGGCCTGTTCTCCGCACTCGACGAACTCGCGGATCCGGTACACCTCGGGCGGTACCTCCAGCGCCGACGACTCGTAGACCGCGCGGTACGTCACCCCCGAGGCCAGGACCTCCAGTTGGGTGTCGTTGCCGCGGGACGGCACCGCCACGTTCGGCGGCTTGCACAGCGCCAGGATCTCGTCCCGGGCGCCGCGCTGAAGCTGGTCGAACGTCCGGGCCATCGCCTGCGCCCCGGTCACCGTCTCGACCGTCTCGCCCGAACCCCGGCGCCGGGCCTCGCTGCGGTACTCCTCGGTGAGCTTCGCCATCACCGACTGCGCGGCCTGCAACTCCTGCTGCCGGCTCAGCAGCAGCGGGCCGAGTGCCAGATCGGGCGGTGACGCGCGGAAGCGGTGTGCCGAACCCTCGGCGCGGCTCACCAGCCCTTTGGCCTCCAGCGTGTCGAGGAGCCTGACCGCCTCCCGCCAGGACAGACCGAGACGGCGGGCGAGCTGGGACGGTGTGGACTCCGACACCCTGACGAGGCTGCGGTACGCACGTACTTCCACGGAGTCGAGACTTGCGGTCTCGAACATGTCGCTCCTCTCCTCCTCCGGTCGTGCACCGGCCCTCACCGGTACCGGCTCCCGGCCGGCCGGAGCCGCCGGGGAAGAGATCTTGACGTGTCACCGTCCACTCGCGCCAGGGTGTGAACGACGCGATTCCGCGCTCCCCCGCACGAGCCACTGACCCGAGCCCGGGCCCGCGCCCGCGAACCACATCGAGGGGACCACCTCGGGGGAAGCTCATCGGGGGCGAACGGTCCGGCCGGGAGGGTCGGGCCGCGTGGATCAGGCCGGTGAGAAGACGTGGTCGCTGATCAGCCGGGTGGCGCCGACGACGCCGGCGACCTGGCCGAGCTCGCCGAGGACGATCGGCAGGTTGCCGGTCGCCAAGGGCAGGGACTGGCGGTAGACCTGGGTGCGGATGCTCGCCAGGAGGTTGTGCCCCAGTCCGGTGAGCCCTCCCCCGATGACCACCAGGCCGGGGTTGAAGAAGCTGACCAGGCCGGCGATGACCTGACCGGTACGTCGTCCGCCCAGGCGGATCAGGTCCAGGGACGCGGCGTCCCCGGCACCGGCGGCGGCCGACACGTCCTCGGGGGTCAGTCTCCCGGCCGCTTCGAGCCGTCCGGCCAGCTCCGTCGAGCGGCCGGACTGGGCGAGCGCGGTCGCGTCGCGGACGAGGGCGCTGCCGCCGAAGTACGCCTCCAGGCAACCGATGTTGCCGCAGGCGCACCGCGGCCCGTCCGGGTCCGCCTGAATGTGGCCGATGTCGCCGGCGCTGCCGGTGACACCGCGGTAGACCGCACCGCCGACGACGATGCCGCAGCCGATGCCGGTTCCTAGCTTCACGCACAGGAAGTCGCCCACGGACCGGGCGACGCCGGCCTGCTGCTCGCCCAGGGCCATCAGGTTCACGTCGTTGTCGACGAGGACGGGGCAGCCCAGCTCCTGGCTCATCGCCTCGCGGACGGGGAAGCCGTCCCAGCCGGGCATGATCGGCGGCGCGACGGGGACGCCCTCGGGGAACCGGACGGGTCCCGGCACACCGATCCCGGCGCCGTCGAAGTGTTCCGCCAGTCCCGCCTCGCGCAGCTTGCCGGCCAGGGCGAGCACCCGCTCGAAGACCGCGACCGGGCCTTCGCGCACGTCCAGCGTCTCGGCCACGTGGCCGAGGACGTCCAGCTCGGCGTTGGTGACCGCGACGTCCACGGAGGTGGCGCCGATGTCCACGCCGAGGAACCGCAGCGACGGGGCGATCCGGACGTTGTGCGAGCGGCGGCCGCCCCGGGAGGCGGCGAGGCCGTCCTGGACGACCAGTCCTGTTTCCAGCAGCCGGTCGATCTCGAACGCGAGCTTGGAGCGCGACAGCTCGACCTGCTCACCGAGGGCGACCCGGGACTGCGGGCCGAGGTCGCGCAGGAGGCGGAGCAGCCGGGCCTGATGAAGATTGGCCGGTCGAGCCGTCATGGACCTCACGCCGCCCCCGTCGTGGCAAGAATCGATCGCATGCCCGGCACTTGGGGGCACGACTTCGAGAAGGACCGTAGCACCGAGCCGCCGCTGACGAAAGAAACTTGTGCACCAACGTGTCGAACTTTCATCTGTCGATGGACAAAGCCGGTTCGACACAGTGCCATGGACCCGGTGCCGGAGGGTGCCCTGGCGGACTGCTGTCGCAGCCCGCCAGGGCTCACGGTTCAGGCGGGGTCACCGCCCTGGCCGTGACTCACGCGTCGGAGGGACCGCGGTTGGGCTTGCCGACGTCGGCCTGGCCTGCCGCCTTCTTGATCGCGGCGGCCTCCCGCTGGTCGATGACACCCTCGTCCCGCAGTGCCTGGACGACCTTTCCGACGTGGGAGACGAACGTGCCGTGGCTCCCCCAGGCCCGGTGGTCCTCGATCCGTTCGTTGATCGTGCAGCCGTCGGCCGTGACGCGGTTGGGGATGCCGGTGTTGATCGAGCCCACGAACACGGTGGGCCGGTCGTCCCTTTCCGGACAGTTGGCCGGCGGCTCGCTGTCGACGACGGTGAGGGACAGCGACTTCGGCGTGGACGTGTTGCCGGCCTTGTCGGTGGCCCGGTAGAGGAAGGCGTGGCTACCGGCCCTGTCGATCACCACCGGTGCCGAGTACTGGAGGTAGGGGCCCCCGTCGAGGGAGTACTCGACTCTGGCCACACCGGACCCGGCGTCCGAGGCGGACACCGTCACCGTCGCACTGCCCACATAGTTACCGGAAGCGTCCTTCGTCCCCGACACCGTCGCCGACGTCTCCGGCGGCGTCTTGTCCTCCGGCT
>NZ_JBIAXG010000014.1:116705-166697 GCF_042896465.1 Streptomyces sp. NPDC001292
AGAACTGCACCGACTTCACCGCCGACGTGTTCCCCGCCTTGTCCGACGCCCGATACGCCAACGTGTGCGCACCCACACCACTCACCTGAACCGGCGCCGAATAAGCCGCGAACGCACCGCCGTCCAGCGAATACTCGATCTTCGCCACACCGGACTCGACATCCGAAGCCGACACCGTCACCGTCGCACTGCCCACATAGTTACCGGAAGCGTCCTTCGTCCCCGACACCGTCGCCGACGTCTCCGGCGCGGTGGTGTCGCCGCCGGGCGCCGGGGTGACGACGAGTTCACCGGTCATCAGCTGGTGGCCCGGCATCGCGCAGAAGTAGCGGTAGACGCCGGGCGTGAGGACTACTTCGGCCGTGTACTTGCCGCCGTTGGAGTCGAAGGGGCTCGCCTGGATGTTCAGGCTGACGTCCTTGTTGTAATCGGAGTTCGAGACATCGAACGTCAACGTGTGTGGCATACCGGTCGTGTTGCCGGTCGCCGCGCTGTTCTCGAACACGATCGTCGCCGGTCCGGCCACCGCGGTGGTCGGGGCCGACGTGTACTTCGTGTAGTCGTCGCCGGCCGTCCAGGTGAGCACCTGGGTCGCCGCCTTCTCGGACCCGCGGCTCACCGCCGCGTACGCGGCCGGCACGGCCAACGAGAAGGCCGTGAGGACAACGGCCACCAGTGCCACCAGCACCGGGTGTGCGCGGAATCGGTTGCGTAGCGCTGATCCTGAGGGGGGCGGACCCGTCTGGGCATGGAGCAGTCTTCTGAACACCGCTGCACCTTTCGCGAATTCGCTTGTGCGGACCGCGCAGGGACTCGCGGTCCCGTCTAGTGGACGACCAGCCGCCGGGATGAGCGCGTCGAGGGGGTGGTCTCCCGGACCCAACCTCTCTCAAAGTGCGGCAACGTTGGGAAGCTACCGGGCTTTTCACTACTCGCCAAGGTCTATGGCCGCAATCCAACCAACTTTGACCTGAGTCTGGAAAAACTGGAGGGGTGCCCGCTACGGTGAGGCGGTCCCGAGGCGAAGCCCTTTCGCCCAGCCGTCCCGATCCCCCGCCGTATCCGGCAACGAGCCACGCCGGACGGCTGCCACCGGAGTCCGATCCGACGACCGCCCCGCCTGCCCCGCGGGCCCGAACGCCCTGCGCACCACCGCGAACCGCCCTGACGGGACGGCTGCCGCCGGCGGCGGCTCACATCACCACCACGCGACGCCTTCGGGCCCGCACGCGTTTCGAGGATTGGAGAGCGATGACCGAGTCAGGCGCAGGTACGAGACGCCTCTTCTCCCGGCGAGCGTTCGCCACCGGGGCGGCCGCCGCGGCGGTCGTACCCACGGTGCTCGGCGCCACGGCCGCCACCGCCGACCCGAAGGACAAGCCGGCGGGAACCGGTCAAGGAAACAACAAGGGCACCGTCCGCAACCTGACGCTGTACATGGAGAAGCTGCCGAACGGGGAGATGGGCTACGGCCTGAAGCCGGGCGAGGCGACGATTCCCGGCCCGCTCATCGAGCTGACCGAGGGCGACACGATGCACATCGAGGTCGTCAACAACCTGGACGTCGCCGCGAGTCTGCACGTCCACGGCATGGACTACGACGTCGCCAGCGACGGCACCAAGATGAACGACAGCGTCGTCGAGCCGGGCGGCCGGCGGACCTACGTCTGGCGCACCCACGCCCCGGGCCCGAACCACGACGGGACGTGGGACGCCGGCAGCGCGGGCTACTGGCACTACCACGACCACAACGTGGGGACCGAGCACGGCACGGGCGGCATCAAGAAGGGCCTGTACGGCCCCGTGATCGTGCGCCGCAAGGGCGACGTGCTGCCCGACAAGCAGTTCACCGTCGTGTTCAACGACATGATGATCAACAACAGGGCCCACCACGACACGCCCACCTTCAAGGCCGTCCGCGGTGAGCGGGTGGAGTTCATCGTGATCACACACGGGGACTTCTTCCACACCTTCCACATCCACGGCCACCGCTGGGTGGACAACCGCACCGGGATCCTCCAGGGCCCGCAGGACGTGAGCCGGGTCATCGACACCAAGACGGTCGGCCCGGCGGACTCCTTCGGGTTCCAGGTGATCGCGGGTGACCGGGTCGGCGCGGGCGCCTGGATGTACCACTGCCACGTCCAGAGCCACTCGGACATGGGCATGGCCGGTATCTTCCTCGTGACCGAGGCCGACGGCTCGGTCCCCGGCGGCATGCCCCACCACTAGGCGGCAGCGGCGGGCCCTCGATCCGGGCTCCGCCCCCAAGCCACGCCCGTCGTACCACCTGACGGTCCGACGGGCGTGTACGGCTGCCGCCGGCCGGTCCTCACCCGCAAGGACCCGAGGCGAACCTGACCTCGCCCCTCTGGCACCCGTCCTTCCCGGGCCTCGTGACCACCTGCCGAAATCCGCCTCACCCGGCGCACGCCGGGTGAGGCGTCCGCGGCAGCCCTCGCTCCATCCCCTGATCACTCTTCCGTTGTCGGATCGAGTCAAGGAGCAACCATGGGCAAGAGAGACAGGTTCGCCCTCTCACGACGAAGCGGAGCGCCGCCGTCGCGTCCCGCGCGGACCTCTGGTCACGCGTGGTCCTGGCGCCGCGCCATCGTCCTGCTGTCCAGCGCCGCGCTGACCGTGGGACTGACCGCGCTGCCGGCCGTGCAGGCGAACGCGCAGCCGCCGGCGGAGAACACCCAGGACGCCGGGGCCGAGAACCAGGTGAACGTACTGGTCTTCCACGGACCGGCCGCCAAGCAGGACGACCCGGTCAAGAAGGCCGCGGCGGCGATCGAGAACCTCGGCGAGAAGAACGGGTTCAAGGTCGTCGAGTCCGAGGACGCGGGTGTGTTCACCACCGCCCACCTCGCCAAGTACCGAGGGGTGGTGTTCCTGTCGGCCGACGGCGTGACCCTCAACGCCGAGCAGGAAGCCGCCTTCCAGTCGTACATCAAGAGCGGCGGCGGCTTCGTCGGCGTCCACGACGCCGCCCGGGCGCAGTCCGACTCCTCCTGGTTCACCGGTCTGATCGGCACCCGCCCCGCCCTGGGCCTGCCCGACGCCGAGAAGGTCGTCGAGAGCGCGGTCAACGCGGAGAACCCGCCGAGCGAGACCAAGGACAAGCTGTTCGACGGCAAGAACGACACCAAGTGGCTGGCCCGTACGCCGACCGCCTGGGTCACCATGAAGCTGGACAAGCCGGTCGCGGTGGTCAACTATGCGCTGACCTCCGCCAACGACTTCTCGGGACGGGACCCGAAGGACTGGAAGCTGCAGGGCTCGCAGGACGGCCAGGACTGGACGACCCTGGACACCCGGACCGGCGAGACCTTCCCGTCACGGTTCCAGACCAGGCAGTTCCAGTTCACCAACAAGCAGGCCTACCAGCACTACCGGCTGGAGATCACGGCGAACAGCGGTGAGCCGCTGACCCAGCTGGCCGAGCTGCGGCTCTTCAGCTCCAACCCGACGCCTCCGCAGGACTCCAAGGTCCAGCAGGCCGTCGTCGACGTGACGGACCGTCAGCATCCCGCCAACAAGGGCCTGCCGCTCAACTGGACCCGCTCCGACCAGTGGATCAACTGGGACCCCAACCCGATCGGCAAGGTCCACACCATCGCCCAGGTCGAGGAGTGGAAGTACAAGCCGGGCCTCAGCGCCAACGGCCCGTTCCACCCGATCTCGTGGTGCCGGGACTACGACGGCGGCCGGTCGTTCTACACCGGCATGGGCCGCACCGAGGAGAGCTACACCACCGACACCAAGTTCCAGAGCCACCTCCTCGGCGCCATCCAGTGGACCACCGGCATGGTCCGCGGCGACTGCCAGGCGACCATCGCGTCCAACTACACGACCGAGCGGCTGACCGCCCAGAACCAGGCGGGGCAGCTCGACCAGATCGGTGAGCCGCACGGTCTCACCATGGCCCCCGACGGCAAGGCCTTCTACATCGGCAAGGCCGCCTGCCCGTCCGGCCCGATCGTCTCCTGGAACGACCCCAAGGTCGGTCTCGGCTGCGGCACCATCCACCAGTGGGACCCCAAGACCAAGAAGGTCAAGCTGCTCACCACCCTCGACGTGATGGGCAACCGGGGCAGCGGCGACGAACTGGTCAAGAACGAGGAGGGCCTGGTCGGCATCACCCTCGACCCGAAGTTCGAGAAGAACGGGTGGATCTACATCTACTGGATGCCGCACGAGTCGATCGACCGCGACAAGCGGATCGGCCAGCGGACGGTCTCCCGGCTGACCTACGACTTCGCGTCCGAGTCCATCGACAAGGGCACCCGCAAGGACCTGCTGCACTGGGACACCCAGATCCACAGCTGCTGCCACGCCGGTGGCGGCATGTCCTTCGACAAGGACGGCAACCTCTACATCGGCTCCGGTGACAGCAACTCCTCCGGCGGCTCCAGCGGCTACTCCGGGAACAACTGGACCCAGGACTACAAGGGCGTCTCCTTCCAGGACGCGCGCCGCACCTCCGGCAACACCAACGACCTCAACGGCAAGATCATCCGTATCCACCCCGAGCCCGACGGCACCTACACCATCCCGAAGGGCAACCTCTTCGCGCCGGGCACGGCCAAGACCCGCCCCGAGATCTACGTGATGGGTGTCCGCAACATCGCGCGGCTCTCCGTCGACCCCGTGCACAACTGGCTGAACGCCGGCTGGGTCGGGCCGGACGCGGGAGCGTCGAACCCGGAGCTGGGACCGGCCAAGTACGAGACGGCCACGGTCATCACCTCCGCGGGCAACCAGGGCTGGCCGTACTGCATGGGCAACCGGCAGCCGTACCGTGACCGCAGCAACACCGACGCCAGTGTCCTCACCGGCTGGTACGACTGCGACCACCTCAAGAACGAGTCGCCGCGCAACACCGGCCTGGTGGACATCCCGCCGGCCCGCGACAACATGATCTGGTACTCGCCCCAGGGCGGCGGGCCGGTCTTCCCCAAGCGCTCCGACGGCAGCGGCCTCCCCAGCTACGTCGACAGCGAGGCCACCTACACCCAGCCGTACCTCAGGGGCGGCGGCCAGGCCGTCATGTCCGGTCCGACCTACCACCGCTCCCAGGTGGACACCAAGAGCGGCGTCGCCTGGCCGGCGTACTGGGAGGACAAGTGGTTCATCGGTGACGAGTCCAACGCCAACAACCGGGTCGCGGTGACCCTCGACCCCGACCGGGTCAAGGACCAGGGCGCGCCGGCCTTCGGTGAGGACCTGCGCAGCATCATCGCGCCGGGCGGCGGCGCCACCCAGCTGCAGAGCTGGATGGACGCCAAGTTCGGTCCCGACGGTGCCCTGTACATGCTCGACTACGCGGGCGGCTTCTTCAGCCTGCACAACAACCAGAAGCTCATCCGCATCACCTACCAGGGCGGCCCGGCCACCCCGAAGCCGCAGGACGCCGGGGCGCGGGTGGTCACCCAGAGCAAGCCCAAGACGGTGGCGTTCTCCAGCGCCAAGACCGGCGGTGTGGCCTGGGAGTGGGACTTCGGCGACGGCAGCAAGCCCTCGCACGAGGCCAACCCGACGCACACGTACGCCGACTACGGCACGTACCACGCGAAGCTGACGGTCACCTACGCCGACGGCGAGAAGGCCACCGCGACGTTCGACGCCAAGGCCGGCTGCCCCGCCCCCGACGCCCGGAAGACCGTGCAACTGCTCGACAAGGACACGGGGGTGGCCAACCACCGTGCCGGCGGCGGCTGCACCGTCAACGACCTGATCGACGACGAGGCCTCCTGGCCGAACCACGGCGAGTTCGTCAGCCACGTCAACGCCGTGGTCAACGACCTCCGCAAGGAGGGCGTCCTCGACAACCGCGAGTCGTCGGCGATCAGCAAGGCGGCGGCTCAGAGCGAGATCGGCAAGGTCGCCGGGTACAAGCCCCTCTTCGACGGGACCGCGGCGAGTCTGGCCGACTGGCGGCAGGCCGGCGCCGGGAACTTCTCACTCCTGCCCGACGGCACCATGCGCAGTTCCGGCGGCATGGGCATGCTGTGGTACGCCAAGCAGGAGCTGAAGGACTTCTCGGTCAGGCTTCAGTTCCGGGACGTGGCTCCGGGTACCGGCAGCGCCAACAGCGGGGTCTTCATCCGGTTCCCGGACCCCCGGACGCCGCTGGCCGACCGCCCGGCGGGCAGTTGCGGGACGGTCGGCTCGGCCCGCACCGCCCCCGAGTGGGTCGCGATCTACTGCGGTCAGGAGATCCAGATCTACGACGGGGCCACGGGCGAGGTCCAGAAGACCGGCTCGGTGTACAACTTCAAGCCGGTGGGCCTGGACAAGGCGGGGGTGACCCCGAAGGGCCAGTGGAACGACTACGAGATCCGCGCGGTCGAGCAGCACTACACGATCATCCGCAACGGCGTGGTGATCAACGAGTTCGACAACACGCCCGGCAAGTCGTCGTCCCGTGCGGGTGACCCGCCCACGGACCTGCGTCAGTTCCTCAGCGGGTACGTGGGGTTGCAGAACCACGGCAACAACGACCTGATCGAGTTCCGCAACATCCGGGTGCGAAGCCTGTAGCCGGACAGCAGTAGGTGCCGGGCTCGGGGCGACCGCCCCGAGCCCGGCTCTTCTTTTCCCGCTTCCGAGCCGGCCGGCTCGCAGCGTGCGAGCGGTCAGCCCAGTTGGGTGTCCAGCCATCGCAGGACGTCCGGGGTCACGGGGTCGGTGATGTCGGCGAACTCCTCGTGCCTCTTCAGGAACTTGGCCACGTACGGGCAGACGGGCACGATCCGCTTCCCGGACTCGCGCACGTCGGTGAGCGCCTCCTGGACCAGCTGGGAGGCCAGGCCCTGTCCGGCGAAGGCGTCGTCGACCTCGGTGTGGTAGAAGACACGCTGTTCACCGCGGTCGCGGTAGGCGGTCAGTCCGGCGCGCTCGCCGCCGACCAGGATCTCGTAGCGGTGCTTGGCGTCTGCCCGCTGGACGGTCGGAGTGGTGGAAGGCTGGCTCATCGGGTGCCTCTCGGATGGGGTCGGTGACACGTCGAACGGATCAGTGGCGCGGTGGATTCCCGCGCGGCGTGATGACGGCGTTCGGCAGCGCGGGAGCGGGAAGCCGGTCTCCCGGGTATCCCTCGACGGCGCCGAAACGGTCGGAGGCGTTCTGCCAGTCGTCCCGGGCCTTGGCGATGTCCTCGTGGCTGCGCCCGATGAAATTCCACCACATGACGATCTCCTCCTCGAACGGGGGTCCGCCGAGCAGGACCGTCCGTGCGACGTCGTCCGACTCGTTCGCCAGCGTCAGGGCGTCGGTGCCCGGGTGGGCGTAGCCCATCTCCGCGGGAGCCACGAGGGTGCCGGCCAGGCGTACCTCTCCCTGGTCGACCAGGAGGCCGTGCTCGAAGCCGGGGTCCACGGCGAGCGTGAGGGCCGCGCGCGGCTGGAGGACGATCTCGGCGCCGAGCAGGGGCGTGAAGGTCCGCACCGGGGAGGTGCGGCCGGCGAGGGAGCCCAGGAAGACCCTGATCTCGGCCCCGTCGATCCGCGCGGGCTCGGGTGCGTAGTGCTGGAAGTCGCGTGCGGCGTCGCGGTGCTCCTCCGGCAACGCCACCCACAGCTGGACGCCGTGCAGGACCGTGGTCCGCGGGGTGGAGACCTCGGAGTGGCTGATGCCGTACCCGCCGGTCATGAGGTTCAGCTCGCCGGGCCGTACGTAGGCGTGGCTGCCCAGGCTGTCCCGGTGCTCGATCTCCCCGCTGAACAGCCAGCTCACCGTCTGCAGCCCGGTGTGCGGATGCGGGGCGACATCCATGCCGCCCGTCACCGACACGTCGTCGGGGCCGTAGTGATCGGCGAAGCACCAGGCGCCGATCAGAGTGCGGGCGCGCTGGGGCAGGGTCCGCCGCACGGTCATCGCCCGGGGGCCGCCGAGGGGCACGTCACGCGCGGTCAGGACGTCGATCCGGGCCGCCCCGGTCGCCCGCTCGCCGTCCGCCGGCCCGCCGCACCGCACTTCCATGGGCTTCGTCTCGGCGTTGCTCACCGTGGACCGCCTCCCTCAAGATTCGTTTTACATTCAACTACCATGCCGCGATAATAGGCTCGGCGACACCGGCAGGTACACACCACACGACAAGGGAGCCTGACAGGCCCCGGAGGAGTCCCAGGTTGAGCACCCACACGACGGAGTCCGCGGACCGGATCTTCATCGACAAGCAGAGCCCCACCGCCTATCGCGCGCTGGTACAGACCGCGGAAGCGGTCCGTGAGATCGCCGCCGGGGCGGGACTCGACCGGACGCTCGTGGAACTGGTCAATCTGCGCGTGTCGCAGATCAACGGCTGCGCCTACTGCCTCAACGTACACACCAGGGCGGCCGCGCGGGCGGGCGAGAGCACGCAGCGGCTCGGTGTGCTGGCGGCCTGGCGGGACACCGAACTGTTCACCCCCGACGAGCGCGCGGCGCTCGCGCTCGCGGAGGCGACCACCGACCCCGGTGACGCGACCCTTCAGGAGACCGCGTACGACACGGCCCGCGAGGTGCTCACCGACGACCAGATCTCCGCCGTGATCTGGGTGGCGGTCACCATCAACGCCTTCAACCGGGTCTCGATCATGAGCAAGCATCCGGTGCGCCCGCAGTAGGCGGTCCGGTGCCCGGGCGGCGCCTGCGCCCCAGAGGTGGTGAGAGGCGGGCCCCGAAACTTGGCCGGGGCCGCCTTCCACATCTGGAAAACGGCCCCTGACCTGCTGCTTCGCAAGTCGGGACGACAGGATTTGAACCTGCGACCCCTTGACCCCCAGTCAAGTGCGCTACCAAGCTGCGCCACGTCCCGGTGCGTTCGCGCGGTGATCCGCCCGAACGCGCAGGTGAACCTTACCTTACGCGGGCGGGTGCGGCCGATTTCCGGCTATCCCTCCGCGCCCGTGTAGGCGGCGGTGGTGCGGTCGGCGGCCTCGCGGGCGCGTGCCGCGTCCTCGCCGCTCGCGACGTTGGCCGCGTACCACCCCTCGCTGCTCGCGGCGACGAATCGGCGGCCGTCCTCGGAGCCCACCCAGGCCATGGCCTCACTGGAGTCGACCGGCGCGCCGCTCGACAGGTGGAGGGTCAGGCCGATGAGCATCATGTCCCAGCCGATCCCGACCGCGCCGGGACCGAACTCGCCCCACTTGGTGTCGTCGATGTGGAAGAGGTGGTCCAGCTCGAAGCGGGTGCCGCCGCCGTCCTGCGCGGTCAGGCGCAACTCGATCCAGCTGGTGTCGCCGTCGTACTCCCAGGTCGCGGCGAAGCTCTTGGGCGGGTCGCAGCGTTCGATCGTGCCGCCGGCGTTGCCCTCGAGCTGGTAGTGGCCGCCTGGGCGGAGTTCACCGGTGACGGGGAGGAACCAGCGCGGGATGCGCTCGGGGTTGGTGCAGGCGTCCCAGACGTCGTCGAGCGGGGCGTCGTAGGTCTGGCTCACGGTGACCACACGGGCCTCGGTCGCCTTGAAGACACGGCGGCCGACCTGGCGGTCGACGGCGTTGATCTGGTGGGTCACGTCGATCATGGGATGCTCCTCGGAGGGTCGTCGGCACCGCGCAGCCGGCGTTCGCGCCTGCCGCGGGCCAGCTCGGTGGCCAGCGCGTCCAGGGGCTGGACCCAGAAGCCGCGGAACCGGTCGAGCCAGGCGTCGACGTCCTTGAGCGGTGCGGAGTTCACCGCGTACAACCGCCGGGCGCCCTCGGGGCGGACGGTCGCGAAACCGTTCTCCCGCAGCACCTTCAGATGCTGCGACACCGCGGGCTGCGAGATCCCGAACTCCGCCGTCACGGCCTCGCAGACCGCGCCGGAGGTCTTCTCGCCGTCGGCGAGCAGCTCCAGTATCCGCCGCCGGACGGGGTCGCCGAGGACGTCGAACGCGTGCATGGTCGCCAACGTATCACCCACCACTTATATAAGCCACCACTGATACGACATGGGGCCGCGAACCCAGCGCCCGGCACCCCCTCAGCGGGTGCGCCGGGCCGCCTCGGCGGCCTCCTGCTCACCGTCGACGTCCTGGGCGTACACGAGGAAGTCGTCGACCATGCGGTGGAAGAGCGTCGCGAGCCGGCGCAGGTCCTCCGGGGACCAGTCGGCCAGGGCGAGCTGCATGCCGCGGGCCCCGACCTCACGGATGCGGTGGATGGCGTCCCTGCCGAGGTCGGTGAGCTGGATGCGCTGGGCACGGCGGTCGTCGGGGTCGGGAATCCGGGTCACATGGCCGGACCGCTCCAACTGCTGCACCGTGCGCGTGACATGGGAGGCCTCCACACCGAGGCGGTTGGCCAGCTCCCCCGGCCGCTGCGGCTCGCAGTCGGCGATCTGGCGCAGCAGGGCGACCGCCGCCCGGTCCAGCGGCACCCCGGCCAGACTCATCAGCCTCTCGTGCTGCCGGGCCCGCGTACCCAGATAGGTGATGCGCATCAGGGCGCGCTCGATCTCGGCCACTTCGGGCGAAACGGGTCCGGTGGGCAACGATGGAGTGACCATACTGGCAACTTTACCATATCATTGCCTTACTCAAGCAATATGGCCGTACGGGAGCTCGTACGGCGGCGCGTGCGCGGAGCCGGTTCCGGTTCCCCGGACGGCCACACCCCGGGCCTTGTCCCCGGGGACGGCGGGGACGTCCCCGGGGACGCGGGGACGGCATCGCCGGGGCGCGGCACGGAAACGCTGGGCGGCATGTGATCACGACGCGTGATCGCAGGAACGACAGCCCGGAGGTTTCCATGATCCGACGGACCCTCACCAGCGGCGTGCTGGCCACGGTCGCGGCGCTCGCGCTCGTGCCCACGGCGGCCGACGCCGCCCCGGCCGGTCCCGGCTCGCGCCCGGCCGTGTCGACGGTCGCCCCGCACCTGCTCCCCTCGCTGCTGCCCGAGCCCGCCCGGCAGGCGCCGGCCGCACGCCGCGTGAGCCCCGTGGGGCACGTGCAGCCAGGGCGTCATGTCAACCGGTGGGCGACGTACCACCGTTCGATCCACTCCCTCGGACGTGTGGTCACGCACCGCCGGGCGCTGAACGTCCGCTCCGGCCCCGGCACCCGGTACCGGGTGATCGGCGTCCGGCACGCACACCGCCTGGTGGCGCTGAAGTGCCGGACGCACGGGTCCTGGGTGGGCGGCACGCGGCAGTGGTACCGCCTCGCGCACGTACGGGGTTACGTCTCCGCGCGCTACGTGCGGGTCCGGAGCGCACTGCCCTGGTGCTGACACGTCGTCACGCACGTACGAGGTGACCGGCCGGGCCCGTCCGGGGGCAGCACGCTCGCGGACGGGCCGTCGGTTCGAGGTGTGTCGTTGCCCTCAACCCGGGAAACCATCCCGACAACCGGGGCGAAACGCCTAAAGCGGGAGTGGAGTCGGGAGCAGCAGCATGCGGCAACCCCAAGGAACGGCAGCGTCACCCGGGCAGTTGACGACAGCCCTGCGCGGGCTGCGGGACCGTACGGGTCTGAGCCTGGCGGCCCTGGCCGCGCGCACTCCGTACAGCAAGTCCGCCTGGCACCGCTATCTGACCGGGGCCAAGCACCCTCCCCGCTCGGCCGTGGAGGCGCTCGCCCGGCTCGCGGGCGCCGATCCCGCGCCGGCGCTGGCCCTTTGGGACGCCCTCGGCGCGTCCCCTTCCGCAGCCGCCGAGTCCGGACCCGATTCCGAGCCCGGGCCCGATCCCGACCCCCGGCCCGGTTCCGAGCCCGAGTCCGGTTCCGAGCCGGCTGATCCGCCCAGGGCGCGAGTGGGGCATCTGCCGCTGCTGACGGCTCTCACCCTGCCCGCCGCGGCCACCGCGGTGGCCGCGGTCCTCCTCACGCCCTCCCCCGGCAGACCACCGGGCGCCCGGGTGGTGATGGCGTCGCCACGCTGCCACGACGCCTCCTGCCAGGGCGAGTTGCCCGACGCCTCGGCCTGCGCCGGGGACGCGCGGACCCAGAGCGCCGTGGCCGGCGCGACGTACACCGTGCGTCTGCGGTACTCGCCCTCCTGCCGCACCGCCTGGTCCCAGGTGCGGGTGCGGGGCGCGGTCGCCCGGGAGATCTCCGTACGGATGGGCGGGAGCGTCCTGTCGGCCACTTACGCCGCCGACGACACCAGCGGCGACACGAGCCCCATGCTCAGCGTGTCCACGCCACGTGGTGTGGAGGCCTGCGCCGAGGTCGAGGGGAAACTGGCCTGCACCGGCCTGGACCCCGACGCACCGGACCACCCGTGACGGCCTGCCCCGCCCCAGGAGACGGGCACCCGCGCGGACCCGCCCGGACGTGCCGGACTTCGCCGCGGAAGCGACGAAGTGTCCTTGGACCGGGGCCGATCCCCCACACTCTGTCCGCGTTCCCGCGCCGCACGCCCCGGCTAGGGTCACGGCATGACGCACAGTTTCGTTCTGCACGTTCCCGATGCCGACCTCGTGCCCGAGCCGCTCGAACAGGAGCAGATCGTCTCGGGGACGCCCGAGGTGACCGGCAAGGTGGTCTGGGAGTCGGCGGACGGCCGGCAGATCCGCGGGGTCTGGCAGATCACCCCCGGGGTCGTCACCGACACCGAGGCGGACGAGTTGTTCGTGGTGATCAGCGGCTCGGCGACCATCGAGGTCGAGGGCGGGCCGACCCTGCGCGTCGGCCCCGGCGACATGGCGGTCCTGCGCGAGGGCGACCGCACGACGTGGACAGTGCACGAGACGCTGCGCAAGGCGTACGCGATCAACCTGTGAGGCCCGTCCCGGGAGTCAGCAGGCCATCGGGGGCGGCGGCATGTTGTACGGGGTCACCACCTGGATCGCCGACGGAAGCGTCGGCCCGGCGGACGGCAGGGCGCCATGGGCCCGCATCACCAGGCGGCAGGCCTCCCGCATGTCCTGGCGCAGGTCGTGGTGGAGCACGGCGGACAGGCGGTGCTCGCGCAGCAGGCGGGTGTTGTCCTGGTCGAGGTCGTGGGCGATGAACACCGCGCGCTCGCGGCCGAGGTCCGCGAAGGCCCGCAGGGCGGCGATGTTGCCGCCGCCGATCGAGTAGACGGCGCGGATCTCCGGGTCGCGCTCCAGGGCGGCCCGCACGAGGTCGTACTGCGTGGCGTCCAGGCCCTGTCCCTCGGCGATCTCCACCAGCGCCCGCCGGGGGTGACGGGCGCGCATGGCGCCGGGTCAGCGAGGCCTGGCTGGGCCCCGGCTACCGGGTCACCTCACCGATCAACGTGGTCAACCCGGGCGGCGCGGCCCAGACCGTGCACCGCGACTACCACCTGGGCGCGCGGGTGGTCGCCGCGTACGGACGGATCGACTGCCCGGTGAACTCCGCGGCCTACCTCGCGCGGCACGCTCCTTGACACCACGCCCGAGCTGTTCGACGCGCACATCGCGGTCAACCTCAGACTGGGACCAGAACGTGCTCGGCGGACCGGACTGACGTTCCGCCGCACCACCCGCTCAACCACGCACCCACGCACAACCCAGGCACCCAAGGAGCATCAGCCCCATGCGTATCGGAATCCTCGGCCTCGGCCGGATCGGCGCCTTCCACGCCGAGACCCTCTCCGGACTCGACACGGTCGAGTCGCTCGTCGTCGCCGACCCGTTCACGGACGCCGCCAAGACCGCCGCCGAGCGGTTCGGGGCCGAGGTGGCCGACTCGCCCGAGGCGGTGCTGGCCGCCGGGGTGGACGGCATCGTCGTGGCCGCCGCGACCGACGCCCATCCGGCGCTGATCCTCGCCGCCGTCGACGCCGGCCTGCCCGTCTTCTGCGAGAAGCCGGTGGCCCGCACCATGACGGAGGGCGTCGAGGTCCTCAAGGCGGTCCAGGACAGCGACGTGCCCGTGCAGATCGGCTACAACCGCCGCTTCGACGCCGGTTTCGCCGCCGCCCGCGCCGCCGTGCGGGCGGGCGAGCTGGGCAGGCTGCACACCGTGCGGTCCACCACGCTCGACCCGGCGCCGCCGCCGGCCGCGTACATCGCCGCCTCCGGCGGGATCTTCCGGGACTGCTCGGTGCACGACTTCGACATCATCCGCTGGGTGACCGGGCGGGAGGTGACCGAGGTGTACGCCGTCGGCGGCAACCGGGGCGCCGACTACATCAGGGAGGCGGGCGACGTCGACACCACGGGGGCCGTACTCACCCTGGACGACGGCACGATCGCGGTGGTCTCCAACAGCCGCCACAACGCCCGCGGTTACGACGTCCGCATGGAGCTGCACGGCTTCGAGGACTCGATCGCCGTCGGCCTGGACGACAAGCTGCCGCTGCGCTCCGTCGACCCCGGGGTGACTTTCCCCGCCGGCACCCCGCACGACTTCTTCATGGACCGCTTCACTGCCGCCTACCGCGCCGAACTCACCGCGTTCACCGAGGTCGTGGCCGGCCGGCTGCCCTCACCGTGCACGGTCGCGGACGCCCTGGAGGCGGGCTGGATCGCAGAGGCCTGCACCCTGTCACTCCACGAGCACCGCCCGGTACGCCTCGAGGAGGTACGGACCGTCTGACCCGCCGGAGCGGGGACCGGTTACGTGGGCCCTGTGGGCCCATGTGAGGGGCCGTCCGGGCCACTTGGCCGACCTACGACCCACGTGACCGGCCAGGCACTCCACGTAACCAGCCGTACAGGCCCGCGACCGACCCGGCGGGCTCACGTGACCGGCCGAGCCGCCCTGTGCGGCCCACGGAACCGACCCGGCGGACGCACGCGATGAACCATGCGGGCCGTGCGGCCGGCTGGGGCCGCGCAACCGGCTCGGCGTGCCCCGTGGTCAGGGCTGCGGGCCCGTGCTCGCCAGTGCGGCCCGCTCGCGGGCCGCGCGTACCGTTCTCGAGAGGGTGGTGATGTCGTAGGCGCCGTGGTGGCGGCGGCCGTTGACGAAGAAGGTCGGGGTGCCCGAGACGGCGCTGAGGTCGGCCGACTCCACGTCGTCGGCCACCCGCTGCGCGCCCGCCCGCTCCCGCAGGTCCCGGCGGAAGCGGTCCACGTCGAGGCCGATCTGCTCGGCGTAGCGCAGGAGGTCCTTGGGGCCCAGGTCGCCCTGGTGACCGATCAGGACATCGTGCAGCTCCCAGAAGCGGCCCTGGCGGGCGGCACCCTCCGCGGCCTCGGCGGCGAGCTGCGCGTTCGGGTGGACGTCGGTCAGCGGCAGGTGCCGCCAGACGTAGCGCACGTCGTCGCCGAAGTCGGCGAGCAACTCGCGCACGACCGGCTCGGCGAGTCCGCAGTACGGGCACTCGTAGTCGCCGTACTCGACGAGGGTGACCGGGGCGTCGAGCGGCCCGCGGACGTGGTCGCGCTCGGGGTCGACGGGCTCGCCGAGGTCGACGATGGCCCGGCCCCGGCCCAGCAGCGCGCGGGCCCGCGTGCGCGGGGGCAGCAGGGAGAGGACGCCGGTCACCAGCCAGGTGACGGCGAAGGAGCACAGGACCGTCGCCAGGATCCCGATCTTCGCCTCCTCGAGCCGGGTTCCGCGGAAGGCGAGGGTGGCGATCAGCAGGGACACGGTGAAGCCCACCCCGGCCAGACCGCCGCCCGCGGCGATGGCGCCCCAGCCGATCGGCGGGCCCAGCCGCCCGCTGCTCAGCCGCACTGCGAGCCGGGTGGAGCCGACGATGCCGATCGGCTTGCCGACGACGTAGCCGAGCAGGATGCCGAGGGTGACGGGTGAGGTGAAGGCGTCCGCGAGCCGGGCCGCGCCGAGCGGCAGACCGGCGTTGGCCAGCGCGAACAGCGGCACGATCAGACAGCTGGTCCAGGGGTGGAGCATGCGCTGAAGCCGCTCGTTGGGCGACAGCGCGGTGGCCAGGCCCCGGCGCAGGGTGCGTTCCAGCTCGGGTGTCGGCTGCTCGCGGAAGCGCCGGAAGAGCCGGCTGGCGCGTTCCAGGGCGTGCCGCTCGGCCGGGCGGGCGTAGATGAGCAGGCCCATGACCAGCCCGCTGACCACCGGGTCGACGCCGGAGCGCAGCAGCGCGCCCCACAGGACCAGGGCGACCAGCGCGTACACGACGGAGATCCGTACGCCGGCCACGCGCAGGGCGATCAGCACGGCGAGGACGCCGAACGCGGTGAGCAGGGCGGGCACGTAGAGGGTCCCGCTGTAGGCGAAGGCGATGACGGCGAGAGCGAGGAAGTCGTCGGCGACCGCGACGCCGAGGAGGAAGACGCGCAGGCCGCCGGGCAGCCGGGAGCCGAAGACGGCGAGGATGCCGAGCGCGAACGCCGTGTCGGTGGACATGGCCGTGCCCCACCCCCGCGCGGTGGCGTGGCCCGCGTTCACGGCCAGGTAGATCGCCACGGGTACGGCCATGCCGCTGATCCCGGCGATCGCCGAGAGGGCGAGCCGCCTGCGCTCCCTCAGCTCCCCGATGTCGAACTCCCGGCGGGCCTCCAGGCCGACGACGAAGAAGAACAGCGCCATCAGCCCGCTGTTGATCCACTCCCGCAGTTCCAGGGAGACCCCGGCCGAGCCGACGGTGAACGACACGTGGGTGCGCCAGCACGACTCGTAGGACCCGAACGAGACGTTGGCCCACAGCAGTGCGGCGACTGCGGCGGCGAGCAGCACCGCGGCGCTGCCGGTCTCGGTGCGCAGGAAGGTGCGCAGTGGGCCGTGCGCGCCGGCGCCGCAGGCGGTCTGCCCGCTCATGGACGGCTGCGCCGGAGGTGTGGTCGGGGCCCGGGACACGTCGTCAGTCCGTGGAGCGGCCGGTCACCGGGCGGCTGCCCGGGCCGGCAGGTCGAAGACGTGCCCCGGGGTGACGATCTTCGTGACCGCCTCGCCGAGCAGGGTGCTGGGCTCGGTCCCCTTGTGGTCCGTGTCGCTGTTCAGCAGGACGACGAGAGTCGTCCGCGCCGAGGGGAGATAGACCGTGAGTGACTCGTAGCCCGGCAGTGAGCCGTTGTGGCCGATCCAGCCCCGCACCTCGAAGATGCCGAGGCCGTATCCGGCGCCGGGGATCGAGGTCGGGAGTGTGGTGAGCCGCTGCTTCTGGGATGCGGGACTGATGAGCCTGGTGCCGTCGGGCAGGACGCCCGTGGCGACGGTGCGCGCCCATACGCGCAGGTCGTCGAGGTTGGAGACCATCGCCCCGGCCGCCCAGGCCCAGGAGGGGTTCCAGTCGGCCGCGTCCCGCACCTCGCCGTTCGCCGTCTGGTTCGTGTAGCCCTGCGCGTGCGGCCGGGGGAACTGCGCGCCGGCCGGGAAGAAGGTCTGGTCGAGTCCGGCCGGTCGCAGCACACGGTTACGGAGGTAGTCGGCGAGCGGCCAGCCGCCGGCCTTCTCGACGACCAGGCCCAGCAGGATGAGGTTGGTGTTGCTGTAGTCGAACCTCCGGCCCGGCGGGAAGAGTACGGGGTGTTTGAAGGCGTGGGAGAGCAGTTGCCGCGGGGTGAAGGCCCGGCGCGGATCCGAGCTCAGCGCCTTGCGGAAGCCCGCGTCCGTCGTGTAGTCGAACAGCCCGCTGCGCATCCCGGCGAGCTGCCGCAGGGTGATCCTGTCCCCGTTCGGCACGCCGGCGACGTACTTGCCGACGGGGTCGTCCAGGCCCACCTTGTGCCGGTCCACGAGGCGCAGCAGCGCCGTCACGGTGAAGGTCTTGGTCTCGCTGCCGATCCGCATGTACAGCTCGGGCGACATCTTCCGCCCGGTGCTCCTGTCGGCGACGCCGAAGGACTTCACGTGCTGTCCCTGATCCGGCGTCCACAGTCCCACGGTCACCCCGGGCACGCCGGCCTGCCGCATGACTCGCAGCACGGCCTGATCGATCTGCCGGGTCACGTCGGGAGTCAGTCTCCGCACCCCGGTCGGGGACAGTCCCGGAGACGGGGTGGCGGTGACGGCGCCGGGGCGCACGGGGGGTCCGGCGGTGGCGGTCCCGCCGGCGAGCGGCACCACGAGGATCCCGGCGGCGGTCGCGGTGACGACACCCCGTCGAAGTCGTGGACACGCTTGGGTCATGCGCCGGCTCCAAGCGCCTGGGAACGAGCCCGCGGCCGTCCCGGACGAGCAGGGGACGAGCGGCGCCGCCCGCTTCCGCGGCGCACACCGACGGGGTCGCACGGGCGGACGACCCGCACCGCACTCAGCTTAGGAGGGCCGCCACGGCACCGCCTGTCGGCGACGGCTACGCGCCCCGCCAGACGTTCGCGAAGGCCGCGTCTTCTATGGCCCGGCGCTGGCGGACGGCCTCCAGTTCCATCACCGCGTCGTGGACGGCGGCGAGAACGGTGAGGACGGCGTCGTCGGTCACGCCCGGCTCCGCCGGGGTCATCTCGTCTCGGACGCCGACGGCCGCGGCGAGGGTGAGCAGCACCGGCTCGTCGGCCGCCCAGCGGTAGGCCGCGCGTCGCCTCGCGTCGGTGTCGCTGAGGACCGTGCGGCCGCCGCGGAAGGGCAGCCAGCGGCTGCGTTCCCAGGTGACCTGGCCCTCCTGTTCCAGGGCGGTCAGATAGGCCCTGGCCAGGCCGCGCCCGCGCCGCCAGAGCCAGTCCGCCAGGGTTTCGTGGGGCACCTGGCGCACCAGCGAGGAGGCGGCCTCGTCCAGCAGCCGGTCGCCGAGCTCCGGCAGGAGCCGCGGCACGATCCGGTCGCCGTCCAGCTCCAGCAGCCCGGCCCGCAGCAGGTCGTACGCCTCGGCGCCGGCCAGCGCCAGGGAAAGGTCCCCGCGCTCCGGCGACCGGCTGGGTTCCACGTCCAGGGCGACGATCATCAGGTCACGCGCTGTGCTCATCACGCTCCCCGTCGAGGAGTTGCCCGCCACTGCGCCACCCGCACGCAGAACGCGACGTTTCGTGCTTCCCGTACGCCCGACTGTAGCGCTGCGGGCGGGGCGTACGGAGGGTGTCATCCGTACAGTGACGGGCGTTCCGGGAGCTCCACCTCCACGCGGCCGCCCTCGGTCAGGGAGCGGACGCCCGCCGCGCAGATCGCGGCAGCGGCGTATCCGTCCCAGGCGGTGGCGCCGGTGGTCGTGCCGTCGCGGACGGAGTCGACCCAGGCCTGCACCTCGCGGTCGTAGGCGCCTTCGAAGCGTTCGAGGTAGTCCTGCGCGATGGTGCCGCCCCAGCGGCCGTCCGTCTGGGTGACCATGGCGTGGCCGTCGCCGACGCGGGCCGTGCCGCGCTCGCAGACGGCCTCGGCCTGGACCTGGTAGCCGAAGCCGCAGTTGACGAAGATCTCCACGTCGGCGATGACGCCGCCGTCCGTTTCGAGGACGACGAACTGCGGGTCCTGGATGCCGCCGGGGGCGTCGCGGGACGGGGTGGGGCGCAGGACCGTCACCGCGGTGATCTCCTGGCCGAGCAGCCAGCGGGTCACGTCCATCTCGTGCACGAGCGAGTCGCTGATGAGCAGCTCGCTGGTCCATCCGGGTGGGGCGGCCACGTTGCGGTGGCGGTGGTGCAGGAGCAGGGGGCGGCCCAGCCTGCCCGTCCGCAGGAGCTGTTCGAGCCGGAGGTATTCGGCGTCGTAGCGCCGCATGAAGCCCACCTGGATGCACCGCCGGCCGAGCCGCTGCTCGGCTTCGAGCACGCGCGGGGCGGAGGCCGGGTCCGGGGTGAGGGGCTTCTCGCACAGGACGGGCAGGTCGTGGGCGAGGGCGGTGAGCAGTGCCGCCTCGTGGGCCGGGCTCGGAGAGGCAATGAGCACCGCGTCGACGTCGGCCGCGGCCAGCGCGGCGGCCGGGTCGGTGTGCGCGGAGCAGCCGCCGGCGCGGGCCGCGACGGCTTCGGCGCGTTCGGCGTCGGCGTCCACGACGGCGCTCACCCGGGCCCCGCTGATGACCTCCTGGATCCGGCGCACATGGTCGGCGCCCATCCGGCCCACGCCGATGACGGCGACGTTCAGAGTCGATGACCGGGCCATCGTCGTCCTTCCTCGGCAGGGGTCAGGCGCCGCAGGACCGCAGGAACCTGCGCGTGCGTACCGCGATGGGCAGCGGTTTGTCCGGCTCGCACGGGTACATGTCCTGCTCGACGATCGCGAAGAGGTCCACGCCGAGCCCCTGCGCGGCCGTCAGCACCGGTTCCAGCGCCGGTACTCCGGCCGGCGGCTCGCACATCACGCCGCGCTGGACCGCCGGCCCGAAGGGAACCTCGTTCGCCACCACCTCGGCGAGGATCTCCGGGTCGACCTGCTTGAGGTGCAGGTAGCCGATGCGCTCGCCGTAGGTCTCGATCAGCTTGACGCTGTCGCCGCCGCAGTAGGCGTAGTGCCCGGTGTCCAGGCAGAGGTTGACGAGACCGGGGTCGGTGGAGTCGAGGAAGCGCTCGACGTGCGCCTCGGTGTCGATGTGGGTGTCGGCGTGCGGGTGGACGACGATGTCGAGGCCGTACGTCTCCCTGACCTGGTGGCCGAGCCGCTCCATGCCCCGGGTCAGGTGCGCCCACTGCTCGCCGGTCAGCTCCGGCTGCTCCAGGATCTCGGCGGTTTTGTCGTCCCGCCAGAAGGAGGGGATGACGACGAGGTGGCGTGCGCCCATGGCCCGGGTGAGGGCGGCGACCCGGCTGACGTGTTCCCAGGTGGCCCCCCACACCGACGGGCCGCGGTGCAGGCCGGTGAAGACGGTGCCCGCCGAGACCTTGAGGTTCCGCTTGTCCACCTCGTCGGTGAGCCGGGCCGGGTCGGTCGGCAGGTAGCCGTAGGGGCCGAGTTCGATCCAGGAGTAGCCGGCCTCGGCGACCTCGTCGAGGAAGCGTTCCCAGGGCACCTGCGCGGGGTCGTCGGGGAACCAAACGCCCCAGGAGTCCGGGGCGGAGCCGACCCGGATGCGGTCCAGCACGGGGGCCATGTCATCAGTTCCCTTCGGTGGGTGCCGGTGCGGGCGCGGTGCGCGCGGCGAGGTCCTCCGCCTCCGGGAGCTCCTCGACGTCGACACCGCGGACCTGCGACAGCTCGTGCTTGAGGGCGGCGAGTTCGGTGCCGCCGGCCATGTGGTGGGTCAGCTCCTCCAGGCCGACCTCGCTGCGGTCGGCGCTGAGTTCGAGGGTGCCCAGGCGCAGCACGCTGAAGTGGTCGCCGACCATGTAGGCGTGGTGGGGGTTGTGGGTGATGAAGATGACGCCGAGGCCGCGGTCGCGGGCGGCGGCGATGTACTTCAGCACGACACCGGACTGCTTGACGCCGAGGGCGGCGGTGGGCTCGTCCAGGATGAGGACACGGGCGCCGAAGTGGACGGCGCGGGCGATGGCCACGCACTGGCGCTGGCCGCCGGAGAGCGTGCCGATGGGCTGTTCCAGGTCGCCCAGGACGATGCCCATGTCGCGCAGTTCCTCGTCCGCGGTCCGCTTCATCCGGGCGATGTCGAGGCGGCGGACGGGCCAGGGGCCCTTGGTCATCTCCGAGCCGAGGAAGAAGTTCCGCCACACCGGCATGAGCGGGACGGTCGCCAGGTCCTGGTAGACGGTGGCGATGCCCTTGGCTAGGGCGTCGCGCGGGCTGGAGAAGCGGACCGGTTCGCCGTCGACGAGGAAGTCGCCCTCGGTGTGCTGGTGCAGCCCGGAGATGATCTTGATGAGGGTGGACTTGCCGGCGCCGTTGTCGCCGAGCACGCAGGTCACGTGCCGGGGATGGACGGCGAGGTCGACGCCGTGCAGGGCGCGGATGTTGCCGTAGGACTTGCCGGCGCCGCGCAGTTCGACGACGGGCCCGTCGTGCGCGGGCGGGGTGTCGGGGAGGACGGCTCCGTGGGCCGTCGCCTTGTCGCTGGTCATGTCGGTCACCTCCGGGTCGCCGTGCGCCGGACCCACAGATTGATGAGGACGGCGCCGAGCAGCATCACGCCGAGGAAGGCCTTGAACCAGTCGGGGTTCCAGCCCGCGTAGACGATGCCCTGGTTCACCATGCCGAACATGAAGGCGCCGAAGACGGGGCCGATGGCGGAGCCGTAGCCGCCGGTGAGCAGGCAGCCGCCGATCACGGCGGCGGCGATGTAGATGAGCTCCTGGCCGACGCCCTCGCCGGACTGCACGGTGTTGAAGGAGAACAGCTGGTGCATGCCGGCGAACCAGGCGCCCAAGCCGACCAGCATGAACAGGGTGATCTTGGTGAAGGTGACGGGCACGCCGACCGCGCGGGCGCTGTCCTTGTTGCCGCCGACCGCGAAGATCCAGTTGCCGTACTTGGTGCGCAGCAGGACCCAGGTGGCCAGTGCGGCGAAGACCAGCCACCACACCACGGTGATCTTCACCTGGACGCCGCCGACGTCGAAGGACGAGGCGAAGACGGCCTTGGCCTGCTCGAAGCCGTCCATGTCGCTGATGTCGTCGGTGGCCACGTTGCCGGTGACCAGTTTGGTGACGGCGAGGTTGACGCCCTGGAGGATCAGGAAGGTGCCGAGGGTGACCAGGAAGCTGGGCAGACCGGTCTTCACCAGCATCCAGCCGTTGAAGGCGCCGACCCCGAGCGACACCGCCAGGGCGACGATCACACCCGCCCACACGTTCATGGTGAGCTGGTAGCTGAGCATGCTCGCGGTGAGCGCCGAGGTGATCACGGCGACGCCGGCGGAGAGGTCGAACTCGCCGCCGATCATCAGCAGCGCCACCGGCAGGGCCATGATCCCGATGGTCGACGACTGGTACAGGACCGTCGCCATGGAGCCGCCCTGGCGGACCGAGGGCGCGGCGACGAGGAAGAACACGAGCACGGCGAGGGCGCCGAGGAAGACACCGACCTCCGGGCGGGCCAGCAGCCGGAGCGCCAGCGGGCGCCGTACGGTGCGGCCGTCGGTCTGCTGTGAGCCGGGAGCCGGCGGTGTGCCCACCGCCGGTGCGGCCTGCTGGGACATGTCACTCACCGGGTGCCCTTCGCGGCGAACCCCGCGATCTTCTCGACGTTGGACTTGTCGACGAAGGCCGGTCCGGTGAGCACCGGCTGCTCACCGCCGCCGCTGTAGTTGCCGTTGTTCTTGTACAGCCACAGGCCGTCCACGGCCAGGTAGCCCTGGAGGTAGGGCTGCTGGTCGACGGCGAACTCGATGTCACCCTTCTTGACGGCGCCGGTCAGCTCCTTGTTGAGGTCGAAGGTGGCGACCTGGGCCTTGCTGCCCGCGTCGCCCACCGACTGCACCGCGGTCATCGCGACGGGGGCGCCGAGGGTGACGACGTGGTCGACGGAGCCGTCCTGCTTGAGCTTGGCGGTGATCGTCGACTTCACCGACGGCATGTCCGCGCCGTTGACGTAGAGGTTCTCGATCGAGCCCTGGAAGGTCTTCTTCACGCCGTCGCAGCGCTGGGTCAGGCCGACGTTGCCCTGCTCGTGGATCACGCAGACGGCCTTCTTGGCGCCGACCTCGTTCAGCTTCTTGCCGAACGCCTCGCCCGCCACCGACTCGTCCTGCCCGAAGAACTCCAGCAGGTTGAGCTTCTTCCAGTCGTTCAGGCCGGAGTTGAGTCCGACCACGGGTATGCCGGCCTGCTCGGCCTTGGCCAGCACGCTCCGCATCGCGTCCGGCTTGGCGAGGGTGACGGCGATGCCGTCGACCTTCTGGTCGATGGCGTTCTGGACGAGGTTGGCCTGGGTGCCGGCGTTGGGGTCTGCGGAGTAGACGAGCTTGATGTTGTCCTTGGCGGCGGCCGCCTCCGCGCCCTTGCGGACGATGTCCCAGAAGGTGTCGCCGGGCGCCTGGTGGGTGACCAGCGCGACCGTCATCCGGGGCGTGGTGGCCTTGCCCGCGGTGCCGCCGCCACCGCCCCCGTCCTCCTCGGCCTTCTTTCCGCCCGAGCTGCTGGAACAGCCGGCGAGGGTCAGGGCCGCCACCGCGGCCACGGCCACGAGGGGGGCGACTCTGCGGGAGCGGCGAGAAGAGCGGTCCATCTTTCCTGCACCTCACTGTGGCTCGGGGAAAGCTAGGGGAGAACTCGGGAAACTCGGGGGGAAGGTAGGGCATCGGGAGGGTCCGGGGCCCGGGGCCGGCAAGGACGGATCCGGGGCCGTGTGCCGCTTGCGCGGCTGGTGCGTTGGGACCGGATCCAATCCCCTGGCGCGTCCGCTGTCAATACTTTGTCAAGACATCCGTTCACGAGCTAGTCCGAATGTAAGAACAAACCCTTGACAGTGCGGCCGTCCGGGTCCTACATCTGGGAAGCGGCAGGCCCCGGGATCCGTGTCCCCACCGTCGCGGGGCCCCTGGGACCCGCACCCCAGCCCAGCTCGAGGAGCGTCGCGCATGGCAGAGCCCGCTGAGTCCGCCCAGTCCTTCGACCTGATCACCATGGGACGCATCGGAGTCGATCTCTACCCCCTGCAGTCCGGCGTACCCCTGGCGCGGGTGGAGACCTTCGGCAAGTTCCTCGGCGGTTCCGCGGCCAACGTGGCTGTCGCCGCGGCCCGGCTCGGCCGCTCCACCGCGGTGATCACCCGCACCGGCGACGACCCGTTCGGCGCGTATCTGCACGAGGCGCTGAAGGACTTCGGCGTCGACGACCGCTGGGTCACGCCGGTCGCCGCGTACCCGACCCCGGTGACCTTCTGCGAGATCTTCCCGCCGGACGACTTCCCCCTGTACTTCTACCGCCGGCCCAAGGCTCCGGACCTGGAGATCCACACCGACGAACTGGACCTCTCGGCCATCCGCGCGGCCCGCATCTTCTGGATCACCGGCACCGGCCTGAGCGAGGAGCCGAGCCGCTCGGCCACACTCGCCGCCCTGACGGCACGCGACAAGGCGGGCACCACCGTCTTCGACCTCGACTGGCGCCCGATGTTCTGGACGGACCCCGCACAGGCACGCCCGTACTACGCCGAGGCGCTGCGGCACGCGACCGTGGCGGTCGGCAACGTCGACGAGTGCGAGATCGCCACCGGGGTACGCGAACCCGAGGCCTGCGCCGAGGCGCTGCTCGCGGCCGGTGTGGAACTGGCCGTCGTCAAACAGGGCCCCAAGGGCGTCCTCGCGGTGCACCGGGACGGCACCCGGACCGAGGTCCCGCCGGTTCCCGTCGAGGTCGTCAACGGCCTCGGCGCGGGCGACGCGTTCGGCGGCTCGCTCTGCCACGGCCTGCTGTCCGGCTGGGACCTGACGACGACCATGCGGTACGCCAACGCGGCCGGCGCCCTCGTCGCCTCCCGCCTCGCCTGCTCCTCCGCGATGCCCACCCGTACGGAGGTCGACGCCCTCCTCGCGCGAGCCACTGCCTGAACGGAGCCTCCCCTTGACCCTCAGCATCCCCGACCTGACCGCGGTCCGTGCCCGGCACCCCGAGGCCGTCGCGGAGGCGGCCGCGCGCCGGGTGCGCCGCCCGCTGATCGGCGACAGCGGCCGGCTGATGATCGTGGCCGCCGACCACCCCGCGCGCGGCGCGCTCGGCGTCGGCGGCCGCAGACTCGCCATGGCCAACCGGGCCGATCTGCTCGAACGCCTGTGCGTCGCGCTGTCGCGGCCCGGCGTCGACGGGGTGCTCGCCACCGCCGACGTCCTGGAGGACCTGCTGCTCCTCGGGGTGCTCGACGGCAAGGTCGTCATGGGCTCGATGAACCGCGGCGGCCTGTCCGGCGCCTCCTTCGAGATGGACGACCGCTTCACCGGGCACCGTGCCCGCGACATCGCCCGGCTCCGCTTCGACGCGGGCAAGCTGCTGCTGCGCATCGACTACGACGACCCCGGCTCACTGACCACCCTGGAGTCCACCGCCCGGGCCGTCGACGAGATGGCGGAGTTGCGCCTGCCGGTCTTCGTCGAGCCGTTCATCGCGCGCCGCGCCGGCGGCAGGGTCGCCAACGACCTGTCCGCAGAGGCCGTCACCCGCTCCATCGCCATAGCGTCGGGCCTGGGCGGCACCTCCGCCTACACCTGGCTGAAGCTGCCCGTCACCGAGAACCCGGACGACATGGCCGAGGTCCTGCGGACCTCCACGCTGCCCGCCGTGCTGCTCGGCGGCGAGATCGGCGACGACCAGGAAGGCGCCTACGAGCGCTGGCGCAAAGCCCTCAGACTCCCCACCGTGCAGGGCATGGTCGTCGGCCGGTCGCTGCTGTACCCGGCCGCGGGCAGTGTGGAGAGCGCGGTCGACACGGCCGTGAGCCTGCTGTGAGCACCTTCCGGACCGGGCCCGCCCTTGCTCCAGCCGTGACGCCCGTGCTCCAGCCCTGATCCGCCGTGATCCCGCCGGGACCCCGCCCGGATCCCGCCGCGACAAGGAGGCATCTTCGTGACCAGCCCGTACCACCTCCCCGCCGGAAAGGCCCTCGGTGGGCCCTACGTCGCGGACGTGAGCCCGAAGTCCGCCGGCTGGGGCCACTCCAGCCTGCGCGTCCTGGAACTGCCGCCGGGCGGCTCGCACACCTTCGACACCGGCGAGAGCGAGTGGATCGTGCTGCCGCTCAGCGGCGGCTGCGCGGTCGCCGCCGCCGACGACTTCGGCAGCGACACGTTCCAACTGGCCGGCCGAGAAAGCGTGTTCAGCGGGGTGAGCGACTTCGCGTACGTACCCCGCGACGCCCGCGCGACCGTCTCGTCCGCCGGCGGCGGGCGGTTCGCGCTCACCGGCGCCCGCTGCACCCGGCGCCTGCCCGCCCGCTACGGTCCCGCCTCCGGCGTACCGGTGGAGCTGCGCGGCACCGGAAACTGCTCACGCCAGGTCAACAACTTCGGCGCGGCGGACGTCTTCGAGTGCGACAGGCTGATCGCCGTGGAGGTGATCACCCCTGGCGGCAACTGGTCCTCCTTCCCGCCGCACAAGCACGACGAGCACCGGCCGGGCGAGGAGTCGGTCCTGGAGGAGATCTACTACTTCGAGTTCGCCGCCCACGACGGCACCCCCGGCCTCGGCTACCAGCGGGTCTCCCCGTCCGGTCCCGGCCGCGAGACGGACGTGCTGGCCGAGGTGCGCGGCGGTGACGTGGTCCTGATCCCGGACGGCTGGCACGGGCCGTCGATGGCCGTGCCCGGCCACCACATGTACTACCTCAACGTCATGGCCGGCCCGGACGCCGAGCGTGCCTGGCTGATCTGCGACCACCCCGACCACGCGTGGATCCGCGGCACCTGGCCCGAGCAGCCCGTCGACCCCCGCCTGCCCCTGTACACCGCCCCTTCCCCGTGAGGTCACGATGAGCCACTCCACGATCCGCCTCACCGCCGCCCAGGCGCTGGTGCGGTTCCTCGCCGCCCAGCACACCGAGCGCGACGGCGTACGGCACCGGCTGATCGCCGGCACCTGGGGCATCTTCGGCCACGGCAACGTGGCCGGTCTCGGACAGGCGCTGATGGATGCGGGCGAGGACGTCATGCCGTACCACCAGGGCCGCAACGAGCAGGCCATGGTGCACGCCGCGGTCGGGTACGCCCGGCAGCGCGGCCGGCTGTCCACGCAGGCGGTCACGACGTCCATCGGACCGGGCGCCACCAACCTCGTCACGGGTGCGGCACTGGCCACGATCAACCGTCTCCCGGTGCTCCTGCTCCCCGGCGACTACTTCGCCTCGCACGCCGCCGACCCGTTGCTCCAGCAGTTGGAGCACCCCGTCGAGGCGGACGTGTCGGTCAACGACACCCTGCGCCCGGTCTCCCGCTGGTTCGACCGGATCACCCGCCCCGAGGCCCTGATCCCCTCCGCCCTGAACGCCGTGCGGGTGCTCACCGACCCGGCCGAGACCGGGGCGGTCACCCTCGCGCTGCCGCAGGACGTGCAGGCGGAGGCCTTCGACTGGCCGGAGGAGTTCTTCGCCGAGCGGGTGTGGCGGGTACGGCGTCCCGCCCCGGACCCGGCCGAACTCGCCGACGCGGTACGGGCCGTGCGGGCGGCCCGGCGCCCGCTGGTCGTCGCGGGCGGCGGCGTCCACCACAGCGGGGCCGAGCACGCGCTGAAGGCGCTCGCCGACGCCACCGGCATCCCGGTCGCCTCCACCCAGTCGGGCAAGGGCTCGCTGCGCCACGACCACCCGGCCGACCTCGGCGGCATCGGCCACACCGGCACGGCCGTCAGTGACGACCTGGCCCGCACCGCGGACCTGGTCATCGGCGTCGGCACCCGCTACACCGACTTCACCACGGCCTCCGGCACGCTCTTCCAGAACCCGGAGGTCCGTTTCCTCAACCTCAACATCACCGCGTTCGACGCCCGCAAGCTGGCGGCCACGACCCTCGTCTGCGACGCGCGGACCGGTCTCACGGCGCTCACGGAGGAACTGGCAGGGCACCGTGTGGACGCCGGGTACGAGGCCGAGTACCGCGCCGGCAAGGAGCGCTGGGAGCGGGTGGTCGAGGCGGCCTTCGGGGCCGACGACGACAGTGCCGTACCGACCCAGAGCCAGGTGCTGGGCGCGCTGGACGCAGTCGTGGGCGACGACGACGTGGTGATCAACGCGGCCGGCTCCCTCCCCGGTGACCTGCACAAACTGTGGCGGGCCCGCTCCCCGCGCCAGTACCACCTGGAGTACGGCTACTCCTGCATGGGGTACGAGATCCCGGCCGCGATCGGCGTGCAGCAGGCCGCGCCGGACACGCCGGTGTGGGCGCTGGTCGGCGACGGCACCTACCTGATGATGCCGACGGAGATCGTCACCGCCGTCCAGGAGGGCCTGCCCGTGAACGTGGTGCTGGTCCAGAACCACGGGTACGCCTCCATCGGCGGTCTGTCGGAGTCGGTGGGCGCCGAGCGCTTCGGCACCGCCTACCGCTACCGCGCCGCAGACGGTTCCTTCACCGGCGCACCCCTCCCCGTGGACCTCGCCGCCAACGCCGCCAGCCTCGGTATGGAGGTGCTGCGCGCCAAGACGGTCGGCGAGCTGCGCCGGGCGCTGGGCGCGGCCCGTGCCTCCGACCGCCCGACGTGCGTATACGTCGAGACCGACGTCGAGCGTCCCGCCCCGGCCGCTCCCCCGGCCGAAGCCTGGTGGGACGTGCCGGTGGCCGAGGTGGCCGCCCGCGAGCCCGCCGTCCGGGCCCGCGCCCGCTACGACCACGAGGTGGCCGCCCGCCGCCGTCATCTGTGACCGCGCCCCGGCGGCAAGCCGCTCGAGCCCGTGTTCCACCAGACCCGACCCGAAGGGGGTGCCGCCGTGGCGACGACCGGTGACCGGTCCCGTCCCGGGACCGTCTGCGCGCTCGATTCCCTGGACTTCGCCCTGGACCGGGGCAGTCCGGTGCCGCTGTACCACCAGTTCGCCCAGCAGCTGGAGGCCGCGATCGAGCACGGGCTCCTCACCCCGGGGAACCTCCTGGGCAACGAGATCGACCTGTCCGCTCGCCTGGGCCTGTCCCGCCCCACGGTCCGCCAGGCCATCCAGTCCCTGGTCGACAAGGGCCTGCTCGTGCGGCGGCGCGGGGTGGGCACACAGGTGGTGCACAGCCGGGTCAAGCGCCCCCTGGAGCTGAGCAGTCTCTACGACGACCTGGAGACGGCCGGGCAGGGCCCGACCACCAAGGTGCTGCGCAACGAGCGCGTGCCCGCGACCGCCGACGTGGCCGCCGCGCTCGGCCTCGCGGAGGGCGCCGAGATCACGGCGCTGGAGCGGCTGCGGTTCACGCACGGCCGGCCGGTGGCGTTCCTGTGCAACCACCTGCCGACGGCCCCGCTCGAACCGGACACCGCCCGGCTGGAGTCGACGGGCCTGTACCGCCTGATGCGCTCGGCGGGCATCACCCTGCACAGCGCCCGCCAGACCATCGGCGCCCGCGCGGCCACCGCCGAGGAGGCCCCTCTGCTCGACGAGCAGGAGGGCGCCGCCCTGCTCACCATGCAGCGCACGGCCTACGACGACACGGGCCGCGCGGTCGAGTACGGCACCCACGTGTACCGCGCGTCCCGGTACACCTTCGACTTCCAGCTGCTGGTGCGGTCGTGAGCGGACGGCGCACGCACGCGAGGAGCCCCGCAGGCTGCTGCCTGCGGGGCTCCTCGCACCGTCGGGACGACAGGATTTGAACCTGCGACCCCTTGACCCCCAGTCAAGTGCGCTACCAAGCTGCGCCACGTCCCGGTGCGCGCTCGTGCGGTGAACCGCGTGATCGCGCGAACGTCACTTTACCGCACCTCGGGGCCATGCCGAAAAGGGGCACGGGTCGGGGACAATCGGCGTATGAGCGGCACATCCTCCGACAGGCCGGCGGGCGCGCGGGACCGGGACAGTGAGGGGCGGGCGCGCAACGCGCGGCCCCGGGACGGGCTCGGGCGGCCCCTGCCGTACGGCGTCGACGGGGTGCCGCGGCAGCCCGAGGGCCTGGTGCGCACCCCGCTGGAGACGGTCGACGAGGCTCAGGCGCTGCTGGACGCGGGCAAGCCGTTCCACGCGCACGAGGTCTTCGAGGACGCCTGGAAGTCGGGACCGCGGGCGGAGCGCACCCTGTGGCGGGGGCTGGCCCAGCTCGCGGTGGGGCTCACGCACGCGGCCCGCGGCAACGTCACCGGCGGCGCCCGGCTGCTGCGGCGCGGGGCGGGTGCCGTGGAGGAGTGGGTGGCGGACACCGGGGAGCGGACTCCGTACGGCATGAACGCGTCCGGGGTGGTGGCGTGGGCGCGGGAGCTGGCGGACGCCGTGGACAGCGGGGCGGCGGGTGCCGTGGACGCGGCGGAGCGGGCGCCTCGGCTGCGCGGCGGTGGGGCGTAGCCGGCGTACCGTGTGAGCGGTGCCGGGTAGCGGCCGGTGTGGCACCGGTGCACGCATTGTCAGTGCCGTACGGCAGACTCGGGGCGTGCGAAAGATTCATGTGATCGGCATCGGCGCGGGCGACCCCGACCAGCTCACCCTCCAGGCGGTCAGGGCGCTGCGCGACACGGACGTGTTCTTCGTCCTCGACAAGGGCGAGGCCAAGTCGGACCTCGTACGGCTGCGCCGGGACATGCTTCGCACGCACATACCGGAGGGGACGTACCGCGTGGTTGAGGCGCGCGACCCGGAGCGGGACCGGACGGCGGGCGGTGCCGCCTACTCCCCCGCCGTCGGCGACTGGCGCAGCGCACGCGCGGACATGTACGAGCGGCTGATCACCGGGGAACTGGGCGAGGACGAGACCGGCGCGTTCCTGGTGTGGGGCGATCCGGCGCTGTACGACAGCACGCTCGGCATCCTCGAGGAGGTGCTGGCGCGGGGCGCGGTGGACTTCGCCTACGACGTGGTGCCCGGCATCAGCAGCGTCTCGGCCCTGGTGGCCCGGCACCGCACGGGGCTCAACCGGGTCGCCCGGCCCGTGCAGATCACCACCGGGCGGCGGCTGGCCGAAGGGTTCCCGGAGGGCGTGGACGACGTGGTGGTGATGCTGGACGCCCACCAGGCCTTCCGGCACTGCGCCGACCAGGACATCGACATCTACTGGGGCGCCTACATAGGCACCGCGGACGAGATCCTCGTCTCCGGCCCGATCGCCGAGGCCGCGCCGCGCATCGAGCGGCTGCGGGCCGAGGCCCGCGAGCGCAAGGGCTGGATCATGGACACGTATCTGCTGCGCCGGAAGCCGGAGGGCCGGGCGCAGCAGGCGGAGTAGGCCGGGCCGCCAGGCCGAGTCGTTCCAGCACGGCCGTGACGTCCGGTACGGCGGTCAGCTCCGGCGGCAGCGGCGGACGGCGTACGACGACGACCGGCAGCCCGAGTTCCCGCGCGGACGAGAGTTTGGCCGCGGTGGCCGCTCCCCCGCTGTCCTTGGTCACCAGCACGTCGATGCGGTGCGCCTGGAGCAGCTCTGTCTCGCCGGCCACGGTGAACGGCCCGCGGGCGAGCACCACCCGCGCGTCCGGGGGCATCGGAGGCTCCGGCGGCTCGACCGACCGTACGACGAAGTGCACCTCGTCCAGGTGGGCGAAGGCGCCGAGGCCCAGCCGTCCCGTGGTCAGGAACGCCCGGCGCCCGAGCCGCGGCAGCAGCTCCGCCGCGGCGTGCAGCGAGGCGACCGGGTGCCAGCGGTCCCCGGGGCCCGGCCGCCATCCGGGCCGGCGCAGGACCACCACGGGCACGCCGGTCGCCGCCGCGGCCCGCGCCGCGTTCCGCGTGATCGCCTCGGCGAAGGGATGGGTGGCGTCGACGACGGCGTCCACGCGGTGCTCACGCAGCCAGGAGGCCAGCCCCTCCGCCCCACCGAAACCCCCGACCCGCACGTCCCCATCCAGCACCCCCGGCCGAGCCACCCGCCCCGCCAACGAACTGGTCACCCGCACCCCGCCCCGCCCCGCAAGCACCGCGGCCAGCTCACGGGCCTCCGCGGTACCACCGAGAACCAGGATGTGCGAGGACATGACATCGAGCGTAGGGGGTGACGGACGAGGGTCGGCAGCAGGGTGCGGCCGACGGGGGCCGAGGCCGTGCCGGCGGAGGGGCCTCGGCCGTGGGCGGTGCGCGGTCTCACGCGCGATCCGGCATGCGTGCGCGGGCACCGCCTGCCGGCGCGGGCGACGCGGCGCGCCGCGCAGGCGAGCGTGTCCACACGACCACCGGCCGTTCGGGCCCGGCGCGCCCAGCGCAGCCCGGAGGGTGCGGCGGCGAGACGGCCACGGGCCCCTCCGACGAACCGGCCGGGCCGTCCCCGGCGCCCGCCGTGGCCGGCCGCCATGACGCGCGTCCATGGCGCGTCGGGCGGGCACGCCCGGCGGCGGGCCGGCGGGCGCGAGGCGTCCGGGGCTGCGACGGCGTGGGCCCCCGGGAAACGGGTGGGACTCAGCGCGGTTCGGCTCGGTGCAGGCCGTGTTCGGACAGGGGGCCCACCGACCAGCCGGCCTTGTGGCAGGTGTCGATCAGGGCGGGCAGGGCGCCGAGGGTTGATTGCCAGGAGTTGGGGGCGGAGGCGTGGTCGGTGTCGTGGAGGAGGATCGTGCCGCCGCCGCACAGGTCCGCGGCGACGGTCGTGCGGACGGAGGCGGGGGTCGCGTCCGCCGTCCAGTCGCGGCCCCAGGCGGTCCACAGCACGGGGCGCAGGCCCGCGCGCCGGGCGGCGGTCCAGCGGCCCGCGGTGAGGATCCCGTAGGGCGGGCGGTACCACCGCGGCCGCCGGCCCGTGGTGTCGTGCACGGCGAGGGCCGCCCGCGCGGTCTCCCGGACGTCCCGGGCCGGAGCCGGCAGCCAGGGGCGGCTGTGGGTCCAGCCGTGCACGGCGAGTTCGTGTCCCCGGTCCGCGATGTGCCGGGTGAGACCGGGGAAGCGGGCCACCCTCTCGCCCAGGACGAAGAACGTGGCGCGCACGGCGAGCCGGTCCAGTTCGTCCAGGAAGTGCGGAGTGGAGGCCGGGTCCGGGCCGTCGTCGAAGGTCAGTGCGACGTGGTCGGGGCGGCCGGTCCCGGCGAGACCGGGGAAGCACCGGGCCCGCAAGCGGGGCAGCCACGTGGCCGCCGGGACGATGTGGACGGCCGCGACCGCGGCCACCGGCGTGAGGGCCGCCACCGCGGTACGCGCATGACGGCTGCCCGGTCCTGCCACCTGCCGACCACTCCCCACGGGTGCTCCGCCTGCCACCTGCCGACCCCTTCTCACGGGTGCTCCGCCTGCGCCTTTCCCGGATCCGGGGCCGCGCCCGCCGCCGGTTCCGCGTCCCACTTGCCCGACACGGCGGGAGAACGGGACAGACCGACCGTGCCGGCCGCGAGGAGACCAATACCGATCGCCTCGGGCACCATTCGCACGCCCAGGGCGATGTGTTCCCCGAACAGCGCCCATCCCAGCGCCACGCTCGTCAAGGCGTCGCCGAGGGTGAGGGCGGGCTGGGAGGCGACGAGCGTACCCGCCCGGAAGGCGCACTGGAGCAGTCCGAAGGCGGCCAGCCCGGTGATCGCCGTCGCGTACGGCGTCCAGTTCGACGCCAGCGCGGCCAGGCCCTGCGGATAGAGGCCCGTCACCTCCTTGAGGAGGGCGGCCGTCGCCGCGAACAGCACGGCCGAGCCCAGACCGAGCACGGCGGCCCGGGGCGGGCCCTTGACCAGCCGCGCCACGCCGACCAGCAGGAGTACCAGGCACACCACGGCGACGCCGACCGGGATCCAGCGCGCCCCCTCGACCGTGGCGCGTCCGGCGGACGGCGCGGCGGCGCCGAGGAAGACGGCCAGTCCGACGGCCAGGGCCAGGAAGGACAGCCAGGTGATCCGGGCCGGCCGCCTGCGGAAGACGATGCTGCCGATCGCCAGCGTGAACAACAGTTCGGTCGCCAGCAGCGGCTGGACGAGTGACAGGCTCCCGACGGCCAGCGCCGCGGCCTGCAACACCGCGGACCCGGCCAGCATGGCCGCCCCGGCCAGCCAGAACCGCCGCCGCCTGACCTTGACGGCGTGCGGCGAACGCACGGCGACCGGCCCTCGTCCGCCGTCCGCCGCCCGGGGTGCCGGACCGCCGCCCTTCCCACGCCCGTCCGGCATCTCGTCCGCCCTACGGCTGGTGCGCCGGTCGCCCGCTCCCCCGCCGTCGGACGTCTCCGTCGCCGCGCGCCTCATCAACACCGAGGCCGCGGCATTGGCACATGCGGCGAACAGCGCGAGGACGATGGTGAGCGCGTTCACCCCGTGCGTCACCCGAACCGTGCGGCGAGGCGGCGATACAAGGCGGGCGCGGCGCCGCGGACCCGGCCGGGCAGGCGGGTCCAGCCGGGGACGTACACCTCGTCCCGGCCCCGCGACACCGCCTCCCACACCGCGTCGGCGACCCGGCTCGCCGGGACGGGCCGGGGCCGGGCGCGCCGGTAGGGAACTCCGCGGCGGTCGAAGAACGGCGTGTCGACCACCCCGGGCACCACATGGCTGATGCCGACCCCCGTGCCGCGCAGCTCGTAGCGCACGGCGTCGGCGAAGACGCCCAGCGCGGCCTTGGCGGCGGAGTAGACGGCCTCCTCGCGGACACCGACCGTGCCGGCCAGGGAGCCGATGATGACCACGCGGCCCGCGCCCTGCTTGATCATCTGGGGCAGCAGCAGCCGGACCAGGCGCAGCGTCGCCAGCACGTTGACGTCGAACACCTCGTCGATGGCGGGCTGCGGCATGGTGCTGAACGGCCCGGCCCACCCGATGCCCGCGCCCGCCACCAGCAGGTCGACACGGCCGACGCTGTCGAGCGCGAACTCCGCCAGCCGCCGCTCGGCGCCCTGGCCGGACAGGTCCGCGGGGAAGGCAACGGCCGAGGTGCCCCGGGCGACTTCCTCCAGCCGTGTGCGATCGCGCCCGTTGAGCACCAGGCGCCAGCCGCCCTCCGCGGCCAGCCGCCGCGCCACGGCCGCGCCGATCCCGGACGAGGCGCCGGTCACCAGCGCGCCCCCGCCCGGCACCCCGGCACCGCCGGTCCGGCCGGGCGCGGCGCTCGGCGCCACCGGGGCCTCGACCGGCGTGCCGAAGCCGGATCGTACGCGGGAGGGGGCGTGGGACATCGGGACGCACCTCGAGGATCGGACGGACCGAGGGCCGCCGGTGCGGCCCCGGCGGTACGGGACGGCCTCCGGGGTGGTGAAGTATCCCGGGGGCGGTGCCCGAAACGTGGGACGGGCGGAAGGGTGTACCGATTCGTTTGACTGCGGTGGGTGAGGGTTACTCACTTCCAGTGTCGTCCGAATCGTCCGTGCCGCCACCGCTGCCCGCCGCCCGGGAGCCCGGGACGCGCCACGTGCCCGGCCGGCCGGCCCCGACGTCGCCGCCGGGGGCGGAGCGGCTGCTCGTTGTGACCGCGAGCATGGGGTCGGGCCATGACACGGTGGCCGCCGAGCTGGCCCGCCGCGCCCGCGCCGCGGGCAAGGAGACCCATGTCGTCGACGTGCTGGCCCTGCTGCCCGGCGGCCTGGGAAGCGGCCTGCGCGGCTTCTACCGGACCGTCGTCCGTGAGGCCCCCTGGGTCTACGCCGGGATCTACGACCTGTTCCTCGCGCCCGGCCCCGGGCCGCGCCCGAGCGGCACCCCGCTGGCACGGCTGGCCGGTGGGCGTCTGCTGAGCCTGGTGGGTGAGTGGCGGCCAGACGTCGTGGTGCCGGTCTTCCATCTGGCCGCCCAGCTCACCGGCCATCTCCGGGCGCGCGGCGCGCTGCGGGTGCCCAGCGCGGTGGTCGTCGTCGACTTCGCGGCGCACCGTCAGTGGCTGCACCCGGGCAACGACCTGCACGCGTGCCTCACGGACGAGACCGCCCGGGAGGTGCGGCGGGGCACCGGCCGGGCGGCGGAGGCGACCGGTCCGGTCGTCGCGCCGGAGTTCTTCGCCGCGAGGCCGGGAACCGCCGTATGGCGGCGCCGGCTGGAGCGGCACGGCGGCGGGCGGCCCGCGGTGCTGGTCTCCGCGGGCGCCTGGGGAGCCGGCAGCCGTCTGGCCGACACGGCCCGGCTGCTCGCCGCGCACGGCTTCCTGCCGGTCGTGCTCTGCGGACGCAACGAACGGCTGCGCCGCGCCCTGTCCGATACGCCGGGCGTCCTCACCCCCGGTTGGGTGACGGACATGCCGGAGCTGCTGCACGCGTGTGCCGCCCTGGTGGACAACGCGGCCGGGCAGACCGCCGTGCAGGCGCTCGCCGCCGGCCTGCCCGTCGTCGGCCACCGCCCGCTGCCCGGACATGGGGCGGAGGGCGTGCGCCGTATGGCAGCCCTCGGCGTCTGCGACCACGCGCCCGACCCGGCCGCCCTGCTGCGCTCGCTGAGCCGCCTCACGGCGCCTGGCACGCCACGTGAGGAACGGATCACGGCCGGGCGCGCCCTCTTCCGGGAGGACCCGCTCGACCTGGTCGTGCGGGCCGCGGGCGCGAGCCGTCCTTCCTAGGGCCTGCCACGGCCCCGTCCCCCTGGGGGCTTCTCAGGGCCGGTCCCCGGCCTCGTCCCCCCGTCTCAGGTCCAGGCGTCCGGCGCGGGCGACGTTCTCGCGGTCCTCGGCGTCCTCGCTCGGCGCGGCGGCGAACAAGGCGTCGAGGATCTCCTTCAGCAGCGGTTCGAAGGTCAGCCGCAGGCCGAGCGCCGGCACATCGGCGTCGTTCCGGCGGCGGGCGCCGTCCGCCGTGCAGGCGTCGGTGCACAGGGCGGCCCGTACGCCCGGCACCTTGTTCGCGGCGATGGACGCACCCGTGCCGGTCCAGCCGCAGACGACGACCTGGTCGGCGTGCCCCTCGGCGACGTCACGGGCCGCGACGGCCGAGCACACCGCCCACTGCGGGTCGTCCCCGGGGCGCGGCGCACCGTGGATCACCACCTCGTACCCGCGCTCGCGCAGCGGGACGACCAGCGAGCGGGCGACGGCTTCGGCCGTGTCCGAGGAGATGGAGATCCGCATGTGCCGGAGACTGATCAGCGCGCCGTCCGGACTCCAGGGGCACCCGCCCGCCCCGGCCGGCGAGCGCGCCGCGGGCGCGTCTAGAACCACGCCTTCCCGACGAGCAGTGCGGAGACGAAGAGGACGGCGCCGCCCACCACGGCGGCGGCGCGGGAGTGGCGGCGCAGCGAGGAGCGCAGGCCGGGTCTGCGCGGGGGCACCCGGTGCACGCTGGTGTTCCAGCCGGAGTCCATGTCGGCGGCCCCAGACGCGACCCCGGCGCGGGCAGGGGCGGCGGCGCGGCGGTGCGCGGGAGTTGTTGTGCCCCGCTGGCTCGGACCGCGACGCTGCCCGCGGCCCCCGCTCCCACCCCACTGCTCCGGGGGAAGCGGTTCGGGCACGCCGCGCCACGCGCCGCCCGCGAACCAGTCCGCGGCCTGCCGGGCCGTGGGCCGCTCCTCCGGCCGTTTGGCCAGCATGCTCAGCAGGTACGCCTCGAAGGCGGGCGGCAGCGCCGCGCCCCGCTGGTGCGGCGGTACAGGCGCGGAGTCGACGTGCTGGTAGAGCAGGGCGGTCGCGGTCGACGCCTCGAAGGGCGGGGAGCCGACGGCCAGGTGGTAGAGCACGCAGCCGAGCGAGTACATGTCGGAGGCCGCGCTCGCCGGGGTGCCGATGGCCCGTTCGGGCGCCAGGTAGAGGCCGGTGCCGACGATCTGCCCGGTGGTGGTGAGTGCGCCGGAGGGATCGTCGACGAAGCGGGCGATGCCGAAGTCGGCGATGCGGACGGTGCCGTGGTGGTCGCTGAGCAGGTTGCCGGGCTTGACGTCCCGGTGCACGATGCCCTGGGCGTGCGCCGCGGCGAGGCCCTCGGCTGAGTGCTGGGCCACCTGGGCCAGCCGTTCCGGTGTGAGCGGGCCGCCGGCGGTCAGTTCACCGGCCAGGCTGTCGCCCTCGATCAGTTCCATCACCAGGAAGCAGCGGTCCTCCCAGGCACCGAAGTCGAGCGTCCCGACCACGTGCGGATGGTTCAGCCGGGCCGAGGTCTGCGCCTCCAGCCTGAACCGGGCCTCCGCCGAGGCGTCCGACCCGTCGTTCAGCAGCAGTTTGACCGCGATCGGTCTGCCGAGCACCTCGTCGAGGCCTCGCCAGACCTCTCCCATTCCGCCGCGCCCGATGACCGTCTGCAGCCGGTACCGCCCCGCCACCAGCACCCGTAGCCCCGCCCTCAAGATCCCCGAAGTCCCGCCCTCACGACCGCTCCCCGCAGCGGGCGCGGCAGCAGCCGGGCAGCGCATACGGATCGCGGCAACCGCGGCTCATCTTAACGATCACTCGGGGCGCTCCCGACCCCTGCCCGGCCCTCCCGGGCGGATTGTCCGGACAAGAACCTTCCGAGTTCTGGGCCGGGGCCCTCCGAGTGAAAAGCATGGAGTCGTTCGTCATACAAATATGTAGAGCTGATCATGTGTGTCATCGTCGCCCTACCCGGCTGATCCGCTCGGGAAGGAGAGGACGAACCTTGACCCCTCTGACATGGCTGCTCATCCCGCTGGCGACGCTGTTCATGGCGAGCGTCTGGGGCGTCCTCGCGGGACGACCGCGGCGCGCCGACGACGTGGCGGGCGTGGAGCGCTACGACCGCTTCCGCGCGGCGCTGGCGCGCGCGGCCTCCTGACCGGACGGCCTCGCCACCAGCTGACTGGCTAGCGCAGCAGCAGCTGCAAGCCGCCCAAGACGGTCGCCGCGATCACCAGCTGTTCGAAGAGGCGCTGGTTGATGCGATGCACCGCCCATTTGCCGAGCAGCGCACCGGGCACGACGAAGACCACGAGCACGGCGTCCAGGAGGAGCGAGCGGCCGTCGATCAGGCCGAGACCGGCGCTGAAGGGCACCTTGGAGACGTTGACGATGAGGAAGAAGAAGGCCGACGTACCGAGAAAGCCGAGCTTGCGGAAGCCCGCCGACAGCAGGTACAGCGACATCACGGGGCCGCCCGCGTTGGCGACCATGGTGGTGAAGCCGCCGAGGACGCCGTAGGAGCGGGCCTTGAGGCGATCCGCACGCGTGATGACCGAGTCCGGCTCCTCCCCCCGGTCGGCGCCGCGCCGCCGCCACACCGCCACCGCCGCCATCAGCAGCAGGATCGCCCCGATCGACGTGCGTACGACCCTGTCGTCGGCCCGCATCAGGAACAGGGTGCCGACGACCACTCCCGCCGCGACCGCCGGGAACAGCCGCCACAGCGTGGGCCAGTGGGCGTGCCGCCGGTAGGTGAGGACGGCGAGGACGTCGCCGGCGATCAGGACCGGCAGCAGCACTCCGGTGGAGGCGCGGGCGGGCAGGACCGCCGCGAAGACGGCGAGGCTGACCGTGTTGGCGCCGCTGACGGCGGTCTTGGAGAAGCCGACGAGCAGGGCCGCGAAGGCCAGCGCGGCGAACCCCCACCCGGATATGTTCCACAGCGTCATCGTGTTCATGCGGTGACCGATGCTATGTCCTGACAACCGCGGGGCGTAAGGACCGTCTCACCTGGAGGAGCCATGGCCGACGCCCGCGAGCACGTCCTGACCGGCACCCGGGGTGCACTCGCCGTCCGCGAGTGGCCGCACCCGCGGTCGCGGTACATCGCGCTCGTGGTGCACGGGTACGGCGAGCACTCCGGCCGCTACGAGGAGCCGGCCCGCGCACTGGGCGCGCACGGCGCGGTCGTGTACGCACCCGACCACATGGGCCACGGGAAGTCGGCGGGCGAGCGCGTGGTGGTCGAGGACTTCGAGGAGGTCGTCACCGACGTGCACGCCGTGGCGGATCTCGCCCGTGCCGCACACCCCGGGCTGCCCCTCGTGCTGATCGGCCACTCCATGGGCGGGCTGATCGCCGCCCGCTATGCCCAGCGCCACGGCGGGGAACTCGCCGCGCTCGTGCTGTCCGGGCCGGTCATCGGCGCCTGGGAACTGCCGGGCCGGCTGCTGGCCCTGGACGAGATCCCCGACACGCCGGTCAGCCCGGCCGCGCTCTCCCGGGACCCCGCGGTCGGTGCGGCGTACGCGGCGGACCCGCTCGTCTGGCACGGCCCGATGAAGCGAACGACGGTCGAGGCGTTCGCGCGGACCCTGGAGGCGGTGGCCGAGAACGGCGACGTCGGGGAGCTGCCCGTGCTGTGGCTGCACGGCGACGACGACCGGTTGGTCCCGATCGGCGGGAGCCGGGTCGGGATCGAGAGGCTGGGCGGTACGCTGACCGAGCGGATCTACCGGGGCGCCCGGCACGAGGTGTTCCTGGAGACGAACCGGGCGGAGGTGTTCGCCGACATGACCCGATTCCTGGGCCGCGTGCTCGCGCGCTGAGCGCCACCTCCGGCCGGAAAGGGGCGTCCCACCTGGGCAAGCGGTTGTTTGCTCCCTTTCGGCGAGGGCACTCGCGCCTGCATGGAGTGGTTGCGCGGCGTGGGCGGGACCGGCGGGGACGAACGCGTCGCACTGCTCCGTACCGCCAGAGACGACTCCGCAAGGAGAACCACCGTATGACTGTCGTGAAGAGCACGATCCCCGATTCGGCCCGGCAGGTCACCGGGGACGCGCTGCAGAGCACTCTCGTGGACCTTCTCGGGCTCTCCCTCATCGGGAAGCAGGCACACTGGAACATCGTGGGACCGCGGTTCCGGTCCATCCACCTCCAGCTCGACGAAGTGGTGGCGGCGGCCCGCGAGTTCGCCGACACGGTGGCGGAGCGCGCCGCGGCGCTCGGTCTGCCGCCGGACGGCCGCCCGGAGACGATCGCCTCGGCCTTCACGCTGCCCGGCCCCAAGGACGGCTGGGTGCGCGACACGGAGGTCGTCGAGATCATGGTCGAGTCCCTGGAGGCGGCCATCAAACGGCTGCGCGAGCGCATCGACGTGACGGAGAAGCCCGACCCGGTCACCCAGGACCTGCTCATCTCGATCACGGCCGAACTGGAGAAGCAGCGCTGGATGTTCGCCGCCGAGAACGTGAGCGAGCGCGGCTGAGCGCCGCACGCCGGCGGGCCGGTCCGGCCGACGTCCCGCACCCCCGTCACCCGAGCGGTCCCGTCGCGCGGCGGCGGGCATGCGGGACGGGGGCCCCGCGCCTAACGTCGACATCGCACACCAGTGACGGTGCCCGGGACGGCCGGAACGCTGTTCGAGGATGCCGGTTCGGCGTGGGAGGCCGGTCAGCCATGAGACTCACCGAAGCACGTCACCGCGACCGGGACCGGCCCCTGCTCGTCAGCAGATGGCATGAGACGGCGGACCGGCATCTGCCCCCGCTGCGACGGTCGTTGCTGATCACGTGGATCTCCTTCGGGGTCACGTTCGGCACCGTCCGCGTCATCACGCACGGCATCCGGGGCGGCTGGCTGCCCTGGGGCAACATCTCCGCCGCTGGCGAGCACCTGCACCACTACAACTTCGGCATCGCCACCCTCGCCGGCGTGGGCCTGATCGCCGTACGCGGTGACGAACGCGCGGTCGGGCACCCCGCCGTCGCGGCCGCCTACGGCTGCGGCACCGCCCTCATCTGCGACGAGTTCGCGCTCCTGCTGGACCTCCAGGACGTCTACTGGGCCAAGCAGGGCCGGATCAGCGTCGACGTCTCCCTCGGAGTCCTCTCCGTACTGGGCGCCTACCTGACGGCGAAGCCGTTCTGGCACGAGATCGGCCGTGTCACCCGGCACCACATCGTCGCCGCGGCCGCGCGCCACGGCGCCACCGCCTGATTCCCGCACCGCCCCACGGCCCGGCCACCGGCGTGCGCGCCGCGCGGGCGGTCGCACCCACCGTCGTCGTCGACGGCTGCGGCGTCCGACACGATCCGGTGCCGGACGTAGTACTTGCGGACCTCGGCCAGGAAGGCCTCGTCGGTCCGCTCCACGTAGGCCGACCGCTTGCCGCAGACCACGGCGCCCACGTCCACGCCCTAGGCGACGAGTTCCCGTACGGCGCCGACGAGGCGGGCCGCTACGGCCGGGTCCAGGGGGTCGGAGCTCAGCTCCACGCCGTCGCGGACGACGTAGGTGCCGTTCTCCGCGATGAACACCATGCCCTCGTCGTGTCCGGCGAACTGCTCGGCCAGCGTGGCGTACTGGCGGCCGCTCGCGGGGCTGAACAGCACACCGCGGCGGCGCAGCTCGGCCAGGGTCGGCCACAGTCCGGCCGGGAGCCGCTTGTCGTCGTCCAGGAGCGTGCCGTCCATGTCGGTGACGATCAGCCGTATGCCGACGGGGCCGGTGACGGGCTCGGTGACGGGTTCGGGGGCGGTGAGCCGGGGCGAGGGTGTGCTGGGCATGTCCGTTTTCCGTGGCGGCGCGGTGGGCGCGTCCGGGGGTGGTGGGGCGCCGGCTCCGTTGCCGTGCGCGGGGCGTGCGGTGGTCGTCTGGTCGTGGCGGGGTGCCGTGGTCAGCCGGTTCCGGCGCGGGTGCGCAGATCGGCACGGCTGCGCAGATCGGTGCGGGCTCGGCGCAGGGCGACGGCCAGGGCGCCGCGCAGGGGGGCGGCCTCGCCCAGGGCTCCGGGTTCGACCGGCGGGGGCAGCGGGGCCAGCGTCCGTACCGCCTCGCGGACCGGTTCGAGCAGGGCGGGGTGGCTGCCGACGGGGCCGCCGAGCAGGACGAGCTCGGGATCGACGACCGCGCAGACGGTGGCGATCGCCTCGCCGATGGTGCGGCCCTCCTCCGCGACGACGGCCAGCGCCTCGGCGTCGCCCTCCTCGGCGCGCCGCAGCACCTCGCGGGCCGCGGCCACCGGATCCGGGCCGTCGGGCTCGGGCAGCTGCCCGGTGCCGAAACCCGCCTGGGCCACGGCGCGGGCCAGGCCGTGCGGGGTGCCGGGCGGCTGGGAGCTGACGCTGAGGTAGCCGATCTCGCCGGCCACGCCCCGGGAGCCCGGAACCAGCCGGTCGCCGATGACCAGGCCCATGCCGAGGCCGGCGCCGATGTAGACGTAGGCGAAGCTGTCCGCCGCGCGGCCCGCGCCGTGCCAGCGTTCGGCGACGGCGGCGAGGTTGACGTCGTTCTCCACCAGCAGCGGCGCGTCGGTCAGGCCGGCCAGCGCCTCCTGCGGCTGGAAGACGCCGCCCGGGTAAGGGGTGTCCCGCAGCGGGATCACCGCGGAGGTCCTGGGGTCGACGGGGTTGGCCACCGAGACCGCCACGGCCAGCGGCCGTCCGTGGTCGACGCCGCCCTGGTCGACGGCGCCGGCCACGAGGGTGCGCAGTTGCCGGGCGGTGTGCTCGGGGTTGCGGGGCCGCATCGGCTGGTGCGTGCTCTGCAGGAAGGGGTGGCCGAAAAGGTCGGCGGCGCACAGCCGGATCTCCGTCGGGTGCAGGCTGACGGCGAGGACGAATCCGGCGTCGGCGGCCACCTGGTAGTAGGTGCCCACCCGGCCCTGCCGGCCGCGCTGTTCGCCGGCCGGTCTGAGCAGCCGCATCTCCTCGAGGCGCCGTACGGACTCCGAGACGGTGGTCTTGGAGATGCCGGTGCGCTGGGCGATCTCCGCCCGGGTGACCGGCGCCTGCTCGAACACGGTGTCCAGCACGATCTGGTCGGTCAGCTCCCGCACCAGAGCCATGCTCGGCAGGCCCGCTCCCGCGAGTTCCCGGCGGATCTCCATCGCACCTCTCGTCGGTCGGGTCGGTCGGGCCGTGCCGCGGTGGTGCCACGGCTCCGCCAGCCTACCGGGCCGCGCTTGGTAAGGGCTCCTTCCTGACTAGTGGCGGCCGCCAGGAGGCCGGTCCCGGCTACAGGCCGAGGCCGCGGCGGCCGATCTCGTTGAGTCGGTCGGGGGTGAAGCGGCCGGTCCAGGCCCGCTCGTAGTGCTCCTCGGGGAAGTCGCTCGGGCTGGAGCCGGTGCGGAACGCCTCCCGCACGTGGGCGGCGTAGGCCTCGTTGCGGGGGCACCAGGGCGCGGCGGGGATGTACATGACGTTGCCCCAGCCCTTCTGGTCCCGCACCGGCGCGACGCTGTGGATCATGTCGCAGTGCCACCACACGGAGTCGCCGGCCCGTACGTCGGGGATCGCGGTGAGGGCCCGCAGGAGAAGCGGGTGCCACGTCTCGCTCGCCGGGAAGACTTGGTTGACGGTGACGTCGCACATGTCGTCCTCGGGCACGTCCTCCAGCAGCGGGCGCAGCATCAGCAGGGCCATGGCCTCAGGGATCGGCACGGTGTGCAGGACGCCCTGGTCGTGGTCCATGTCCGACAGGGCCGTCCAGCCCTGGAAGGTGCGGAAGGCCGAGCACATGGTGGTGCCCGGGTACTGCGGGCCCGCGGTGCGGTGGGCCGCGTCCCACGGGTCGTACTCCTCGACGCTGCCGTCCCACAGGTGCCTGAACGCTTTCTGGTACGCCTCGGTCATCCACAGGTCGAGCGTGCCTGGGTCACAGTGGGCGCCGAGGCCCTCGGAGTCCGTGCCCGGCGGGCGGCGGCGGATGCGGTCGGGGTACAGGGCGTCGCGCTCCGGGTCGAACCACTGGACGCCGTCGGAGGTGTGCTTCCAGAAGGAGTTGAGGAAGGACTGCACCCGGGCCATGCGGTCGCTCTGCCGGGCTTCCATCTGGGCCGGCGACCAGTAGACCGGGTAGATCTCGGGCCTGGAGCCGACGCTGCCGAAGAAGTCGTCGCCGGGACCGGTGTAGGTCTCGAAGAACCTGTTCCGCTCGACGTAGTCGACGATGCCGGTATCCCAGGCCAGGGCCTGCTCCCGGGGGAAGTGGCCCCGCACCACCAGGCAGCCGCGCCGCTTGAGCCTGGCCATCTCCCGGGGGCTCACGGTGCCGTTCTCGATGTCGGTGTAGTCGACGACCGGCCAGACGCTCTCGCCGCGGCGCCTCTCGGCCTCGATCTCGGCGACCCGGGCCGCGACCCGCCTCTCCACCGCGGCGAAGACCTCCCGCACTCCGCGGCCCGAGGCCTCGATCCGGGCCCGCAGGGCCGCCTTGATCTCGCGGATCGCCGCGGGCAGGTCCTCGGGGGTCGTCTCCCAGTGGGGCAGGGCCCCGGCGGGGGGTGCGCTCCCGGTCGTGGCGGTCATCGCCGACCTCCTTCGATCCTCTGTCTTTAGTCAAGTCCCCTGACTAGAAATCGAGCAAAGCATGGCTTGCGCGATTTCGGCAAGAGCCCTCACCAAAGCTTCCCGATAAGCCCGGTTCGGCCGATTCCCGGACACGGTGATCACCGGGCGGCACAATGGCGGCGTCGGCCGCGGCCGGCCGCAGGCAGGGCGCGACGACGACCACGAGACGGACGAGACGAACCAGGAGCGCAGACGTGAGCGAGAGCCACACCCCGCCGGACGGGTCGCCGAGGTCGAACACCGCGGTGGCGCACAACGCGCGCGTGTGGAACTACTGGGTCGGCGGCAAGGACCACTACGAGGTCGACCAGCGGGTCGGCGAGCACGTCGCCGGAATGTTCCCGGTGATCCGGGACGTGGCCCGCGCCGACCGCGAGTTCCTCGGACGGGCGGTCCGCTTCCTGACCGCCGAGCGCGGGGTGCGCCAGTACCTCGACGTCGGCACCGGGCTGCCGACGGTCGACAACACCCACGACATGGCGCAGCGGATCGCCCCCGACGCGCGGATCGTGTACGTCGACAACGACCCGATCGTCCTCGCTCACGCCCACACCCTGCTGACCAGCACCCCCGAGGGCGCCACCGCCTACATCGAAGCCGATGTGCACGACCCGGAGACCCTAGTCGAGCGTGCCTCCACGACCCTCGACCTCGGCCGGCCCGTCGCGGTGATGATGCTTGGCATCCTGAACTTCGTCCTGGACACCGACAAGGCGCGTGACATCGTCCGCCGCCTCATGGCCGCGGTCCCCTCGGGCAGTTTCCTGGTGCTGACGCACCCCACCTTCGACGCCGACCTCGGCGGCGAGGGCAACGTCCCGGCGATGGAGTTCTGGAACGCCAACGCGACACCGCCGATCACCGCCCGCCCGCGCGCCGAGGTGGCCGCCTTCCTCGAGGGCCTGGACCTGGTCGAGCCGGGCCTGGTGGCGTGCTCGCGGTGGCGTCCCGACGGCGACTCCCCCGCCGCTGTACCGCAGTTCGGCGCGGTCGCCGTGAAACCCTGACACGGGCGGCACCGGCCGCCGGCTCGCCCGAGCCCGCCGAGGAGGACTATGACCACCCTTGCCGACCCCGTCCCCGGCGGGCGTCCCGGTGACGTCGAACGGGCCACCGCGCTCAGCGGCGAACTCGCGGGGCGGGGCGTGCACGGCGTCGTCCTGGCCTACGTCGACACCGCGGGGATCAGCAGGGTCAAGACGGTCCCGACGGCGAAGCTCCCCTCGGCAGCGGCCTGGGGAGTGGGCATGTCCCCGGTGTTCGACACCTTCCTGGCGCACGACTCGATCGTCACCACCGACGTCCTCGGCTCCCCCGACGGCGATCTGCGGCTCTACCCCGACCTCGATCACCTGGTGGTCCTGTCCGGGCAGCCCGGCTGGGCCTGGGCCCCGGTCGACCGGATCACGCAGGAGGGTGAGCGCCACCCCGGGTGCAGCCGTACGTTCCTGCGCCGGATCACCGCCGAGGCCGAGCGGCGCCACGGCCTCACCTTCGGGGCAGCCATCGAGATCGAGTGGGCCGTCGGCCAAGGAGACGCGCCCGGCGGCGAGTTCGAGCCCGCGGTGTCGGGTCCGGCGTACGGGGCCGTCCGGCAGGTGGAGCTGAGCGACTGCGCCGCCGACCTGCTGGCGGCCCTCGCGGCGCAGGGCGTGGACGTGGACCAGTTCCACCCCGAGTACGCGGCCGGGCAGTTCGAGGTGTCCGTCGGCGCGGTGGACCCGGTGGCGGCGGCCGACCGCAGCGTGCTGGTGCGGCAGACCGTGCGGGCCGTGGCCCGGCGGCACGGGTTGAAGGTCTCCTTCGCGCCGGCCGTCCTCGCGCGAGGTGTGGGCAACGGCGGCCATGTCCACCTCTCGGCCTGGCGCGACGGGACCAACCTGCACTCCGGAGGCGACGGCCGCTACGGCATGACGGCCGAGGCCGAGTCGTTCACGGCCGGTCTGCTGGCCCATCTGCCCGCGCTGACGGCGGTGACCGCGCCGAGCCCGGCCAGCTATCTCAGGCTCAAACCCTCCCAGTGGGCCGGGGTGTTCACCGCCTGGGGCCGGGAGACCCGCGAGGCCGCGCTCCGCGTGGTCACCGGAAGCCGGGGGCAGGGCGAGCGGGCGGCCAACCTGGAGGTCAAACCGGTCGACCTCGCGGCCAACCCGTACCTGGCGCTGGGCTGCCTGATCGCCGCCGGGCTCGACGGGATGGCGTCGTCCGCGTCCCTGCCCGAGGAGATCACCGGAGACCCGGCGCGGTTCGGCGAGGCGGAGGCGGCGGCCCGGGGCGTACGGCGCCTGCCGGTCTCGCTGGCGGAGGCGGTCGCCGCGTTCCGCGGGGACGACCTGCTGCGCGCCGCTCTCGGACCGGTCCTCGCCGACGCGGTCACCGCCGTGCGGCAGGGTGAGATCGCGGCCGTCGAGGGGCTGGACGACGAGCAGGTCGCGGCGGCCTACCGCTGGACGTACTGATGAGCGCGTCGGCCGGGGCCGCGGCGGTCCACGAAGCGCTCGCGGAGCTGCCGCTCGTGGACCACCACTGCCACGGGGTCGCCACCGCCGACCTGGGCCGGGCCGGCTTCGAGTCCCTGCTCACCGAGGGCGAGGTGTGGCCCGGCAGCGGGATCTCGCCGTTCGACAGCCCCGTCGGCGTCGCCGTGCGCCGCCACTGCGCCCCGGTCCTGGACCTGCCGCGCCACGCGCCCGCCGAGGCGTACCTGGCCCGCCGGGCCGAGCTGGGCGCGGCGGAGGTCAACCGGCGCTTCCTCGGCGCCTGCGGCACGGCCGTCTTCTGCGTCGACACCGGCTTCGCCCCCGATCCCGGCACCACCCCGGAGGAGCTGGCCCGCGCCGCGGGCAAAGACGCGGTGGCGTACGAGGTCGTACGGCTGGAGCGCGTCGCGGAGGCCGTGGCGGCCGGGGGCGTCGAGCCCGGCGAGTACGGCGCCGCCTTCCGCGCGGCCGCGCAGGACGCCGTGCGGCGGCCGGGCGTGATCGCCGTGAAGTCGGTGGCCGCCTACCGCACCGGCTTGGACCTGGACCCGGCACGACCCTCGCGGGAGGAGGTCGCGCGGGCGGCGGCCGGCTGGCTCGCCCGCGCGGGCGACCGTCTCGACGACCCGGTGCTCGTACGGCATCTGCTGTGGACGGCCGTCGACCTCGGTCTGCCCCTCCAACTGCACACCGGGTTCGGCGACGCCGACATCCGCCTGCACCGCACGGACCCCGCCCTTCTGACCGACTGGCTGCACCTGACCGCCGGCACGATCCCGGTCCTGCTGCTGCACTGCTGGCCCTACCAGCGCCAGGCCGCCTATCTGGCCGCCGTGTTCGAGCGGGTGCACCTCGACGTCGGTCTGACGCTCCACCACGTCGGGCCCGCCCGGGCCCGCGCGGTCCTGGCCGAGGCCCTGGAGATCACGCCGTTCCGCAAGCTGCTGTACAGCTCCGACGCCTACGGTGTGGCCGAGTTCCACCACCTGGGCGCGGTGGCCTTCCGGCAGGGCCTGGCCGGACTGCTGCGGGAGCGGGTGGACGCCGACGAGCTGAGCCCGGCGGACGCGCTGCGGATCGCCCGGTGGACGGGGCGCGACAACGCCCGGCGGGTCTACGGATTCACCGAACTCACCGGCCTCGAGGACCCCGCTGACCCCAGCGATCTCCCTGATACCGACCTCCCCGATTGACACCACTGAAAGTATGATCACGCGATGTCTGACATGACCGAAACCACGCCCGGTTGGCTGACCACGGACGAGCTGGAGTCGGCGCGCGCCCGCATGCCGATCCTGTACGTCGAGGCGGTGCCGGTGCGCGTCGACGACAGCGGCGAAGTGACCAGCATCGGCCTGCTGCTGCGCATCGGACCGGACGGAACGGTCAGCCGGACCCTGGTCTCCGGCCGGGTGCTGCACCACGAGCGCGTGCGGGACGCCCTGCTGCGCCATCTGGAGAAGGACCTCGGCCCGGTGGCGCTGCCCCGCGTGCCGGCGTCCCTCCAGCCGTTCACCGTCGCCGAGTACTTCCCGACGGCCGGCATCACGCCGTACCACGACCCGCGTCAGCACGCCGTGTCGCTGGCGTACATCGTGCCGGTCGCCGGCGACTGCCGGCCGCGGCAGGACGCGCTGGACCTGGTCTGGTTCAGCCCGCAGGAGGCGGCCTCCCCCGCGCTGCAGAGCGAGATGCCGGGCGGGCACGGGGTGCTGCTCAAGCAGGCGCTGGCCCATGTGGGTCACGCGTACTGACCGGCGCCGCGAAGGGCGCCTCCGGCTCACCGGCGGCGCCCTCCCAGGCCCGGCCGGCCAGCCGGCGGTCGCAGGGGCCGGCACGCGGTCCTCGCCCGTCACGAGGTGGTCGGCCGGGCCGTCCGGGTCGAGGAGCCGGCCCAGCCGGCCCGGCACGTCGAAGACGGTGGCCGCCACCGCGAGCACCACGTTGACGGCGGCCCTGGCCCGGGTGGTGAAACAGTGGGCGCAAGGGGTTGGGCCGCTGCTCCCGACCGGCGGCCGAGGCCTTCCAGTCGGCGGCCTCGGGCAGCGCGCGGCGCATCCACAGCGCGACCAGGACGGGGATCAGGCCGAGGTGGAACATCCAGCGCCAGCCGAGCGCCGGCACGACCCGCTTGTAGACCTGGGACGAGAGGGCCCGTGCGCAGGTCGGGTTCAGACTCCGCCGGTGACGTCCCTTTCCGTCAGGAGCCGACTCGGCGGGCCGTCGTGTGGAAGGCACGGTGCAGTTCGCGGAGGCGGCCGGTCAGGGCCGGAACGGGGCCCTGCACCGTCAGGCCGGGCACCACGTCCTGGATCCGCAGGCAGCGCACCGGGGAGGGCGGCACGTC